>JBMCFH010000155.1:0-7739 GCA_048620455.1 Chloroflexota bacterium | reverse complement strand
TCGTCGCGCAGCGCCACCACTTCGATTTCCAGGCGCGCTCCCAACGGCAGGGCCGCCACCTGCACCGCGGAACGGGCGGGCGCACTCTCCCCAAAGAAGCCGCCATACACGTCGTTGACCGCGGCGTAGTCGTTGATATCGTTGAGGAAGACGGTGGTCTTGACCACATTCTCCAGGCTGCTGCCGGCTGCTTCTAACACCGCCTTCAGATTGTGGATCACCTGCCGTGTCTGCGCCTGCACGTCGCCTTCCACCAGTTTGCCGGTGTTCGGATCCAGCGGGATCTGCCCCGCGGTGTAGACCAACGAACCGGCGCACACCGCCTGTGAATACGGTCCGACCGCAGCCGGCGCGTTGTCTGTACTGATTATCTCCTTGTGCATCGTTCAACCTCCTTGAACTTCTTCAAAACGGACGTGGTCGCCAATCTGCACGCGCGAGAGCACGTCCGGGTCTGTCTCGATCACATAGCGGGCCGGCGACTGCGGCGCGTATGAGAGACGCCAGGGCCGGGCCAGCACCTTGTCCACCACTCTGCCCTGCCCGTCGGCCCAGATCACGCCCAGATCCATGAACACGAAGAGCATGTGGATCGCCGTGTTCACGCGGTTGTCTGACTTCTCGACGAGGACCAGGCCCTCTCCCGCGGGCAGCGACTTGCGGAACGTAAAGCCGCGCAATTTGGCCAGGAACGTGTCGCACCAGCGCGCGCGGCGAACCAGAACGTGTTCGTTTTCGACGTGGACAATGCGGCGATAGGCGCTCATGGGCAGAAGTATACGGCAGGCGGCGACAGAGCCAAAATTGCAATCGCTCAGCCGCCGTGCAGCCGGTCGCGCCGCCGGCGCAGCGCCTCGTAAATCGTTCGCGCTTCGGGCAGATGGAGCGAGGGGGACGCTTGCCAGAACTCCGCCAGGTGCTTGTTGCCCGTTTGCTCCTCAAAGACCAGTGCCTGGACGTAGAGGTCGATCTTGTCCGCGTCGTGCACCAGCCGCGCCTCCGGGCTGTCGTCGGCCTGCAGCTCTTCCCACCATTCCAGAAAGCGGGGCTCGAACGGCGTATCGCCCAGAATCTCGTCCAACGCCGCCCGTTCCATCTGCGGCTTGACGCCCGGCGGCAGAAAGCGCTTGGCGGGTGCAGGAAAGTCACCCGTTAATCCCTCAGGCAAATCGTGCAGCACTGCCAGGGCCAGCGCTTTACCCAGGTCCACCGCTTCCTCCGTCAATTGGGCCAGGATAAGGGCGGCAAAGGCCACACCGTAACTATGCGCGGCGACCGTCTCTCCCTGCGACACGCCCCGTTGCACCCACCCGGTGCGCGAGGTGCGTTTTAGCTGGTTGCCGTGTAGCAGCATTTCCACGATGTCGGTTGCGTCAATGTTCTCCATTGTCTTGTCTTCCTTCCTGTCGCGCAGTCGCCCCGTCACCACACGACGAATTCCATGCCGCGCAGGTGGCGGGGCGGCATTTGCGCCATATTCAGGCGAGGTGCGGAAATTTTGGCTTCGCCGCTCAGCCGGAGAGGTAACGGTGCACAAAATGGACCGTCATGGACCCTTCGCCCACGGCAGAGGCCACGCGCTTGATGGAACCGGCGCGCGCGTCGCCGGCGGCGAAGACGCCCGGCTGGCTGGTTTCCAACAGGTAGGGCGGGCGGTGCAAGGGCCAATGGCGGGAGCGCTGCACGTCAGGACCGGTCTTGATGAACCCTCGCTCATCCAGCTCAATTTGCGGCGGCAGCCACGCCGTGTGTGGCTCCACGCCGATGAAAATGAAGAGCGCCGACGTATCCACCGCGATCTCCTCGCCCGTCTCCCGGTTGTGCAACACAGCGCGTGCCAGCGATTCCTCGCCCTGCAGCGCCACCACTTCGCTGTTCAGGTGGATGTCGATGTTGTCTGTTTCTTCGATGCGCCGCGCCAGGTAGCTGGACATTTGCCCGTAGATATCCTGCCCGCGGACGGCGAGCAACACACGTCGCGCGTGTTGCGCAAGGAACACGGCAGCCTGACCGGCCGAATTGCCGGCGCCGAGGACCAGCACCTCTTGATCGTGGCACATCTGGGCCTCTACCGTGGTGGCCCCGTAGTAAACGCCGGCGCCCTCAAAGCGTTCACAGTTTTCCACGTCCAGCCGCCGGTAGGAGCCGCCGGTGGCGACCAGCACGCAGCGGGCCACGATGTAATCGCCGTCATCCAATTGCACCACGTTATAGCCGCGCTCGCAGGACAGGCCAACTGCCTGCACCGGCGAGGTGATCAGCGCGCCAAACTTCTGGGCCTGCAACACAGCGCGGTTGGCCAGATCGCTGCCCGACAGCCCCGCAGGGAATCCCATATAGTTTTCAATTTTGGAGCTCTGCCCGGCCTGTCCGCCGGGCGCGTCTTTTTCCACGACCACCGTTTGCAGACCCTCCGACGCGCCATAGACGGCCGCAGCCAGCCCGGCCGGTCCGGCGCCGACGACCGCCAGATCATAGACGACGTGTTCCACCGGTTGCTTGATATGCAACACCTCGCCCAATTCGCGGTTGCTGGGCCGGCGCAAGAGGCCGCGGCTGCCCTGGACTATCACGACGGGCGTATCTTCGGCGCTGACCTTGAAATGGCGGAAAAGCTGGTGCACGCGCGGGTCGTTTTCTACGTCGATCCAGGTCAGGGGTACCTGGTTCTTGCTCAAAAATTCGCGGATGCGCAACGTGTCGCGCGAGTGGCGCGACCCGATCACCAGCACACCCACGAAATCAGACGCTTCCAGCAGCTCGCGCCGCGCCAGAAAGGCGCGCAAAATTTCTTCGCCCAGTTGTGGCTCTTCGCTCAGGATGCGGCGCAGCTCCTCAGCCGCCAGTTCGTAGACGACGACCTCGCCGCGGGCCACCGCCGTCAGCAGCGAGGGTCGTCCGGTAAGCATATCAATGTCGCCGGTGAATTCGCCCGCCTGGTGCACGGCGACGGTGTGCGGTCGGCTCGAGGACGGCTCCACGACTTCCACGGTGCCTTTGATGATGATGAAGAATTTGAAATCGCTCTCGCCGGCCTGGAACAGCGTCTCGCCATCTTCAAACGTGCGCTGCTCGGCGTAGGCGCCCAGCTCCTCGATCTGTTCCGGCGTCAGCCGGGGATAAGCGGTTTGTTCCGTGTTGTTCTGGGTCATGGTGCGGCCCCAGGCAAGGCGCTTGCTCCTACGATGGTGATCGATTCGCGGTGGTCAGCTCTTGCGCTTCTCGGCGAACGTCTTGCGGAACTTGGCCAGCTTGGGGCGGATCACGGCCTGGCAGTACGGTTGCTGCGGGTTGTTGGCGTAGTAATCCTGGTGGTAGTCCTCCGCCTCATAGAAGGTATCCAGGGGCGCGATCTCGGTGACGATGGGGTCGTCAAAGACCTGGTCCGCTTCCAGTTCCTCGACGATCGCTTGCGCCTCCTGTTTCTGCTCCTCATCATGATAGAAAATGGCCGAGCGGTATTGGGGGCCGACGTCCGCGCCCTGGCGGTTCAGCGTGGTGGGGTTGTGGATGGTGAAGAAGATCTCCAGCAACTCGCGATAAGACACCTGCTGCGGATTGTACGTAATTTGCACGACCTCGGCGTGGCCCGTGGTGCCCGTGCACACCTGGCGGTAGGTGGGGTTGGGCACGTCGCCCCCCGCGTACCCCGACACGACCTTGTGCACGCCCTGCAGCTCGTCGTAAACCGCTTCCAGGCACCAGAAGCAGCCGCCTGCCAGGGTCGCCGTTTCCGTGCTGTTCTGTTGAGTGGACTGTTCTGCACTCATCGTTCCTTTCCTCTCTGGCTCGTCTATTCGATCAGTCGCTTGCCGTTTTATTATACTGCATTGCGCTGATAGATCGGTTCCGCGCGCCATCTTAGTATAGAATTCTTACGAATCGCTGCGCCTCCCCGCCGCCGATTACGGTTGTTCCAGGCCGTGCGCCTCCAGCAAGGCGCGGTCGCCCATCAGTTGTGACGTGGGCCCGTCGGCTACTACCTGCCCCTCGTCCATGATAATCATGCGTGGGAACAGCTCGCGCGCCATGTGCATGTCGTGGGTGGAGACCAGCATCGTCAGCGGCAGCGCCTCCAGCAGCTCGATCAGCGCGCGCCGCGCCCGCGGGTCCAGGCCGGACGACGGCTCGTCGAGCACCAGGATCTGGGCGTCCATGGACAGCACCGTGGCGATAGCCACGCGCTTCTTCTGCCCCAGGCTCAGATGGTGGCTCAGGCGGTCGGCTGCGTCGCTCATGCCCACCTGGGCCAGGGCGCGGTCGGCGCGGCGGCGCACCTCCTCCTCCGGCAGCCCCATGTGCAGGGGGCCAAAGGCCACGTCCTCGAACACGGTCGGCGAAAAGAGCTGGTCGTCCGGATTCTGGAACACCATGCCCACCAGCGCGCGAATCGCCGGCAGGTTCTCCTTCTGCACGGGCAGCCCCGCCACTTCAATGCGCCCCTGGCCCTGCAGCAGGCCGTTCAGGTGCAGCATCAGCGTGCTCTTGCCGGCGCCGTTGGGGCCCACCAGCGCCACCTTCTCGCCCTGCCTCACGTCCAGAGACACGCCGCGCAGGGCCACCGTCCCGTCGGGGTAGTTGAAATGCAGGTCGTCCACATGCATGGTCGCCGCGCCGTGCCCATCTCGCGCTGCCGATTTCTCTGTTCGATGTTGTACGGGCATAGGCTTCCTCTCCGGTAACGGGCCGCGTTG
Source organism: Chloroflexota bacterium (assembly GCA_048620455.1). GTDB lineage: Bacteria > Chloroflexota > Anaerolineae > Promineifilales > Promineifilaceae > JAAYYY01. The sequence goes on along the minus strand of JBMCFH010000155.1, from coordinate 3,045 downwards.
CGCTCAGCCTTGCTTAAAAAATGCGTCCCAGGGCCTGGATGGCGGCGAGGAGCAGCAGGGCCACGACCGCCGCCAGCCAATCTCGCCGCGTCATGGTGTGTGGCGTCAGCGTCAGAAGTCGCCCGCGATAGCCACGGGCCACCATGGCATTGTAGACGCGCTCGCTGCGTTCCATGCTGCGCACAAAGAGCGTGCCCACCATGTTTCCCGTGACGCCCGCGCGCCACAGCAGAGACCCGCCGCCGCCGCCCGCTACGGGTTTGGCGCTGCGCGCGTCACGCGCCCGCAGCAGCCGCCGGGCTTCGTCAGCCAGCACAAAGAGGTAGCGGTACATAAAACCGAGGATGGCGATCAGCACGTGGGGCACGCGCAGGTGGCGCAGCGCGTGCATCAGATCGGGAAAGGGCGTGCTGGCGGTGAGCAAGATGGCCATCTGTACCGACAGCCAGCTACGGGCCATCACGCTGGCGAATCGCACCAGCCCCGGCTCGCTGATGGTCAGCGGGCGCCCGCCCAGCTGCCAGGAAACCAGCGCCGGGCCGGGCACAGTGAACAGCAGCGTCACCGCCGCCAGGGCGAAGGGCAGGGCGATGAAGGAGCGGCGCACGACGAACGCCACACTGAGGCGGCCCAGGGAAGTAACCAGCCACACGAAGAGCCAGCTGGCGGCAAAGGCCGCCCAGGCGCCGTCCGGGAGCAGGCTGGTGGAGACGATGAACAGGACGGTGAGCAGCACCTTGACGCGCGGGTCCAGGGCGTGCAGCAGGCTATTACGCCTCTCGTACCGTTCCAGCGCGTGCGCGTGCATCAGCAGTCAGGGGCTTCGCCGCGCCGCTAGCCGGTTCCCTGGCTGCGCGTCGCGGTGCGCGAGCGTCGCAGCAGGCGCGTGAAAGCCATCACCAGCAGACCCGCGATCAGCGCGCCCAGCAGCGCGGCGGCAATGGTGGATAGGCTGCCCTCGCCCAGGGCAGGAATGGTGTAATCGGGCATCAGGTCGAAGCGCGCCTCCCGCGCCTGGCTCAGGAAGCCGTACTCTTCGGCTACCCACTCCAGCCCGTCGGGGAAACTGGAAGCCAGCGGCGAGATGAGGATGACGAAGAGGGTCGCCAGCACAGCGCCCACCGTCCAGCCGCGCCCGCCGCTTTGCGCGCTCTCGCCCAGCAACGCCGGTCGCGCGCGGCTGATGTAGCCGAGCGCGGCGACGGTGATCAGGGCCTCGCCCACGCCGATCAGGGCGTGCACGCCCAGCATGGCGGGCACCACCAGGCGGAAGCTCAACGTGCCGCTGAATCCCAGCAACAGGGCCGTGACCAGCGCCGCAGCCATAATCGACAGCCAGGCGGAAACTGCTGCCACCCCCAGGCTGAGCCGCCGGCCCCGCCCGGCGACGGCGCGGTAGAGCCCGAAGCCGATGAGCGCGGGCACCACGCCCATGACCAGGATATTGGCGCCCATGACCACCAGGCCTCCATCCTGGAACAGCAGCGCCTGCAGGCTGATCACGGCGGTCATCACCAGGATGCCCAGCCAGGGACCGAGGACGATGGCTGCCAGCGCGGCCCCCACCAGGTGGCCCGAGGTGCCGCCGGCGACGGGGAAGTTGATCATCTGCCCCGCGAAAATGAAGGCAGCCATGATGCCTGCAAAGGGAATCAGCCGCTCGTCAAATTGCTCCTGGCTCCTGCGCACGGCGATGTAGACGGCGATCGCGCTCAGTAGCCAGGTCAGGGCAGAGATGGCTGTGACCAGAAAGCCATCGGGGATGTGCAACAGTTTCGCAGATGCCAGAAACATGGGACTCTCCTACGTCGTGCCGCCGGTCGCCGCCGGCGTCTCTTATGCCTCGTCTTGCTCGGCCTGGCAGCCGGCGCACAGGCCGCTGATGGCCAGGTGGTCCAGCTCCGCCTTGAACTGGTGTTCTCGGGCCAGCGCCGCCGCCAGGTCCTGAAGGTGTTCGTCACCCAGAACCTGCACCTCGCCGCACTCGCGACAGACCAGGTGGTGGTGGGGCGTGGGCTGGGCGATCTCGTACACCGTCCGGCCCTGGATCTCGGCGCTGACCACCAGGCGCAACTCTTCCAGGAAGCGCACCGTGCGGTAGACCGTCGCCAGGTTAATGGCCGGCGCTGTGGCGCTTACCGTCTCGTAAATCTCGTCCACCGTGGCGTGACCGCCCCTCTCGCACAGCGCGTCCAGGATCAGCTGGCGCTGCGGGGTGAAACGGTACCCTTGTTGGCGGATGCGTTGGGCAAAGTTGCGCTCTTTGTGGGTCATAATTGCAAATCTTTGTAATAAAAATTATTGGTGACAGGGGGCATTGTAGCAAAGTGTCGCCCACCGGGCAATGCGCGCGCCGCTGGCAGCGTTGCCCACACTGCGGCTATAATCCGCCAACGTTATACAGAGGAGAAGAAACGTAATGGCAAAGAAACTACTACTGTTGGTGGCGCTCCTTGTCGCCGCTCTGCTGGCTGCCTGCGAGCAGGAGCAGGGGTCAGGGGCTGCGGACGACACGGCGCAGACCTTTGTGACCTACGAGAGCGAACAGTTGGGCCTGTCTCTGGAACATCCCGAGAGCTGGGTGGCGCACACCGGCTTTAGCGGGCTCACGCTGGCCTCTGATCAGCTCGTGATTGACAGCACTTCCCTCGGCGAGATTGGCGATGAGGCCTTTGTGAACGTCATTCCCGGCGAGCTGGCGGTCTTCGAAATGCAGACGGAGGAGACGTTTGCGGCGGATCAGCCCCAGGTGGTGTTGCAGAAGTACAGGAACCTGCTCGAAGACGAAGGCCAGGTCTATACCGTGGTGGAACCGGCGACCACCAGCACGGCGAACGGGGAGAACATCGCCACCATGGTTGTCTCCTCAGCGGTGGAAGAAGAAACGCTCTTGACCTTACTGGGGGTGGTGATCCATGACGATTTCATGGCACTGGTGTCCGCAGGCGCTCTGGAAGAGGGGTTTGAGGACGCGCGGCCCACGCTGGAGCGCGTGGTGAACAGCATCGTCGTCTCCGCGCCGAGCGGCGAGGGGCGCTAGCGCCC
>JBMCFH010000154.1:0-7769 GCA_048620455.1 Chloroflexota bacterium | reverse complement strand
CACGATCGATGGCACGCGCGCCTCTCCCCCGTCTGACCTACGCCTCATGAACGGTGGCGCTGCAGCCGGGCAAAGAATGCTGCCGTGTCCGCAGCAATTGTCTCCCACGAGAATTGCTGTGCGCTTCGAGCCGCAGCTTTGCCCAGTTCCGCTCGTCGCTCTGGCGCCTCTCGCAGGCGTGCGATCGCTAACGCCAGCGCCTCGTGATCCGACCTGGGCGCCAGCCAGATGTTGTGACCATGCTGCAATTCACCAACCGGCTTCTCCGGCTCGGTGCTGACAATGGGCCGTCCGTGGGCCAGTGCAGCCATTAACGTTCCCCGCCGCAGGGAGACTCCATCACGATAAGGCAAGACCATCAGATCCGCAGCCTTCATGTGCTCAGACACCGACTCATCCGGCAGATAGCCGGTCCAGTGTACGCGGTCGGATAGATCCAGGTCCTCGATCAGCTCTTCCAGGTGCTGTACGAACGCCGCATTGTTCGCCGTGTCGCTGCTGCCCGTCTTACCGCCGATAAAAACCAGGTGCACCCTATCGTCCAGACGGGACAACGCCCGAAGCAAGCTGTCCGCTCCTTTGCTTTCATTGAGGAAACCAAAATAGCCTAGAAGGAAATCCGCCGGACGCACCTGCAGCTGGCGCCGAACGACATACCGCACGTCTGCGTCCACCTCATGCACCGAGATGTTGCTGCCAATCGGTATCTGGCAAAGCCGCCGGGCGTCAACCTTCGCCGCACGCAGGGACTCGTAATCTTGCGCATTGGTAGCGATGGCGCCGTGCGCAAGTCGAGCCATCCAGGACACGAAGAAGCGACGCAGGCGCCCTGCTTTCGGGAACAGATAAGGAACGCGCAGGTCGTGATACGTGACAACCGTCGTCGCCAGGCTCCTCAGACGCCACGGGGCGGCGTTTATCGCCGGGCTGCGCATGTTATAAGCAGCAGCCTGGTACTGGATGTTCAGGATGTCCAGGTCGTAACGAATGGCAATGTCGGCAATCTGCCCCACGTCGCCCCAGCGCCAGCGACCGGCCCGTGGGTGTAGCCAGCCGAAGGACACTTCAAACGGTTCGCGTAATTGGCCCAGTGAATAGCGTTCGCCATCAGGCAGTTCGGGGCGTGCATTGCGGTGAGTAATCACGTGAATCTCGTGGCCCTGGACTGCAAGCGCCCGTGCCAGTTCGCGTGTAAAGGCGCCCACCCCGCCTTCCATAGGAGGGAATTCCCCGGTAACCAACCCTATTCGCATCGGGTAAATGCTACTCGCCACCGGCGCTCCTAATAGCCGGCCGGGTGCAGACCCGAACGCAGCACGTCCCAGTATGCTCGCACCCGTTGCCACCGCAGCGCACGCCTGTGCCCTAACAGCCCTTTCACCGACTCCAGCCCCAGTTGCCAGACGTACATTAACAGAAGGAAGATGCGCAGGAGCAAAGATGCCGTCCGGCCGTGATATTTGCGATAATAGCGCAGTTTCGCGCGCTGGAAGTTGATATGGCGGGCGGTGACGGCCTGCTCGCTGCTTTTGCCCTCGTAGTGGATGACCTGTGCCTGCGGTAGATAGACGACACGCCAACCGCACGCTCGCATACGCCGGCACCAGTCCAGCTCCTCCGAGTACATAAAGTACGCTTCGTCCAGAGGGCCAACCTGCTGCACTACTTTCTGGCGGGTCATCAGCGCCGCCCCCATAACCCAATCAACATCTTGAATAATGCCCGCATCTATCTCCGCGACACGGTAGTGGTTTAGGACGCTGCGCGGCGCCCACGGTTCCAACCAGGTGCTTTCGAAGAAAGCTGTCAACAGCGTGGGAAAACGACGACGTGAAGACTGTATCTCGCCGTCCGGGTACAATAGCTGAGGTCCAACAACGCCGACCGTCGGGTTCGCGTGCAGGTAGTCGGTCATCGTCAACAGAGCGCCCCCAATCACTCTGGTGTCCGGATTCAACAGAAGAACGTAGCGTCCGCGCGATTCTTTCAGCCCCAGGTTATTCCCGCGGGGAAAACCGACATTGTCCTCGCAGGCGATGAGATGAACCCAGGGAAACTGCTCGCGCACCATCTCTGGTGTGCCGTCTGCGGAAGCTGCATCGACTACAATTACCTGCAGGACAAGGCCGCTGCGGTCGGCCGCAATCGATAACAGGCACTGTTGAAGTAACTGGCGCACGTTCCAGCTGACGATGATGATAGAAAGGTCGACAGACTCCGCGCTTGGCGCCCCACCCATGTCAACCCGAAACGACCTTGCGGCCAAACAGGCAGGCCGCGTTCTCAGTGGTCATGGCCTCCACAATCTTCAGATTGTTCTCGCGCACCTCGGCGATCTGTGCCGCAACTTCGGTGACGAAGGCCGGTTCATTGCGCTGCCCGCGATGGGCCTGTGGGGCCAGGAACGGAGCATCTGTCTCCACCAGAATGCGATCCATTGGCGTCCGCGCCACCACCTCGCGCAGTTCGTCGGCGTTAGGGTAAGTGACCGGCCCGGTGAAGCCCAGATAGTAGCCCATCTCCAGGGCGGTCTCCGCCGTAGCCCAGGTCGTGCTGAATGAGTGCAATACGCCGGGACGCTCTCGTTCTCGAAGCGGCGACCTGGCCAATAAGTGCAGGACGTCTTTATCTGCCTCTCGATTGTGCACGATGACCGGCAGGTCAAGTTCGGCTGCCAGTCGAAGTTGGGCCGCAAATGCCCGCCGCTGCACGTCCGGCGGCGTCGTGTCCCAGTAGTAATCCAGCCCAATTTCGCCAATGGCTACAATTCTATCGTGCGCAGCCATTTGTCGCAGTTCGTCCAGCCAGTTATCCTGCCACTCGGCCGCGGAATTGGGGTGAACGCCAACTGCGGCGAAAACGGCGCTGTAACGCTCGGTCAGCCTCAAGACAGCCTTACAGTTCTCCAGGTCAAGCGCCGGGACGATCATGCGCTTCACACCGGCAGCGAGGGCGCGCTCTACGATCGCGTCGCGGTCACCGTCAAATCGTTCAAAGTCCAGATGACAATGGGTATCAACCAGCATCGTCGCTAATCCAATGGTCTGGCACCTGCACGCACACCACCTCGCCACGCGCCGTTTCTTCACCATCTGCGTAGAGTGAACTGACCACAATCACCTTGCGCCCGTCCAGCTTCTTGACTCTGGCGCGCACGGTAAGTGTTGTGTCGATCGGCGTTGGGCGTAGATAGTCGACGTGCAGGGAGCCCGTGACAAAGCGTAGCCGCGGGGCGCTATCCATAGGACGACCGGCAGCGCGATGTGCCGCCGCTGCTGCAGTACCGGTACTGTGGCAATCGATCAAAGAGGCTATCAGACCACCGTACACGTAGCCGGGGATTGCCGTATGATAAGGTTGCGGGTGGAACTCGCAGACGGTCTCATCCCCGCGCCAGTAGCTCTTAATCTGCAGCCCGTACTCGTTAAGCCTTCCACAGCCATAACAGTAACCGGCCGCGTCCTCGTAATAGTCTTGAAATGCTTTGCTGTCACTCATTATTCACACAAACGTTGAAGGTGTGCCATGCGCTCTGCGAAACGCCCTAACGTAACCCTGCCAATTGCATGCCGTCTTGCAAGATATCATCAAGCTTGTCTTCATGCGTGGTTTCACCGTACACGCGGATAATCGGTTCGGTGCCGCTGAAGCGGATCAACAACCAGCCTCCATCCTCCATCACAAACTGATGGCCGTCGATGGTGACGATATCCTCCACTTTTAGCCCGGCGAGGCTGTCGGGACGGGCATTAGCCACATTGGCCCGAATCTCATCCTTGCGCTCCTGGTCGAAATGGGTGTCGATACGATTGTAATAGTGAGGCCCCACTTTCTCGAAGAGCATATCGAGCAACTGTGAAGGCTTCTTTCCCGTCTTGACCATCAGATCCAGCAGATACAGGCCGGCTAAGATCCCATCACGCTCAGGCACGTGACCGCGGAAAGCGTAGCCGCCGCTCTCCTCGCCGCCAATCATCGCCTCTACTTCCATCATCTTCGGCGCAATATACTTAAACCCGACACCGGTTTCGTAGACGGGCACATCATACAATTTGCCCAGCTTATTCAGCATCTTTGTGGTCGAGATCGTCTTTACAATCGGCCCGCGCTCGCCCCGAATTTCAAGAAAGTAGTAGCCAAGCAGGCCATAAACGCGTAGCTGGTCGATGAACCGGCCCTTCTCGTCGCCAAAGCCAACACGGTCGGCGTCTCCATCATTGATAATGGCCACGTCGGCGCCCAGCTCCTGGACGAAGCTCAGGCCATGGTCCACATTCGGCGGAATCGGTTCCGGGCGCGTCATGTGCGGGAAGAGCGGGTGTCGCTCGTTGTGTACTTCATGCACCTCCGTGCTGCCGTCGTTCAAGAGCCTTGGGAACCAGCCCGCACCGTTGCCCCACATACAATCAACCAGCACGTGGAAGCCGGCGGACCGCAACGGCTCGAGATCGACCAGCCGGTGCAAGAGCTCTATGTACGCCGGACCCGCATCGAACATCTCCACCATTCCGTCGCTCAGCGCGTCGTCGAGTTTCACAACCTCGACACGGGAAACGCTATCGGGGATAAGCGCTTCGATCTCCTTCAATTTGTCGGGAGCAATCGCGCCGCCACGCGGATCGCGTACCTTAAAGCCACAATCAAATGACGGGTTGTGACTGGCAGTGATGTTAACGGCGCCGCCGGCAGACTTATCGACGACGGCGTAGGAAATCGTTGGCGTAGGTGTGGCGCCGTCGGTAAGCCACACACGAATGCCGTTTGCCGCCAACACTTCCGCCGTCGCCGCAGCAAAATCCTCTGCCTGAAAGCGCTTGTCGTGGCCCACAATTGCGCCCTTCTCCGCCAGTCCTTCCCGCTTCAAATAGGTGGCGAAACCCTGAGCGCAACGGCGGACATTGTCGAACGTGTAATCTTCGGCAATACGCCCTCGCCAGCCGTCGGTGCCGAATACAATATCGCTCATTTACAGACTCCTTTTCTCGCTGTCTTGTTGTCGCAGTCAGTTGGACAAATAGTTCGAGCCATCCGAGTAAGGGTGACGGCGCCACTGGCAGCCATGTTGCCACGCTACACCGGCGTCTCTCCGTTCTGTATCATCTTAAGGTCGGCGTCGACCATCGTCTGCACCAGTCCCTCGAAGGTGACAGACGGTTCCCAGCCCAATTTCTCGCCTGCCTTACTGGCATCGCCAACAAGCAGATCCACCTCGGCCGGGCGCATAAAGCGCGGATCCTGGACCACGTAATCGCGCCAGTCCAGGTCCAAATGGGAAAATGCGGCGTCCAGAAAGTCCTCGACCGAATGCGTTTCGCCGGTGGCAATCACGTAATCTTCGGGGTTTTCATTCTGCAACATCAGCCACATGGCGCGCACGTAGTCCGGCGCGAAGCCCCAGTCTCGTCGCGCATCCAGGTTCCCCAGCCGCAGTTCGTCGGCCATATTCAGCTTGATCATCGCCGCGTGATACGTAATCTTGCGCGTGACAAATTCCAGCCCGCGCCGGGCCGATTCGTGGTTGAACAGAATGCCGGACGTGCAGTGCATGCCATAACTCTCGCGGTAGTTGACCGTGATCCAATGCCCATACACCTTCGCTACACCGTAAGGGCTGCGGGGGTAAAACGGGGTTGTTTCCTTCTGGGGCACTTCCTGGACTTTGCCGAACATCTCGCTGGAGCTGGCCTGGTAGAAGCGGATTTGCGGATCGACAAGGCGAATAGCGTCGAGCAACCGCGTTACGCCCAGCGCTGTCACTTCTCCGGTGAAAACCGGCTGCACCCACGAGGTCTGGACGAACGATTGCGCAGCCAGGTTATAAACTTCGTCTGGGCGGTGCTCCTCCAGAATGTGGACGAGCGATATTTGATCCAGCATGTCGCCGGATACAAGCTCAACTTTGTCCTGAATGTGGGCAATGCGATGGAAATTAAGTGTGCTGGTGCGACGCACCATGCCCACCACCTTATAGCCCTGTTCCAGGAGAAATTCGGCCAGGTACGAACCATCCTGGCCCGTAATGCCGGTAATTAATGCTGTAGGCACAAAAAACTCCTCTCGCAGTTAGATTGCAGGTTTAAATTCCGTATCGAACGGGTAAAGGATTATAGCCCAGGCAGGTGCCCGGGCAAGTATGGCTCATCGAGCGCGGGGCCATCAGACCACATCCGCGCCCCGTTCAGCCAGATAATCACGCAAGGCCATGGCGCAATTGGCGATGAACTGCGGCGCTCTATCGCGCAATTCCGGATTGTCGTGGCGACCGGCCATATAGGAAGCCATGAGCAGCGTGCGCGCCGCTCGATAGGTCGGTATCAAGGACAGCTGGTCACTGCTCAATGGCCGAATTTCCTGATAACCACTGAGATGTGCCTCACACAACTCCTCGAAATCAGGCCGGGCCTGAAGATACCATTGCGTCACAGCCAGGTCATAGACGAAGTGCCCCCAGCCGCAGTCGTCAAAGTCGATTGCCCGCGCCTCCCCCGCCTTAAACAGGCAATTGCCATGGTGCAGATCGGCGTGGATAAGCCCGAACGTCTGCCTGCCACGACCGACAGAGGCCATCGTCTCGCGCAGATGATAGCGGGCCAGGGTAAAGGTAGCCAGATCCTGTGGCTCTACCAGCGCCGCGCCATCCGATAACCCTTTCTCCATGAGACGCGCCATTTCACCCGGCTCATCTTCCGTACCCCATTGCACGTTATGACGTGTGAATTCCGCCGGTGGATCAAACTGTATCGCATGCTCGTGCAACAGGGCCGTCAGGCGACCGATGCGACGCAGCGCAACCGGCGACAGCCGCTTCCGGTAAAACTGACCATCCACCCACTCGAACAAGACACAACTTCTCTCCTCAGGCACGCCGTCTGCGCCGGCACGGGTTACGTACTCGCCTTCTTCGTTAAGCACGGGCCTGGGGACGACCAGATCGGTATCACGATCAATTGCCGCCAGCCAGATCATCTCCGACCTGATTTGCGCGCGCGTTCGGTGGTTCGGCCGGTTGATACGTAAGGTGAAGACTTGTGTATTGTTTGCTATGCGAAATGTTGTATTCTCCAGATGCACCAGAGGACTCAGCTCCGCAACCTCAATTCCGTACTGCTCAAGCGCATTTTGCGCCAGCTGCCGCAAGCGCGTGACTTGTCCACGCTGGGTAAGCGCCTCAAACGGTTTCATACTACCGGTTACTCCTTAGACTGAGACCACTAGCCAGTATAACGGCGCTGGAGACTGCAAGCGAATGAGCCCGACTTCCACCGGCGCCCGGTAGCGCGGCGAGGGTTGTCACCGTAAAACAGCATCATATAATCACTCGGCATGACGACCCGGGGAAAAACTTGGTTAGCTGTCGCGGCCCTACTCCTTTTCTACACTCTCGCACTGGCAAGTCTGGTCGATGATAGCCCCACTATGGACGAACAGAATCATATCGCGCGCGGACTGGCCTATCTGCGCACCGGCGACCCACGCTTCAGCGTAGAGCACCCGCCCGTGGCCAATGTCCTCAGCGCGCTTCCTTTGCACGCCATGCTTGACGTGCAGTTGCCTCTGGATCACCCTAGCTGGGATCAACCGCAGGGCTGGTATGAATTCGCCCAGCTCATGCTCTGGGAATACAATCACGATGTCACACGCATGGTGTTTCTGGCGCGACTGCCCATCGTCTTTCTCACCATCGGCCTGGCCCTCGCCGCTTTTCACTTTGCCAGAGTATTATGGGGAACGCTGGCGGGTCTCTTCAGCTTCCTCTTCGTCCTCTTCGA
>JBMCFH010000153.1:0-7782 GCA_048620455.1 Chloroflexota bacterium | reverse complement strand
GCCACGCCGGGCGTGTACATACTCAACGGATCCGACCCGTAGATGTGATGCAGTGGTAACGCCAGCCACTCGCCGGAGCGCGCTTCAAAGGCCTCCGGTATCTGCGCCTCACGCCGTGCGCCCTGCGCCGCATCTGGTTCTATGAGCCGGCGTCCCGGTCGTCCGCCGCGGAGCGGGCCACCCACCTCAATCTGGAATTTGTTCAGGGCCTGGATCGAATTCCAGCCCGGCGCCCAGAAGCGCGGGACCAGCTCTGCCGGCGGCTGACCCTTATACCCCTCCATAGAGAAGTGCAACGGTGTATCCTCGTCGTCAGGCGGCTTGGGCTCGCTGACGTTGATGTGCGCGCGCATCGCCGTGCGACCGCTGTAGCGGTGCGGTTGGCGCGGGATCTTCTGCCCCACGATTCGGAACTCAGAAGGCGGGGTAATCTCCGGCACCGGCTCAAATGCGGGAAACGCCCGGGCCAGCGCCTGCAGTACATCGTCCAGCTCGCGCCACGCGCTCACCGCGCCCTGCGCTGTCATATCGTTCATCGCCTGCAGCCAGCGCCAGCTCTCCTGCACCGCATCCTCAGGCTTATACACCTGCAGAAAACGCTGCGCCCGTCCTTCGTAACTGACCAGCGTGCCGTCGCCTTCGGCAAACGTAGCTGCCGGCAACACAACGTCGGCCCGCGCCGTGGTCTCCGTCTCCAGGTAGTCGAGGACAATCACCTGCCGCGCCGCCTGCAACAGATCGTCGACAAAAGAAGCGTCCGCCTGACGGTAGAGGTCGTTCTCCACGATCACCACCGTTTCCGCCGCACCGTCCTGCAGCGCCCGCCGCGCCGCCTGCAAATCCATCCCTCCCATCAAAGCCAGCCCCATGCTGTTAGCCTCCGGCGCCACGAGGGCCAGCAATCCCGGCTGCTCGTCTACGCCCAGCGCTGCAGCCACAGCCGCAGCCGCGTCCATCACCTCCGCGCTGCCGCTGCTGGCGCCGGAGATAACGACCGGCTGTTGCGCCTGCTGCAATGCTTCCGCGATGCGCCGCGCCAGGGTCAGAACTTCTTCATCCAGGTCCGGCACAGCAGGCGTTCCGGAATCCAGCAAGTGCGCAACGGCCCAACCCAGCCGCGCCTGGTCGGCCGGCGCGGCGTGGTAAGCAAAGGTCGCTACGTTCTCCAGCTTGGTCTCCGCCCCGGTCGCCAGGAACAACGGCCCACGGTCCTCCTGCATAATCTCGCGAATGGCGTAGTCGTTCCATGACGGAACGCCCACGTCCTCCGCCTCTCGCCAGGGCTTGTTGCGCAGCGCCTGGCGCACGGCGTAGGCCATCATCGGCGCCGTGTTGGTCAAATCTTCGCCCAGCACCAGCACGGCGTCCGACTCCGCAATATCACGCAGAGAGGCGGAGCGCGCCGGCCCTTCCTGTAAAATCTGTCGCGCCTGCTGCACCAGCTGTTGTTGCGCGGCGTTCAGGCCACTACAGAAGCGCTCTTCGCCCACCATGTGATATAGGGCGAAATTGCTCTCAAGGGACGCACGCGGCGAGCCGATACCCAGTACCCCCTCGCTCTGGGCCAGAAGGTTGGAGAGATGCCCCATCACGTCATCCGACGAGGTGACGGTATCAGCCGTTTCCTGCGCCGCCCGCTCGCCGTTGCGCAACCGTGGATAACGAATGCGCTGCAGGCTGTTCACAAATTCGTAGCCATAACGGCCGCGGTCACAAAGGAAGTAGCCGTTCACGTCATAGTTAAACCGGGCGCGTACGCGGCGCAAGTGACCGTAACGCTCGCCGGGAATCGTATTGCAACCCACACTACACAACGTGCACACGGAGGGCGCGGTCTGCAGGTCCCACTTGCGCGTGTAATGCTCCTTCAGGGTCTTATCGGTAAACACACCGGTAGGGCATATCTCCACCAGGTTGCCGCTGAACTCGCTTTCCAGCACACCGTCTTCATGACGGCCAAAATAGACGTCATCATGCGCGCCGAAGACGTCAAAATCGCGCCCATCTGCGTAGTCACGGTAGAAACGAACGCAACGGTAACATTGGATGCAGCGGTTCATCTCGTGGTTGATGAACGGCCCCAGGTACTGGTTGTGGTGCGTGCGCTTTTTGAAGCGGAAGCGGCGGTAACTATGGCCCGTCATCACCGTCATATCCTGCAGGTGGCACTCCCCGCCTTCGTCGCAGATGGGACAATCATGCGGGTGGTTGATCATCAACCATTCGATCACCGACTCGCGAAATTCCTCCGCCTCCGCATCGGCCAGCGAAATGCGCGCACCGTCCGCCGCCGGCGTCATGCAGGCCATGACAATCTGGCCGTCCGTATCATCCTCGTCGCGAAACTGTTTGACCGCGCACTGGCGACAGGCGCCGACCGACCCCATAGCCGGGTGCCAGCAAAAATAAGGCAAATCCATACCCAGCGACAGGCAGACGTCGAGCAGGTTCTTCGACGAATCAACTTCGTACGCCTGGCCATCGATGTAGATCGTTCCCATAAAATAGCCTCCGCTAAGCCCCGTAGCACCGTCTCTGACAGATGGTTTTACCGATAGGGGCACCGCTGTTCGCTGATATGTCGTTCAAAGTCCTCGCGGAAATATTTGATGGCGCTTTGCAACGGTTCCGCGGCGCCGGGCGCCAGCGCGCAGAACGTGTGGCCCGGCCCCAACAGCCGGCACTGCTGCGCCAGCAGGTCAATGTCGCCTTCCTGACCCTGTCCGTCTTCCATGGCGTGCAACACCTTCGCCGCCCAGGGCAACCCCTCGCGACAGGGCGTGCACCAGCCGCATGACTCCTGGGCGAAGAAACTCTCCAGGTTTGCCACCATACCCACCGGGCAGGTCTGGTCGTCCAGCACGATGATCGTACCCGTTCCCAGGCGGCTGCCCGCCTCCATCACCGAGCCGAAATCCATCTTTACGTCCAGATGGTCCGTGGTGAGGAAATCGGTAGACGCCCCGCCCGGCAGCGCGCCGCGGAAGGCCAATCCCTCTTGCATGCCCCCGGCGTGTTCTTCCAGAATCTCGCCCAGCGTCGTGCCCAGGGGCAACTCCCACAGGCCGGGCCGTTGCACCTTGCCGCTGGCGCCATAGAGCTTGGTGCCCCCTTCGTCCGTGTGACTCAGGCCCTTGTACCACTCGGCGCCGTTGTTAATGATGTGCGGCACGTTGCACAGCGTTTCCACGTTGTTGACCACCGTGGGGCGACCCCATAGGCCACTCACCTGCGGATATGGGGGCTTGGCGCGCGGCGTGGCTCGCTTGCCCTCCAGACTATTAAGCAAGCCCGTCTCCTCGCCGCACATGTAGCGCCCGGCGCTGACGTGCAGGTGCAATTCAAAATCATAGCCGCTACCCAGAATGTCATGGCCCAGATAGCCCGCCTCGCGCGCCTCTTCCAGCGCTCTTTGCAGGCGACGCGCCGCCGTTTTGTAAGCCCAGCGCAAAAATATGAACCCCTCGCTGGCCTGAATGGCGTAGGCGCTGACGATCATAGACTCGATCATCAGGTGCGGATCCCCCTCCAGTAAGAGGCGATCCTTGAAGGTGCCCGGTTCCATCTCGTCGGCATTGCAGATCAGATACTTCGGCGTGCGCGCGTCCGGCCCCATGGGCACGAAACTCCACTTGGTGCCCGTGGGGAAGCCGGCGCCGCCGCGGCCCCTCAGGCCGGACTCGGTAACGACGTCCACCACGTCGCCCGGCGACATCTCGCCCAGCGCCTTGCGCACCGCCTGGTAGCCGCCGGCGGCTTCGTACTCGCTCAGATCGAGCGGCGCTTCTCCTTCACGAATGTTCTGTGTCAGCGGTTTGTCCATAAGTTACCCGTATACAATACCCCTGTGGGGCCGGCGTCGCCCACGATTAGATATCTAGCGGTATCGGGCCAGAATCTGGCCCACTTTCTCTTCGTCCAGATCGTTGTACAGCGTTTCGTCGATCATCATCGCCGGTGCGTGGTCGCAGTCGCCCAGACAGACCATGGGCAGCAGTGTGAACTTGCCATCGGGCGTCGTCTGCCCCAGGTCGATGCCCAGCTCTTCGTTCAACCTGCGCCGCATCCGTTCATAGCCCATAATCCAACAGCTGACGCTGTCGCAGAGCAGGATCACGTGCTCGCCAACCGGCTGGCGAAATATCAGATTGTAAAACGTGGCGACGTTGTCCAGCTCGTCGACCGACATCTCCAGCACCTCGGACAAATCCTCCAGGCTTTCGTCGGACACCCAGCCACGGTGCTTTTGCACGATCTTCAAGGCCTCGATACACGCGGCTCGCTTGAATTCGTAGTGCTGTAGTTCAGCTTCGATCTCCTGCCGTTCTTCTGTAGAGAGCATAATTCCGTCGCCTATCTGTCTACCTCAGCCAGCACAAAGTCAACACTTCCCAGCAGCGCCAGCAAATCGGCCACCGTCTCGCCACGAGTCACAAAAGGCACCATCTGAATATGGGTAAAAGACGGGGTGCGGATGCGCGTGCGATACGATTCGGTATTGCCGTCGCTGACCACGTAATACGTATACAACCCCTTCGTGCCTTCGACCGTGCCCGAACTCTCCCCCGGCGGCATCACCGGCCCCCAGCTCACGTTCAGGAAGTGCGTAATGAGCGTCTCAATATCATACATCGTCTTCTCTTTCAGCGGAGGCGTCGCCAGGCGGTGCGCCGACTTGTAAGCGCCGGGCGGCATATTTTCCACACACTGGCGCACAATGCGCAGGCTCTGGCGCATCTCCTCCACGCGCACCACGGCGCGGTCATAACAGTCGCCGTTTACCGCCGTCGGTATCTCAAAATCGAACTGATCATAGCCGCCGTAGGGTCGTTTCTTGCGTAGATCCCATTCCAGGCCGCATGCTCGCAGGCCGGGGCCCGTTACGCCCCACTCTATCGCTTCTTCAAGAGTATAAGCCCCCACGCCCTTGCTGCGCGCCTTGAAGATGCCGTTATTCATCACCATTCTGTCGTACTCGTCCAGGCGAGCCGGCATGTAATCCAGGAAGTCGAGAATCAGCTTATCCCACCCCTCGGGCAGATCCTGGGCCACGCCGCCAATGCGGAACCAGTTGGGGTGCATACGCCCGCCACAAATCGCCTCCACAATATCAAAAATGCGCTCGCGGTCGGTGAACATATAGAAAACGGGCGAGAGCTGGCCCAGATCCTGGGCGAATGTTCCGTACCACACCAGGTGGCTGGCAAGGCGGAACAGTTCGGCCATCATGATGCGGATAACCCTGGCCCGGTCTGGAATCTCAATGCCCGCCAGCCGTTCCAGCGCCATGACGTAGGGGAAGTTGTTCATGACGCCGCCCAGGTAATCGACACGATCGGTGTAGGGAATGTACGTGTGCCACGATTGGCGCTCGCCCATCTTTTCCGCGCCGCGATGGTGGAAGCCGATGTCCGGCACGGCGTCGACGATCTCTTCGCCCGACAGTTGCAGGACGACGCGCAGCACGCCATGGGTCCCGGGATGCTGCGGCCCCAGATTGAGGAACATGAATTCGCTGTCCTCCGTCTGCCGCTGCAACCCCCACTCTTCCGGTTTGAACTCCAGCGCCTCCTGCTCCCGCTGCTGCTTTTCCGGGGGCAGCTGGAACGGGCCCATCTCTGTAGCCCGCGCAGGGTGTTCCTTGCGCAACGGATACCCCTCCCAGGTGCGCGGCATCAGCAGTCGCACCAGGTGCGGGTGGCCCTCAAAACCGACGCCGAACATGTCCCAGACCTCACGCTCGTACCAGTTGGCGTTGGCCCACAGGTCGCTGATGCTGTCCAGCGCCGGATGCTCCCCCTTCAGAGGCACCTTCAGGCGAATGTCCCGGTTGTGCTCCAGCGAAAGAAGGTGATAGACGACCGTAAAGTCGCTGTCCGGCTGCCCATCGCGATGACCGCGCGCTCGTTCGTCAATTGCCGTCAGATCGTAAAGCATACGGTAAGGGCGCGATGCGCTCTGCTTCAAGTAGCGCAAGACGTCCTTGGCGCGCTCCTCGCTGACCCAGAACGTGGGTACCTCGTCCGCGCTGGATTGAGATCCCAACAAACCATCTGCAAATTCTCGCTCTAGTTCCTGGCTGATCTCTGGTTCAATATTGTTCATCGCATTCCGTTGCTATACACCGAAACGTTTCGCTATACCGACCGGCGCCACAACACGAGGGCGCCGCGCTTCCAATCATGGAGCCGGATGAACGGCTTGATTCAGACGTGATCGGGGGTTCGCAAATCTGTGGCTCTCATCCGCTGCTCGCGCTTCTGATCGCGCAGCGAGGGCCGGTCAGCCTTCACCACGCCTTGCGGGCCGATAACCCAGCTCAAGGGGCGCTCCTCTTTGCCAACAGCATCTGACAGCAGAGTCAGTCCCTCCATGAAGGCATCCGGGCGCGGCGGGCAGCCAGGCACGTAGACGTCCACAGGCAAAATCTTGTCCACACCCTGGACGACGCTATAGATATCGTACATGCCGCCAGAGTTGGAGCAGGATCCCATGGAAATCACCCAGCGCGGCTCCATCATCTGCTCGTAGAGGCGCAGAATCACCGGCGCCATCTTGATGAAGGGGGTGCCGGCGATGATCATCACGTCCGCTTCGCGCGGCGTGCCGCGAATCACCTCGGAGCCGAAACGGGAAATGTCGTATTTGCTCGTCAGACTGGTAGCCATCTCCACGAAGCAGCAGGACAAACCAAAGTTGAAGGGCCAGAGTGAAGATTTGCGCCCCCAGGCCAGAAGATCCTGCAGGCGGCTCAGGGCCAGGATGCGGCCCATGACGTCTTCAAAGGCGCCGTCACCACTCTCGGCGACCTTCTCCTCCGTTGGTTGACTCATCCACCACTTCATGAAGAGGCTCCTTTATTCCTTCGTTCAAGTGCGTCTCTACGCGGCGTCCAATCCAGCGCGCCCACTCGTAGGAGGTAAATCAGCGCCAGCAGCAGAACGCCGATAAAGATGGCGATCTCAATATAACCCGCCCATCCCAGCTCCCGCGCCCCCACAGCCCAGGCAATGACAAAAACTACCTCGAGGTCGAAAATGACGAAGAACATGGCGATCAGGTAGAACCTGATCGACAGGCGCACGCGCGCGCTCCCCGTGGTGACAATACCAGATTCATACGGATCGCCGGTGGCCCGTTCGCTGTGCCGCTCCCCCAACACATACGACAGCCCCAGCATGGCGCCCACGACGACCAGAACGGCGCCAAAGTACACTGCAAGAGGCCATAAAGTCGTTTCCACGGCTCACCTGTACCTTTGCTATCGATGGAACGGACAAGTACGCAGCCGATGATAAAGGAAAACGGCCAACTAAGCCAATGAGAGATTGATCCAGATCAATGCCGCATAGTACGATTGCCTCTACACTACCAGCAATGCAAATAGCAGGTACGCCTTGATCTCGAAGACGAGCGCGCAAGCGATAGAGGGAAACAGATGGAAGGAACAAATACAGCACTTCTGAACGAAGATCTGGTATACGCAGCACTACAGGAAGTCATTGACCCCGAATTGGGTATCAACATCGTCGACCTGGGTCTGGTCTACGAGCTGCACATCGAGGATCGTCACATCCGGCTGGTCATGACCCTCACCACCCCGGGCTGCCCCATGCACGCCAGCTTCAAGCAAGACATCGAGTCCACCCTCTGGCGCACCTTCCCCGACCTGCAGGGCGTATCCATCGAGCTGGTGTGGTCCCCCCCGTGGACGCCGGAGATGATCTCAGATGAAGGCCGGGCGCGCTTAGGACTGTGGTAGAAACGGCGCCCGTCGACAGC
>JBMCFH010000152.1:0-7824 GCA_048620455.1 Chloroflexota bacterium | reverse complement strand
GCCGAAGAAGAGAACAGCCCGCAAGGCGACGAGGCCGATCTCGGCCATGTTGAGCGCGCCGGCGTCGACAACGCCGATAACCACGGCGAAGGCGATCAGGGCCAGGGTATCCGAGATAAGGGCGCCCGCCATCAAGACGTGGGCCACACGCGTATCCAGCAATTTGAGATCCACGAGGATACGCGACTTGGTGGCCAACGAGGTGATGCCCGCGGCGATACCCACGAAGAGGCCGGCGGCGGGCGTGCCCCCCAGTGCCACGACGAAGAAGTAGACAAGTGCGAATGGCGTGAAGAAACCGCCCAGAGCAGCCAACGTCCCCGCCCAGGAAGCCTTAAACAGCTCCTTGGGATCGATCTCCATACCGATATAGAGCATCATCAGCAGAACGCCGACTTCAGCCAGAACGGCCAACGCCTCGCTGCCGTGGAGTAAACCTAACAAGGGTGGGCCAAGGATGATGCCGGCCATCAGTTCGCCGAAGATCGACGGATACCCCATCCGCGCCACGACGTTACCGGCAATCCAGGCTGCCAACAAGACCAATAGAAGATTGACTATGCTAAATTCCATAAATAACTCTTCCTACCTAATCCGTGTTTCAATACAATCGTTATTTTTTGCTCAATATGATTTCTGCCACGCCAGTTATGAGCCACGGCGCGTCATGATTCTGACTCCCTCGAAGTACGCGAGCGTAAATAGGACAGGAGTTGAGCGCGGGAACAGACGCCAACGATCTTGTAATCGTCGACGACGAGGAGAAGCCGCGCATTCTGTTCGTGCAGTTTGCGCCACGCCGTCCCCAGCTCTGCCGTAATCGGAATGACGCGAGAGCGCAGGGAAGGCCCCTCTCGCAACGGCAAGGCGCTACCATCGCTGCCACCGCGCTCAGGCTCATGAGGGAGAGGCGCCGGCTGGTCGCCCAGCAGGCCAACTCGACGGCGACCGCGCCGCTCGGTCACCGAACCAGCACCATCACAACCGTTTTGTTGAACCACGTCGCGCACAGAATAGCGGTTTAGCAGATCCTGTTGCTCGGTATCAAGCGCCTGCGGCGCATTGTCCTCGTGCAATTGCAGCAAGAATCCCACTGCTATCATCAGCACGCCGGGCGGAAACTGTGCCAGCAACAGTGATAGCCCCCCTAACCACACCAGAGATGCCGCCAGCAGGTCGCCGCTGTGGAAGGTAATGCGCTCCACAGGCAATCGCGCCAGCCGCCGGTGGTGGCTCAGAGCCGCCAGCAGCCTCGCACCATCCAACGGTCGGGCGGGCGCCAGCGTGAAAACAGCCAGGCTGGCATTGAGCAACGCCAACCAGCCATAGAACGGCTGCCCACCCCACAGCCACAAGATAGTAAAGACCAGGGCCAGTACGGCGCTGCTCAGGGGACCGGCTAGAATCAGGGCTGCCTGGCGACGCCAGGAAAGCCGAGACGGCGACAAATGGAATGCACCACCATAGGGATACAATGTGATGCGCAGCAAACGACTCTCAGACTTTGTGGCGGAGGTGCGCTGCAGAATGGCGAAACGCATCGCTTCGCGCAATGCAACACTGACCAGTGCAGCCAGGGCCAGGGCCGCGCCTAACAACCAGCGCTCCTGAACATCCTGAGCCGGATAGGCCTGCGGCCCCTGCCACATAGCACCCAGCCAGGCCACAATGACCAGGATGGGAATCCAGCCCGCGTGCAGGCTCAGAACCGTACGCCGCCGCCGGTCGCCAAGGGCAATACTCAGTCGTGCCATGCCGCTTCCTCTCCATCGTCTGCGTCGGGGCGCTGCAGGCGGTTGGCAACCAGCAGCGGATGCGGTGACCAACGTAACAGCGGTTCTATCAAATTGCTCAGACGGGCGTGCAACAGGCGTCCGGGCGGCTCGGCGTTGAGAATGGTCAGATCATAGTCACCACGCGCAATTTCCTTTCGGACCTGGCTGGCGGGATCACCCTGATTCAATTTCAAAATGACGTTATTCGTTTGCGACACCAGAGGCGACAGTGCGCGGCGCACGCTCTGGCCCATTCTCGACTCAGACGTGAGAACATCGGCCATTGGCGAGCGCTCGCCAGCCTGTTGTCCTGCAGATTGGGGTAATACGACCAGCACGGTCAGGTGAGCCTGGCTGAGGCGGGATAGATAGCTACCCCATTCGATGGTGACAGCATCAGTGGCCTCGCCTCGTATGAGCAACAGCACCCGTCGCAGAGGCCAGGCAGGCTGCCGGGCCAGCAGGAGCGAGGGCATCTGCTCGCGCGAAGCTTTTTGCACCAGATCTGGCACCAGCGACGCATCGAGCAGGTCTGAGACGGCCTGACCGCCCAGCAAGAGCAGATCGTAAACCGATCTGTCCACTTCCATCAGGTAGTCGTAGAGGTTCGTCCCGTCTCCGCCCAACGACCGGCTGCAGAGATGACTATCCAGCAAGGTCATCACTTGCCAGGCATACGTTTGAAAGGCAACCGCCTCGGGGTCCGCGGCTGCCGTGCAGCTTAACAACCGCAGTAGCGTCGCTTCCGCAGCGACGTGACAGTCACGCCCCTCAATGAGTTGCATCTGTTTTTTATCTCCCATTGCACGTTGTTTCCATTCAAGCAACGAGAGTAACAGATCACAATCACAGCGGGCGTTTCAATGCCATAACAAAGCTGATCCAAAAGGGAAAGTCAGGAATCGCCATCGTCGACGAATCCGTAGCCCACACCCGCCACCGTTTCAATATAGACAGGATCTGAGGGAGCCGGTTCGATTTTTTGACGCAGCCGGTGCATGAGTTGACGCAACATACTGCGCGTGCCGCCGCCCGGCCCCCAGACCTGGTCGATGAGGGCGTTGGTCGTCAGCACGTGACCGGCGTTGATCATCAGATAGTCCAACAACTGTAGCTCCAGAGGCGTCAGCGAGATCGGCTCCCCGTCACCCACGCTCACCTCGCGCCGGTTCAAGTCCAGGGTCAGATCCGCCGCCTGGCGCGTCGCCGGCGCCGTTGACTCTGAGGCAGGCGCAGAGGCCCTGCGTAACACTGCCTGGGCCCGCGCCACCAACTGCCGCGGACTGTAAGGCTTCGTGACGTAATCGTCAGCGCCGATTTCCAGACCGTGCACGATGTCGTCCTCTTCACCGCGCACGGTGAGCAGGATAATGGGAGTGTCGGACTGCTCCCGTATGCGCCGGCAGACAGTGAAACCGTCGATATCTGGCAGGTTAACGTCGAGGATGATCAACGCCGGGTCATCTTCCTCCCAGCGACGCAGGGCCGTCGCGCCGTCGAAAGCCTGAATAACCTCGAAGCCGGCGCGTTGCAACGTAAATACCATGATCTCAGCCAGCACCCGATCGTCGTCAACTACCAGGATCGTCATCTCTCCTCCGTCGCGGGCAGCGTGAACCAGAAACGGGCGCCTCCCTGTGGGTAATCCTCGACGCCCACCTCTCCCCCATGGGCCTGGACGATGGCCTTCACCACCCACAGCCCCAATCCAACGCCATACTTGCCCTTGTCCGTATCAGAATCAGAGGAGAAGTGGGCAAAGCGGTGGAACAGATCGTCGAAATGCTCGGCAGGCACACCGGGCCCATCGTCGGCGACCGAAACGCGAACCCACCCGTTGTCTCGCCGTGCTTCAATTATTATCTCCGAATTCTCCGGCCCATATTTGTTAGCGTTCGAGAGCAAATTTATGAAGACCTGCACAATACGTCGCGAATCGGCGTTAACCACTGGAATATCCGGCGGCAGCTCCACAGATAACTGTTGATCGTACTTCTCCAACAAAGGCTGCATCAGGCGCGTGGCCTCAGCAATGATTTCTCCCAGATCCGTGGGCCGGGGAGCCACGTAGAAACGCCCCGCCTCCACGCTGGCGCTTTCCAGCAGATTGTCCACCAGCGTTTGCAGGCTGAGAATGCCCAGGTGCAGCCAGCTCAACATGTGCCGCAGCTCCTGTTGCGTCACGTTCTGAGCCTGATCCAGCAACAACTCCACCGACGCCCCCAGAGCCGTCAGTGGCGTGCGGAACTCATGGGTCACGTTAGCCAGGAAGTGGCTGATGAGCCGTTGATGGGCCTCCTCCTCGCTCACGTCACGAAAGACGAGCGCCAATCGAGCATTGTCCGCCTCCGGCGGCGTCAATTCAGCCCGGCTGACGCTCAAGGTCGCCGTTTGCCCATTTTTCAGGCGTACTGTGATTCGCCGGCGCTGCTCGGGCGGCGGAATCAGGTCGCCGAACGATTCTTCCGCCTGCACCACGGGCAAAACGTCGTCGCTGGGACATCCCAATACCTCCTCACGCGACCAGCCCGTGATTCGCTCCGCGCCGCGACTGAAGAAGGTAATGCGTCCCTCATCATCGAGAGTGACAATGCCCTCCACGATTGCCTGCAACAAGTGCTCTATCCAGGCCTTCTCTTGTTGCAGGTTGGTCAGCGTGCGCTGCAAATCATGGCGCGCCTGCTCCAGCGCCGATGCCACCCGGTCTGTCTCGCTGACGCCTGTGTCCAGCGGTATCGGCGCGTCCATATCGCCACGGCTGAAGGCATACGCTCCTTCAGCCAGATTCTGCAGGGGGCGACCGATGCGCCGGGCGACGATGAGCCCGAGCAACGAGGCCAGCACGGTTGCCGCCAACACGCTGGCAACCTGCGTCAATAACAGGGTGCGCCGCGTGGCCTGGATACCGGTGGCTGCCATAGCCACTTCATCTTGCAGACCCGGTCCCTGAAGGTCCAGGCGCGTGGCAAAGTAAGGTCGCTCTTCGAGGGTATAGGTGCGAAAGTAACCCGTGACAGAACGGACCCGATCGTACTCACCCGTCTGGGAAGTCTCCTGCCAGTACCCCAGCCCCCCGGGCAGACTGGTGGCGACCGGCTGACCATCGACCAGAATAGTATGTTCCAACTCAGTTTCGCCGCGCATCGCCCGGGCAAACGTGTTGTCCAGACGCAGGCCCGTGATGATCACGCCCAATTGCTGGGTGCCGCGGCGGATCGGCTGTGCGCCGAGTAACCACGCGACCGCCCGATCCTCTATGGCGTTAACGTGGTACTCGGTGCCCTCTTGAATGGTGCAGATATCGGAGGGGAAATTCGCGCCTACCTGCGTCAGGATCTGGTCGTCGCTCTCGCACACGATCATCAAATCCATATCCAGACTCGTCTCCACGGTCCGCAGGTATTCATCCAGCTGCGGCACGTCCCGCGCCACGACGAGATCCTGAAGCGTGGGTAACTGCGCCGTGAGGATTGCCGCGTTCGCCACCTCGGCTCTCCAACGACCGTGGAGCGCTCGCGCTGCTCGCCCCCCCTGTTCCACCCTGGCCCACGTTTCACGGTTAAAGCGATTGTCCACAAGCCATACTTCAGGCAACCAGGCCATCGCCATGGCTACAAATACCAGGATGATGAAACTGCTTGTGATCTGGGCAACGAGCGTGCGCGTTTTGCCTTTGCCTCGCTTCAACGGCGTTTCTCCCGATGCCTGTCTGCCACGACCTGCGCGGGCTGATGACAGGCATCCTATCCCTATTTCGTAGCAGGCCGCGTGTGCAACAGCTCTTCTGTTATCATCACCAGAGGGAATCGCGTCGTCTAAAACGTTTCCAGGCTCAGCTCTCTTTCACCGGTTTGCAGCAACTCCTTGTCCAAAGGTTCAACCAGACTGATCAAGATTTGCCCCGGCCTGGGAATTGGCTGGTAGTCCGTTGTATAAATTCCCAGCTTATTGCGGCTGGTAATCACGAACAAGGGGATCGCCTCTTGCTCGTACCGGGTCTGGAAGTCGACGTAATCAAACGTCTCCGTCAACGGGGTGGCTTTCACAACCGCACCCTGACGCAATCGCTCGGCCAGATAATCACACGTCATCTCGGGGCCAAAGAGAAAACGACCCGTCAGATTGGGCTGGGTGACGACGTTGCTGTCGACCGGACCATCGACCGATCTCATCGGCAACTGGTAAACTTCCGCGCGGCTGAACGCTTCCTGAAAGTGAACTGCAGCCAGCGAATTCACCTCGTTGTTAGACGTCATTGCCAACAGACGACCGACACCGGTCAGATCCAGCTCTTCAAATACCTCTTCCGAGAGCGCATTGCCATAATGAGTATCCAGGCCCTGCATGCGCCCTTCCTTAATGTTGCGCCAGTTCGTGTCCAGCAGTTTGGCCACAAATCCATGGTTCTGCAGAACACGGGCGATGGCGCGGGCAAACGGATGAGCGCCCACAATCAGCACGCCTTGTGGGTCCTCCTCTGACAGGTCCAACAGGCGCGCAACGGGACCGGCTGTCAGACCGTAGAAGGACACGGTGCCGATTATGGTCAGGAAGGTGAGGGGAACCAGTTGTTCCGCACCGTTGTGGCCCGCCTCGATCAACTCAAAGGCAAAGATAGAAGAGACGGCGGCGGCAACAATGCCTCGCGGGGCCATCCAAGCCATGAAAAGGCGCTCCTTCTTCTCAAGCTCTGAGCGCCATGTTGAAAGGAGGATGGCGAGGGGTCGGGCAATGACAATCAGAATCGCCAGAAAAATCAGGCTGCGACTGCCGAGTTCCGCAATCACACCCGGCTCTAGCCGCGATGCGAGCAGGATAAACAAAAAGCCCAGCAGCAGAACCTGCAAATTCTCTTTGAATTCCTCAATGTGCTTGGTGCTCACAAGATTCTGATTGGCCAGAATCACGCCCATGACTGTCACAGTCAGCAACCCTGACTCAGGATGCAGCAAGTCCGATATGGCGAAGGCGAGCACCACAAAAAGCAGCGTCACGCTGCTCTCCAGGTGATCGGGGATCAGATAGCGGCTGAGCAGGAAAATCATAGCCGCCGCCCCGATAACGCCCAGTCCGACGCCGATCAGCAATGTGCTCAAGACACCGGACAGGACCACCCCTGTGGCCTGCGCGAAATCACCACCGATGATTGCCTCAAAGATAAGAACGGCGAGCACGGCGCCGACGGGATCGATGAGGATACCTTCCCACTTTAGCGCCGCACCTGCTTTTCCCTTCGGTCGAATCTGGCGCAACATGGGGCCGATCACCGTGGGCCCGGTGACGACCAGGATAGCGCCCAGCAACACGGAGAGCTCCCAGTCCAGCTGCATGATAAAGTGAGCGGAGACGGCGGCGATAGCCCAGGTCACCAGAGCGCCAATACTAATCAGGCGAAATATGACGCCCCCCAGCTTGGGCAGCTCGCTGAAACGAAGCGTCAGACCTCCTTCAAAAAGAATGATGGCTACGGACACCGAAACAACGGGAAAGAGCAATTCTCCCAGGACCTCGTCGGGATTGATGACACCCGTGACCGGCCCCGCCAACAGCCCCGCCAACAGGAGCAACAGGATCGACGGCAGGCGGAAACGCCAGGCAAGCCACTGTGCTCCGATGCCCAGGACGACGATGGCTGTCAGGCCAAGCAACAAGTGTTCGCTCATAATCGCCTCCCCAGGTCAAAAGCGTGATCCAGGATGGCGCCGACTATGCACTGTGGCAGGTACAGTGTCACTCGGTTTTTGGTACTGATCTGGCTAATAAGTAGCTCGCTACTGCGCCTGGGCAAAGAGTGCATGCAAAATAGATCCCAATGCGTTATTTTTCCTTATAACGATCATAGTAACATATCTTCGGAAAAGCGGTAGTGTCGCTCGAATTCGTTCGAGGCGTACCCAAAAAATGGCGCGGCGGCGCTTCCTCCTCCATTTGATCTGCATAAGAGGAGACAGGGGAGCGTTCCGGCATTTGTCGATCTGGGCTAGAATTTTATCCGTCAGTAATGGGCTCAACCACAGTTATGCTATTTCGACTCGAAAATCGCTCTAAG
>JBMCFH010000151.1:0-7829 GCA_048620455.1 Chloroflexota bacterium | reverse complement strand
TTCTGGACCTCGGCGTGGAGTACGAAATCCTGGAGAAGCGTGGCTCCTACTACCGTTATGGCGAGGAGCTCCTGGGCCAGGGCCGCGAAAACGCCAAGGCATTCTTACGTGATAACCGACAGATGATGAATGAGATTGAACAGGCTATCCGCCAGGCCGCAGGCTTGGCCGCGCTTCCCGCGCAGGCGGAAGCAGTAGAGGCAGATTGACAGGAACGACCTGAGACGGAACGACCGCGACATTCTGACCAGCGGCATAGGCAGCGAAGAAACACTTTTTGGGAACGAATCTATCTTAGCGGAAACGGATGACGATGCGCCCCTTCGCCGAGCAGCGAGCGCCGGCATATGCCGGGCGACTGACCGGCCATATCTAGAAATTGGAATGTGACCAGCATTGAAACCAGACAACGTTCTCACCAGTGATTGCTTAACGCCAGGTACGAGGCATCCGATGCACGCCCGCGCCTGACGTGAAGTAGCCGGCAGAGTTCGAAACGTCTCTGCTCCAGGCCATCACTCGCTGTTTCAAAACAAGAATCAACTCGCCTTCTTGAATGCCGTGGCAGAATGTTGCCGCGGCATTTTGCATTGTGAACTTATGCCTACGATCACTGCGCTCGAACCACAAAAACGCAATAAGGATCGCGTAAACGTTCATCTGGACGGTGAATTTGCCTTTGGCCTCTCAGCCGAAGTTGCCATCGGCCTGCGCGTCGGGCAATCTCTGGATGATGAGGCCATTTCTGCCATCCAGGATGAAGAAGCCTTCGAGCGCGCCAAGAAGAGCGCCTTCCGTTACCTTTCCTACCGCCCGCGGAGTGTGGCTGAAGTTCGCCAGAATTTGCTGGGGAAAGAGTATGAATCGGCCCTTGTGGAGCGCGTCGTCGACTATTTGCGCCAGAATGAGTATCTGGACGATGAAGCCTTTGCCCGCTATTGGGTTGAGCAACGAGAAGCGTTTAAACCGCGCAGCCGCTTCGCCCTACAGCAGGAGCTGTATCAGAAAGGCGTAGCCCGCGCGATCATCGATAAGGCCGTGGAGAACGTGAATGAATCGGCCGCCGCCGAACGGGCGGCAGCCAAACGCGCGCGCCGCTGGGCCCATTTGCCCTATGACGAGTTCCGGCAAAAAGTCGCCGGCTATTTACAGCGGCGCGGCTTTAGATATGCGATTGTAAAGCCAGTTGTAAAGAAAGTGTGGCAAGAAATAAACAACAATGAGCAGACGGCACCGTAAAGGAGACTTGAAATGGAATTGGTAATCGGCATCATCATCGGCCTGGTGGTCGGCGGCGCTATTGCCGGGGGGATTGCCTACTATGTGCAGCGTCCACGCACAGAGCAGATTTACGCCGATGCCCGCGACGAGGCAGCCCAGATCACACGGAAGGCCGAGCAGGACGCTCAGGCCGAAGTCGAAGCCGCCCGCGAGGAAGCGAAGCAGCTGCGGCTGGAGGCGGAAAAAGCAGTTGAGCGCCGCTATGAAGATCTGGCGCGCGCCGAAGAGCGATTGGATCGGCGGCAATCCACGTTGGACAAACAGCAAAGCAAAATTGAACGAAGAGAACAACGTCTGAACAAACGTCAGAGCCGCCTTGACCGGCGCCAGAACGAGATCTCAGAACTGGAAAAGGCGCGAAACGAGGAATTGCAGAAGATCGCCGGGCTGACCGAAGAAGAAGCAAAGCAGCTTCTGCTGGACGCGGTCGAAGCAGAGGCGCGACAGGATATGGCGCGCATCATGCGCGAAATCGAAGACGAAGCCCGTGAAATGGGCCAGGAACGGGCGCGCGAGCTTATCTCGCTGGCTATCCAGCGCGTCGCCAGCGAACACGTTTCCGACGTCACCATCTCCGTCGTCTCCCTGCCCAGCGACGACATGAAGGGACGGATTATCGGCCGTAACGGACGAAATATCCGCGCCTTCGAGATGGCCGCCGGCGTGGACGTGGTGGTCGACGACACACCGGAAGCTGTCACCATCTCCAGTTTCGATCCCACGCGGCGCGAGGTGGCGCGCCGGGCCATGACCAAGCTGGTCTCCGACGGTCGCATCCACCCCGCACGCATCGAGAAACTGATCAAAGAGCAGGAAGATGAAGTGGAGCGCGTGGTCAAGACAGCTGGTGAAGAAGCCGCCTACGAGGCCAACGTACACGGCCTGCATCCTGAAATTCTAAAGATGTTGGGCCGCCTGAAGTTCCGCACGTCTTATGGTCAGAACCAGTTGCACCACGCTGTTGAAGCGGCCAAAATCGCCGCCGTGCTGGCTTCAGAACTGGGTGCCGACGTGGAAACAGCCAAGATGGGCGCACTGCTCCACGATCTGGGTAAAGCGATGGACCACGAGCAGGAAGGCACCCACGCTCTGCTTGGCGCAGAATTCATCAAGCGCTTTAACGTACCGCCCAAGGTAGTCAACGCCGTGGCCTCGCACCACCACGAAGTGGATCAGGAATCAGTTGAAGCCATTCTGGTCGAAGCCGCCGACGCCATCTCTGGCGCCCGTCCCGGTGCGCGTCGCGAAAGCCTGGAAAACTACATCAAGCGCGTGCGCACCCTTGAGGAGATCGCCGTCAGCTTCGACGGCGTAGAAACGGCTTACGCGCTGCAGGCAGGTCGTGAAATTCGCATTCTGGTGAAACCGGACAGCATTGACGATCTGGGCGCGATGCGCCTCTCGAAAGAGATTTCGAAGACCATCGAAGACAGCATGCAGTATCCGGGCCAGATTCAGGTAACCGTTATCCGCGAAACGAGATCGATCGGTTTTGCCAAATAATAGCGATCGGCGAATGGGGCCCGGGCTCTGTTCTGGGCTCCCTGTCGCCGGCATCAGGAGGAAGCAATGCGAACCCCAATCATCGCCGGCAACTGGAAAATGTACAAAACGGTGGAGGAAGCTGTGGCCTTTGTGCGCAGCATCGGCGAAGGGCTGGACGCCACGAAGGGCGTTGACGCCGTCGTCTGCCCTCCATCGATCGCCATCCCCGCCGTGCGCCAGGCGCTCGAAGGCACGCGGGTCGGCGTCGGTGCGCAAAATATGCACTACGAAGACAGTGGCGCCTTCACCGGAGAGCTGTCACCAGGCATGATTGCCCCCTTCTGCGATTACGTCATCCTGGGCCACTCTGAACGGCGCGCCTTTTTCGGAGAAACTGACGAAGGGGTTAACCGCAAGGTAAAAGCGGCATTAGCGCATGGCCTTACGCCCATTGTCTGCGTCGGCGAAAGCCTGGAGCAGAACGAGGCCGGCGAGACCACCGAATTTGTCAGTGGACAGGTCACGGCGGCACTCGACGGGCTGGACGCCGCTCAGGTTGCCTCGCTCATCGTGGCGTATGAACCCATCTGGGCCATCGGCACCGGTAAAGCCGCGAGCCCCGAGGATGCCAACCGCATCATCAGCGAGTCGGTACGCTCTACAATCGCTCGTCTCTATGGCGATGAAACGGCGGAGCAAGTGCGCGTGCAATATGGCGGCAGCACCAAGCCCGAAAACATCGAGTCCTTCATGAGCCAGCCAGATATCGACGGCGCGCTCGTCGGCGGGGCCAGCCTAAAGCCTGGTTTTGTGGACATGGTGCAGAAGACCGCGGCGCTATACGAAACAATGTAGGCCACCTCTCATCAGTCAGAACGCCGGCAGGCATCAACGCCCATTGACGCCTGCCGGCTTTTCGTTAGACTATGTCCCCATGGACGATGCCCTCATGCCTTTCCTGTGGCTGGCTCTCACCTTGCCCCTCCTCCTGCTGCTGCAGCGCTGGATCCACCGCCACCTGCGGGGCGTGGCCTACCTGATCACCGGTCGCATGAACTGGGCCATCCTCATCTACGCCATTATTCTCTTTCCCGGTGTATTGCTACACGAATTCAGTCACCTCCTTACCGCGCGCCTGCTGGGCGTGCGCACCGGGTCGATCTCGCTTCTACCCCAGGTACAGAACGATGGCACCATCCGCCTGGGATACGTAGAGTACTACAAAGGGCGCACGCTGGGTCCGATTCGGGAAAGCCTGATCGGAGGAGCGCCCCTGATCACGGGCACGTTAGTCGTGCTTCTCATCGGCCTGCGCGTCTTCGATGTGGGCAATCTCACTGCAGTGATTCAGAGTGGCAACGTCGAACAGCTGACCGCAGCCCTCAGCCAGATTTTCACCACGCCGGACTTTTTAGTGTGGCTCTACCTGATCTTTGCCATCAGCAACGCCATGATGCCCAGCCCCTCTGACCGTCGCGCCTGGCCCGCCTTTGTCTTGCTGCTCGCAGCCAGCGCCCTTGTCCTCTACGGGCTCGATTTGAGCCACCTGGTGCTGGACGGCCTGCGCGGGCCACTCACCACACTCTTTGGCTACCTGGGCCTCGCCTTCTCATTGGCCATCGGCGTAGACATCGTCTTCATATTCGTCCTCTACGTCTTAGAGGGGTTTGTCAGCCGCATCAAGGGCGTGGAGCTAGTGTATGAAACGGTGGAAACGGGGCCAGGCAAATGAGAGAACAGTATCCGCCCAGGTAGTTCAGTTCGCGAACGACTTCCCAGACGCGCTCGAATGATGGATTTGTGCATGTCAAGGAATCTTTAAGGATCACTTGCTTGACGTGCAACTTTTGGCTGCTATCTTTGTGCGAGCCATTTTCCCACTTTCCATGTCGGAAAAACTCGGCAAGCAGCGTTGATGCTATCAGCACGGCAGGTTTTGAATAACATGCTGTGGGCAGTCGACGCCTCTCTCAACCGTTCCAATCAAGCAGTCGAAAAGCGAGATATCCGATGAATCGACACCTCTCTTTATTGCTCCTTCTCGTTCTATTGGCCCTGGCCTCGTCCCCGGGCAAAGCAGCTCCGGCGCCCGATGTTGTCACTCAGGGAATCTCCCAGGACGACCTTATCGCCCGGCTCCAGCACACCACCGGCGGCGATCTGCGGCTTTCCTACCATGACGAAACCGGCGCTGCGCGCTTCCTGGGCTCGTCGTCCCAGCATCCTCTGATGTCTCTGTCAGCGCCATCGACATCGGTCGAAGATGCAGCCCGAGCCTTTCTCACCACCTATGGCAAGCTGTTTGGCCTGGGCGACGCCAACCGCGACCTGACCGTGCACAAACAAACTACGCTGGCAGATGGTCGTTCGTTCGTGCGCTTTCAGCAAACCTACGAGGGCGTCCCCATCATCGGCAGCGAACTGATCGTGCAGACTGTCAACCGCCAGCATATCATTTCGGCCAACGGCGAGTTGTTACCGGGCCTGGATCTGGACACGACGCCAGCCATTGATAGCGAGATGGCGCGCGAGCTGGCGTTGGGCAAAGTGGCTAAGGAGTATGGTCTACACAGCACTGACCTGACAGTCACCGACCCTGAGTTGTGGATTCACAATCCTGCGATCATGGGTGGGCCAGGACCACAGTTTAGCCGCCTTGTGTGGCGCATGGAAGTCACACCCGTTGAATTGTTGCCGATCAATGAGTTCGTGCTTATCGACGCCCAGATGGGCGCCATTGCTCTGCACTTCAACCAGATTCACACGGCAATGGACCGCGAGACGTATACGGCAGGGAACGGCACTACCCTGCCGGGCACCCTGGTCTGCGACGAAAGCGATCCCACCTGCGCGGCTGGAGACGCCCACGCCAGCGCCGCCCACCGACACGCGGGCGACACCTACGATTTCTTCATGGACGAACACGGACGCGACGGTATCGACGGGGACGGCATGACCATCATCTCCACCGTGCGTTACGGCAGCAACTATGTCAACGCCTTCTGGAACGGAGAGCAGATGGTGTATGGCGACGGCGCAGGCTTTCCATTGGCCGACGACGTCGTGGGCCACGAGTTGGCGCACGGCATCACCGACTTCACCTCAGAACTGTTCTACTTCTACCAGTCCGGCGCCATCAACGAGTCGCTTTCCGACGTCTGGGGAGAATTTGTGGACCAGAGCAACGGCACGGGCGATGACTCACCCGGCGTACAATGGGCCATAGGAGAAGACGTTACCGGGCTGGGTACCATCCGCAATATGGAAGACCCTACCCTGCACAACCATCCGGACAGGATGGGCAGCCCTCTCTATTACTGCGAGCAGTCAGATTTGCTTAGCGGCGATGGGGACAACGGCGGTGTACACATCAATAGCGGCGTGAACAACAAAGCCGCCTACCTGATGACCGACGGTGGCAGCTTCAATGACTATACCGTCGCCGGCATGGGGATTTCCAAAGTATCCGACCTGTACTATGAAGCACAGATCGGCATGCTGACCTCCGCGGCTGATTACGCCGACCTCTACGATGCGCTGATCCAGGCCAGCGTCAATCTGGGCTATAGTGCGGCGGAGCGGGCTGCGGTGAAAAATGCCCTCGACGCCGTAGAAATGAGCCAGGATCCGGCCGATTGCCCCGCGCCCGAGGCGCCGGTTTGTGAATCAGGCGCCCCGCTCAACGTCTTCTACGATGATCTGGAGAACGGCGACGGTGAATGGCAGGCGGGCAGCATCGTGGGCACGCCTTACTGGTTCGTGCCGCATTCGACGCAAGACATTGGTCTTCCCGGCCCCTATGCCACCAGCGGCAAAGAAAACATTTGGGGCTTCGCACAAGGCTGGAACTTCGGCGGCGTGTCCGATACCTTCCTCATGATGCAAAATGACGTGACCTTGCCGGCGAACGCCTACCTGCACTTCAATCACTCGTTCGGCTTCGAGTCTGACAGCAGCGGCGCGACATTCTGGGATGGCGGCGTGCTCGAGTACTCCGTAAACGGCGGAAGCTGGCAAGATGCCGCAGCGCTTTTCACACACAACGGGTATTCTGGCGTCATTTCCAATAGCGCCGACAACCCCCTGGGCGGACGAGACGCTTTCGGCGCTGACAGCCGCGGCTACATCTCTAGCCGTCTTGATCTCAGTTCGTTGGCTGCAGATGATATCCGTTTTCGCTTCCGTATCGGCACAGATGGGATGTTCTACGACTACGGTTGGTTTATTGACGATGTACGTATCTACACCTGCGAGGGCGACGCGAACACTGCCCCCACACTCGGCGCCCTGCCTGATCAAACGCTTGACATAGGCGAAAGCCGTGACAATGCTATCGATCTCTGGGCCTACGCCAACGACAGCGAGGACGCCGACTCGGACCTGACCTTCACCATCAGCAATACGCCAGATGCCGGCGCCGGGATCTCCATCGACGGCAACCGTTACGTGGACATTAGTCCCGACGCCGGATGGACCGGTACGACGCAGATTACTGTGTTAGTAGAAGACACGGGGGGCCTGACCGCTGATAGTAGCTTTGAGGTGACGGTCACGGAGCAAAACGGAATGACTATCCAGTACCTGCCAACAGTTATTGGCGGCAAATAGTTGCGAGCGCTCGTAGGCCCTCGCGCCTACGAGCGCCGCCCGCCCGCTATAGCCTGGCAAACACTCGTATAACAAAAAAGAATGCGCCCCTCCCGGCAGTGCAACCTCTGCGCTGTGTCCGAATTCTATTGACTTAGGCTCACATCCCGTCTATATTTGCCTTGTGCAGGCCTGTCTGACTGCAAACGATTGCAGGGGGTAGCTATGCCGGACATAGTTGCTGAGTCAGAAGGCCGTGGGAGCCAAAGCACCTGGTTTAGCCTGGCGCCACTATGGTTGTGGTTGCTGGTCGCTGGCGTAGCCGGTGGCGCTGTTGGGCTGGGCGGCTTCACCTTCATCTATGCTGAGGGCGCATCTTACCTCTCCGACGATCCCAATGCCTGCGTCAACTGCCACGTCATGCGTGACGTTCACGACGCCTGGAACCACGGTAGCCACAAGGCCGTCGCCGTCTG
>JBMCFH010000150.1:0-7830 GCA_048620455.1 Chloroflexota bacterium | reverse complement strand
TTTACCAAATCGCTGTACGGCGCGGCGCTTACTCTTGCGCCTCCGCCCACACATAGCCGAACTCTTCCACAAAATAACTGGCGAAGACGGGATCGTGCACAATGATCACGTTTTCATCGTTGCGCTCGTTGGCGCTGGCGCTGAAGTTAAAGGAGCCGAACACAACCACCTCGCGGTCGACGACGATCACTTTGTGATGCATGATGCGCGGGTTGCCATCCTGTCGCACGCTGACGTTGGAGAGCCCGCTGTCGTGCATGGTCGGATAGTAGCTGAAGGAGGTTTCGGATCCCACCGTCTCGAACACACCGCGGACCTCCACACCGGCAGCGGCGCGGTCCAGCATCGCCTCGCCGATGGTCTCCTCGGTAAAGGAGAAGGCCAGGAAAAGGATCTCCTCCTGCGCCTCTGCCACCCGGCGCGCGATGGCCTCTGCGGCTTTGGTCTCCGAGGCAAAGTATGTCTCCAGCAACACCTCGTTGATGCGCAGCCGTGGGTAGGGAATGCGCTCCGGTGACGTCGGTCCAAACCTGCGGTCCTCGTACATCTCGTCCATTTCGGCGCTGTAATTGGCCGCCAGTTCAGGCGAGTTGAAGCGCACGGCGTTGTTGTTATTGCAGTAAGCGCCGTTGCTGGTGTAGTTCATGGAGCCAGTCCACACGTAACGGTCGTCGACGACAATGAACTTATTGTGCATCAAGGCCGAGCGGTCGTCGGTGATCACGCTGGTACCGTGGCGGCGCAGCCGCCGTATGCCGGACAGATCCTCGTTCTCCTCGTCGGTGACCACGCGCACGGTGACGCCGCGCTGCTCCAGCGCAATCAGCGCCTCTACAATCGGCTCGGCGTCCAGGTCGAAGGCGGCGATATCCACACTGCGCGCGGCCTGCTGCAGGTCGTCGGCGATAATCTGGTCGACGCCATCCACGCGCTGCACTTCGTCGGGACAGGTGGGGTTGGTGAAGTAGATCTCGTACCACTCCCCCTCATGCCGGGTGGTGACGGTACGGGGCCCGGTCAGACCTTCAACGTTGATAGATACGTCACAGGCGATGGCGCTCAGCGCAAGGAGCAGGATCAGGCCGGCGAGGGCCAGCGGCGATGTTGGGCGATTCATTCCTCTTCGTCTTCCTGGCGGACAATGTCCATCAGGCGTTCGAAGATGGTTCCACTGTCCAGTCTTTCTCGTTCGTTGGCCAGTTCTTCCAGGGCCATAACGTCATTGACCTGGACGGCGCGCGAATCCACTTCACAAAGGGCCTCGACAAAGTGCAGCATGTGTTCGCGCATTTTGCCCTGGGCCGCGCCCGGCAACGCCTCCACCAGCCGGTTGGCGTGCTTCATCACCTGGCGCACCTGGGCCATGCGCGTCTCCATGGTGGCCTGGGCCGTCTCCGCAGGCAGGTCCGCTGCCTGTCGCGCATCGCGCCTCAGACGCGACAAGGCCCAGTCGAGCAATCGTTGCGCCTGGTCGTCCGTCAGCGCATCGCGCAGGCTTTCGTCGTCTAACAGTTGCTCCACCGCCCGGCGGTAGGCAGCGTCCGCCTCATTTCTGGTCTCGTTCATGGTCGATATCCCCTCTTGTTTCACCGAGAGATGCAGACCAGATTATTCTTTCCTTTGTGATATTCGTCAACCGGCGATGGTTACAGATCGCGGCGGGAGAAGCTCCACAGGGCGAGGGCCAGCAGCAACACCGTATAAAAGAGGGCGTAGTAGATGGCGTACTCGTTGGGCTGGGACAGGACCACAAACGGCGCGGGAAAGTCCGGACCGCTGCCCAGTTGCGGATTGAACAGGAGCGAGGCCCTCTTCCACAGCACGTCGGCGGGCATCAGCAGGCTGGAAAGGATGCCCAGATCCACGGCCGTCTCGTTGCGCAGCAAGGCTCCGATCTGCTCCACCCAGCCCCCAACGTAGGCCACGGCGTAGAGCATGAAGGCCAGCGAGCCGTTGGCCAGGGTGGAGAGCCGCGTGCCGCCCAACAGGCTCAGGCTGAGCATGGTCAGCGCCGCCAACAGCATCAGACCCAGGCCCTGCGCGATCCCCGGCATGCTGAACCCGACGCGCAGATAGGCGATAAGCAGCACGCCGCCAGCCAGGGCCAGCAGGTAAACGGCGATGATCACCGCCAACCCCAGCCACTTACCCAGCACCACTTCCCAGCGGCGGATGGGCTTGGTAACGATGGTCTCCACGGTGTGCGACTCCAGCTCGCCGGAAATGATGCCCGCGGAGAGCAGAGCGGCGATCACGATGACCAGGAAGTTGATCACGTACAGGCCCGCCAGCGTCAAGAAGCTGGCGATCACCGTGGGTACGTCGAAGCGACCGGGACCCATCGGTTCGGCCTCCACCTCGACGAAAATGTAGTGAAAGCCCAGGCCAAACACGACGAGGAAGGCCAGGCCCATGAACAGAGCCACCCACAGAATGCGGCGGCGTTGGATCTCGTGTATGGTCAGGCGGGCGATGGTCAGGACAGTTGGCACGCGCACGTTCCTCTCAATTCACTCCACAATCTGGTCGCCCACAATCTGAATGAAGCGCTCCTCCAATGAGAGGCGCTGCGGGCTGACTTCATAGACATTGTAGCCGGCGGTGACCAGCCAATTGACCAGCGGCGGCAGCTCGCGCTCGTGGTCCAGCGTGAGGAAGATCCGGCCGTTGACCTCCTCCATAGCCACGTTGGAGCCGAAGCGACCCAGCTCTTCCAGCAGCGACGGCGACGGCTGGCCCACGCGCAGGCGTACCTGTAGCGCGCCCTCCTCCAGCGCTTCCAGCGTCGTCACCTGCAAGACCTTTCCCTCGCGAATGAAGGCCACACGGTCGCACGTCAGTTCGATTTCGCCCAGGAGATGTGAATTGAGGAAAACGGCGGTGCCTTCCCGGCGCAGGCCGTTAATGATGGTGCGCACCAGGCGTCGCCCCAGCGGATCCAGGCCCGACGTGGGCTCGTCCAGGAAGACCAGGTCAGGGCTGTTGAGCAAGGCCTGGGCCAGGCCAATGCGTTGCAGCATGCCCTTGGAGAAGGCGGACAGCTTCGTCTCCGCGCGGTCGGACAGGCCCACCAGTTGCAGGAGGTCTGGAATCACGGTGGCGCGTTCTGACCGCATCATACCATAGAGCTTGCCGTGCAAATCCAGGAACTCCGCCGCCGTGAGCCATTCGTGGAAGCGAAAGTGTTCAGGGAGGAAGCCGATTCTGGCCCGCACCGCGCGGTCGCCCAAAGGCCGGCCCAACAGCGTGGCCTCCCCGGCGGTGGGCGTGGTCAACCCCAGCAACATCTTCACCGAGGTAGTTTTCCCCGCGCCGTTGGGGCCCAGAAAGCCAAAAATCTCGCCCGGTTGTACCTGCAGTGTCAGATCGGTCACCGCCACTTTGTCGCCAAATCGCTTGCGCAGGCCACGGGTGTCAATGGCGGGGCCAACAGTCGTTTGAGTCATACGGTATTGTAACAAATCTCAAGAGGTGCGCGCAGCTGCGCGCACCTCATTCAAGATATGTCTCTCGATTTTCTAGTTCGTCGATGCGCCCGTGACGTTGGCTCGTAGTCGCCGCTTCAGCGGCGCGGCGGCTAAAGCCGCCACTACGAACCCCTGCCCACTAACGCACCGACTCGGCGATTTCCTGCAACTGCTCTACGCTGCGCTCGCCGGCGAGCAAGAAGACCACGTCGTCTTTCTGCCACATCAGGCTGCTCTCATTGCCGTTCACGCTGCTCAGGGCCAGCGCGCTGTTACCGGCTACGGTGGTCTCGCTGAATGTCGCTGCATTCTCGGGGACGGGGAAGACAAGCGTGTTGTTCCAGTCGATTTCGCTCGCCAGGCGGCGCGCTTCGTCGGGAGCCATGCCCAGCACCTGCAAGAATGCCTCGCCCAACTGCTCGGGGTTCGCGTCGTCGGGGTAATCCACCACCGGGCTCTCCGTCTGGATCAGCCGCAGGCGGTCGTCCCACACCTGTTCCACGGCGGGATGGAGCGTCACGTCTACCACCGCGCCGTCCAGACTGTCAGGCACCAACTGCGGATCAACGCCGGTGGCCTGCAAAATGGACCGGGCGCTCTGTACGTCTACAGTCAGTTGTCCCCTGGCGCCGTCAGAGACCAAGACGCGGTCGGGCGCCGGCAGCACTGCCGCGGTCTGCGGTTGCCAGCCGGTCACCAATTGCGCTTCTTCCAGCCCTGAAACATCCTGATGCGGGCCCGGTTCATCAATCACTTCGAACTCGCCGGGGTACAATCCCTGATCGGCCAGGTTTTCCAACTGCTGTAGCTGGGCCGGAGAAACAGAAATCGGGGCGAATTTCTGCACGCGGAACAGGCCCAGGAAATCGCTGGCAGCCGCGCGCACCGGCGGCAGGGCCACGGCAACCAACACCAGAGCCAGAACCAGCACGGTCGCAAAAGCATAACGTCGTTTCATCATTTGTAGTAACCTCCCTGTGGGGGGCAGCGACCGGCGAGAGTCCTCGTTCAGCCGCTGCTGTACGCGCGCCAGGGCTTCGGGAGCGGATGCAGAAGCGTCCGACTTCCGGGGCGCCAGCGACGCCAATTGTTCCATTACATCCCGTATTTCATCGGGTCGATTCATCTCTCCTCCTCGGCACCCTCACCAGACACCTCTTTATAGGCGCTGCGAAAGGCTTCAGCCGCCCGGCGCAGCATGGTGCCCACCGACGCGGGCGCCACGCCACATACTTCCGCCAGCTCGGCGTATGTGAACCCCATCTCGCGCAAGAGCAGCATCTGGCCATCGCGAGGGGATAGGCGGGCCAGGGCGGCGCGCACGGCGACCTGTGTTTCACGCTGCGCCGCCGTCGCCGCCGGCCCACTCTCCTCATCCGTGGGATCAGGCAGCAGGACCGTGTTACGCTCCCAACGCCGGCGACGGCTGCGCAGGGCGTTGTAGCCCAGGTTGGTCGCCACGCGGTAGAGCCAGGCGCTGAGATTGTGGTCGCGCCCCCGGCCGAACTGCTCCTGATATAGCTTGATGAACACTTCCTGCGTCAGGTCCTCTGCTTCGTCGCGGTTGCCCACCAGGCGAAATAATAGCCCATACACGCGGTCATAATGGCGGTAAAAGAGCGCCTCAAAGGAGGCCTCATCTCCCGCCGCGGCGCGCCGCAGCAGCAGGACGTCTGAAATGGCTGTCAAGAAAGCACCTTTCCCTTTTTGTGCCATGAACTCACCCTTCTAAACACCACCGCGGCCGATTTTGTGACAGAACGCCCTGCAGAGATTATACAATCCTTGTCGCCCGGACCGCACTTGACAGACAGGTGCCATCTCTTATAATCTCGCCCAATTCCCACGGTGGTTTCCTGACAGGGCAACGAACCGCAGCGCAGCAGGAACATAACGGCTGTCTGGTTACACCGTGGGCCCGACCTCGCTGCGTAAAGGTATCTGGAGGCGCCTGATGAATAAAATCCCGGTAGCAGTCCTGGCGGCGACCGGCGCCGTGGGACAACGCTTTGTACAGCTTCTATCCGACCATCCCTGGTTCGAAGTCACCGCCGTCACCGGCTCCGAGCGCACTACGGGCGGCCGATATGGCGACGGCGTCAACTGGGTGTTGCCCGGCGAAATCCCACCGCAGATTGCGGATCTGACCGTGCAACCCACGGAGCCGACGCTGGACGTGCCCGTCGTTTTCTCCGCGCTGCCCAGCCAGGAGGCGCGAGAACTGGAGCCGGCGTTTGCCGCCGCGGGCTACGCCGTGGTCACCAACGCCTCGGCCTTCCGCATGGCGGACGACGTTCCGCTGCTCATTCCCGAAGTGAACCCCGACCACACGGATCTGATCCCGCGGCAGCAAGAGGCGCGCGGCTGGTCCGGATTTATCGTCGCCAGCCCCAACTGCTCCACGACCAGCATCATCCTGCCCATGAAGGTGTTCCAGGATGCGGCCGGGCTGCAGGCTGCGGTGATCACCACAATGCAGGCCATCTCCGGCGCAGGTTATCCCGGCGTGCCTTCGATGTCCATCATCGACAACGTGATTCCACACATTGGGGGCGAGGATGAGAAGCTGGAAAACGAACCCCGCAAATTATTGGGCAAGATGGTCGACCGCGAGATGGTGCTCGCCGACATACAATTGAGCGCGCAGGCTAACCGCGTGCCGGTGATGGACGGCCATCTGGCCAGTGTTTCGGTCAAGCTAGGCGAGCGGGTGACGCCGCTGCAGGCCATAGAACTGCTGCAGGAGTGGCAGCGACCGGAGATCTGCGCCGAGCTGCCCAGCAGCCCGCAGCAGCCTTTGCTCTACCGCAGCGAAGACGACCGCCCCCAGCCGCGCCTGGATCGCGATTCGGCGGAAGGGCTGGCCTGGACCGTGGGCAAGGTGCGCCGCTGCAACGTGCTGGACCTGCGCTACATGGCCATCACCCATAACACCCTGCGCGGCGCAGCCAGCGGTTCGATTTTGAACGCGGAGTTGCTGAAAGTGCAGGGGTTTATTGGGGAGTAGAGATTGGTTGATTGGAGATTGGTTGATTGGAGATCGGAGATTAATCCTCAATTACCGATCTCCAATCTCTGATCTCCAATCTCCCCTTACGGCTCCACCGTCACCGGATCTTCATAATGCAGCGGCACGACCTGGACGAAGCTGTTGCCGATCTGTAGCGGCAGGGGGTTGTCGTCCTCGTCGTAGAAGGTGAGCATGTCGTTGCGCTGCTCGCGCTTCCACACGCCGCGGTACATCTGACCGTCGCGCGCGATCCACACCGGGCCCTGGCCCCAGATCTGCGCTTCGGTGGAGTAGGCGGTGCACTCGTCGTTATAGTAGAACTCGCAGATGTTGTAATCGACCTGGTGCACGGCGTAGACGATGATTACGTTGGCGGCGGAGAGCTGTTCGCCCGTGTTCTTGTCTGAGTGCACCTCCCCGTCGGCCCAGCGCAGGTAACGTCCACTTTCCTCGTCGTAGCGCCAATCGACAATCATGCGCTCGCGGTAGTTGATGTTGACGTGGCCCGCCGGCTCGCCGCCCTCCGGGGGTTCCTGGCTGAAGGCCATTTGCGTGTTGAAGTTCGGGGCGCGGTTCAACTCGCGGTTGTCCAGCTCTTCCCACCACGTTTCGGGATAGCCGTACAGCGTGTGTTCGAACGGCTTATCTTCACCGGTGCGATAGTAACCCGGCGCAGACGAGCGCAAAATGCGGTTGGAGAAATCAGAAGCAAACAGCTTTTGAGCCACGCCGCCGCTGGACCCGGAGTAGGCAAAGGCGGCATCGTACATGGCCGGGATCTCCACGTCGATGAGGCGCCCGCTGCGAATGGGCCCCATCGTCTCCGGCGATTGGCCGTAGATCACCGCTGTAAACCGTGTGATCGGTCCTTCGGTGACCGCCTCGAATACGAGGTCCGCCTGGCCCAGACCGGCCTGCGGGCGCACAAACTCCGCCGGGGAGTTGGAAATCTTCACGGCGATCGGCCGTCGCTGCAACACCGAGGGGTCCTCGACCACCTCGCCCGTCAGCGGATTGCGATCCTCTCCAAAATCTTCGGGCGCCAGCAGCATGACGGAGGTAGCCGTCGGCGTCGGCGTGACCGTCGCCGTGGCGCTGGCGGTGACTGTGGGCGACGGTTCCATCGTAGCGGTGGGCGGGGCCGTCGTCGGCGAGGCCTCGACCTGCGCCACCGCCTCGGTGGGCGTCGGCGGCTCGGCCGTGGGCGCGGGGTCTTCCTGCCCACAGGCGGCGAGCAGGGCCACAGCGATAACAATAACCAAGAAATGGACGTGTCTCACGTTCATGCTGAATTCTCCGTACTTTCCTAAAAATGCGAGGGGATCATAGCACGCGCGGCGAGCATCAACAAAA
>JBMCFH010000149.1:0-7913 GCA_048620455.1 Chloroflexota bacterium | reverse complement strand
ATTTTCCAATGAGCGATGTGGGACTACCAGAAGGCGGCTCGTTTAAATACGTGGCAACCAGCGTACACTATACGGTCACCGCTCGCTACAATGAATTTCACGGCGTAAGCCAGACAACCTATGATGAGCATTGGCCGGGCGGCCCGTGGACGTCCGCGGATTTCTCCTTACAAGAGGACGATTTCAATGTATTCTACACGGCCGATCCGACCCGTGTCGGATTCGTGAAAACAGAAGCAAGCAGCATCGGGGGTGGAGACGCCTTTCTTTTATGGCCGCTGCTATTGGCGCTGTTGACCGTACCGCTGCTATTGCGGCGGCGCGGGTAATAGGCTCTCATTCCGTTCCCAGGCCTGCCTCCCGCGCCCTGACAATCGCCGCCGCGCGATCGGACACCTGCAGCTTGCTGAAGATGTTAGACACGTAATTACGCACCGTCTTGGGGCTGAGGACCAGGCGCTGGGCGATAGCTGTGTTGGTCAATCCTTGCGCCATCAGCGCCAGCACCTCGCGCTCGCGAGCTGTGAGCTCGGGAAAGGGACCTTCAGCACCTTGCGTGGGACGTGCCATGAATTGCCGCATGCGTTGGGCCACAGCCGGGCTGAAGATGGCTTCACCGTGGGCCACGGCACGGATAGCGCGCAACGTTTCCTCCCCCTCGGCGCCTTTGAGGATGTAGCCGCGTGCGCCGGCGCGCATGGCGGCAATGACGGAGTCGTCGTCAAACATAGTGATCACCAGGATGGCCGTGTCGGGGTTGGCCCCGGTGATGCGGCGGGTGGCTTCCAGCCCGCTAAGCTGGGGCATGTTCAGGTCCATGAGGATCACGTCCGGCTCCAGTTCCGCAGCGAGCGCCACCGCTTCCGGACCGCTGGTGGCTTCTCCGACCACCTCCGTGTCATCTTCCGCTTCTAACAGGGCCTGGAGGCCGAAGCGAAAGACGGGGTGGTCGTCGGCAATCAGAATGCGAATCGGTTCGTCCATAGCTGACTGATCTTTGTTAATTGTGGTCACGGTGCATCCTGTGGCGCCGGCAGGGGCAGCAGGGCGGACACGTGGGTGCCGGCACCGGCTGCGGACTCGATCTGACAGTCGCCGCCCAGTTCCTCGGCTCGCTCGCGCATGGAGTGCAGGCCGACGCCGGGGCGACCATC
The DNA here is from genome assembly GCA_048620455.1 of Chloroflexota bacterium. Lineage (GTDB taxonomy): Bacteria > Chloroflexota > Anaerolineae > Promineifilales > Promineifilaceae > JAAYYY01. Next base: position 6,759 of record JBMCFH010000149.1, on the reverse strand, counting down.
CGGCGCAAAGCCCTGTCCGTCATCGACGACCTCCACCTGTAGCGCCTGTGGCTCACCCGGCGTCTTGTGTTTGGTCTTCAGCGCCAGACGCACGGTGCACGTTTGTGCTTCTGCATGGCGCACGGTGTTGTTCATCGCCTCCTGGGCAATGCGGAAAGCGGCAACTTCTATGGCGGCAGGCAGGGGCGGCAGTGAGGACGCTGCTTCAACGGAAATGGACAGGCCGTTCTGGGACTGCCTCGCAGCGCTTTCCTGCAGGGCGCCGAGCAACCCTAATTCGTCCAGGGCCGGCGGTCGTAAATTGTAGACAAGCCGACGTATGTCCTGCACCGCGGCCATTGACTGCGCTTTAAGGTCCTGCAACAGTGCCTGCGCGCGTTGCGGGTCACGCGCCAGCAGTTTGCCAATGGCGTCAATGGTTAGCGTCTGGCTGGCAAGGTGCGGGCCGAGTCCGTCGTGAAGGTCGCGACGCAGGCGGCGGCGCTCCTCTTCGCGAGCGGTAACCAGTTGTTGCCGGGAGCGCTGGAGATCGGCCGTCAACTGCACAGCGTGCACAGCCGCCCCCGCCTGTCGCGCGATATTGCGTAACAGCCGCTTGTCGGCGTCGCTGAACGCCTCGTTCGGCGCCCGTCGCTCCACCAGCAGTTCCCCGACCAGACTCCCTTGATAACTCAAGGGAAAGGCGACCAGGTCGGACCTGGGCCGGCCATACGTTTCTGCCGTTACCAGTTGCTCGCCCTGGCGCACGGCAATCGCTGCGTAAGGCAGTTTTAACGTCTGCGCCACCGTTTCCACAATGGTTGGGTACACCATTTCCGGCGCCAGCGTGGCTTCTAGCCGTTCGCCGAGCCGCGCCAGCACCTCAAACGGTTCGTCGCGGTTGCCGTACAGCAGCCGATTTACGGCGCGCTGCAATCTCTCGCGCAAAGGCTGGAACAAAATGGCTACCAGACCGGTCGCCGTCAGTGTCACAAGCAGATTGCCGCCGGCCTGAAAGATGGTGCTTAAGGCGCCGACGACGAGGATGTAAAGAGCGATGACGACGGTAGATAGAGCACCGTAAACGATGGTGCGGTTGATGATCAGGTCGATGTCCCAGAGGTGGTGGCGAGTGATGGCGATGGTCAAACACACGGGGAAGATGTTGAGGCTAAGCCACCAGCCCAGTTCGCTGGCGGGCGCCCACCACGGTGTCGGCGCGCCCGGCGGGAGTCCGGTAAGATAGAAGTAGGGGACGGACGAGAAGAGCATGTAGGCAATCCACAGCGCGAAACCATAGAGCGCCCAGCGGATCTGTTTTCGTTCTGTGTTGGTTGAACGGCGGCGATAACGGAAGATCTGCGCGTAGATGCCCGAAACGCAAAAGGCCAGGAACAGGGCCCCAACCGCGGTCGCAAATTGCGGATCGCGACTGACGTTGACGCCGTCAAACGGGGCGATAAGCAGCATCCAAAAGCTAAAGGGCACCGAGATCAGCACGACCCAACGCGTCCAGTCGGGCACGAACTGCCCGCTTGGGTAGAGCATTAACAGCGCAATCATCGGCGTGACGAGCAGAACGCTTTGAGCGGTGAATGCCCAATCCGCAGAGCCCAGCCAATACGCGCTGGCAAATTCCAGCGGGCCAGACATCACGATGCCGTAAAGGAGCAGGATAAAGGAAAGCAGGGCGGCGATCGGTTCCCTGAATTTACGGCGGAATAGCAACAGCGATAGTGCGATGGTAATTAGCGCTGAGACCAGCGAAGCGACGGCACTGGCTGCTGCGAAAAAGTGAGAGCCCGGCGGCAGATCCCCGCCCGTCGCATGTTGCAGTTGACCACCGAACTTAGCGACATAAGATGGGGACGAGGCGATGAGGACGATAACCACCATGATGGCCGTGGTAACCCAACCTATTCGCGCCAGGCGCAGCCAGGATTCCGACAGGCGGCCCGACGTCACTTCAGCGCCTGAGGCGGAAGCCGGTTGGAGAATCACGAGTCGCTTCATATGTGTCATTATACTACAAGTCCTGGCGCGACCAATTGGCCATGGTCCTGTCACTGGGCGCAGCGCAGTGATGCGCGCCGAGAGTGGCGGGAAACGACAAGGTTCATCTGGTCTCAGCCGTCCGCCCGCCGCGCCAGCCGCATAAGGACCACGCTGGTGGCGATGAGCCAGACCCAGAACAGCGTGTAGGGCAGATACTTGACCCCAGAACCGGCGAACCAGATCACGCGGGCCGCCAGCAAAGCCGGTACCAGCACCAGCGCGAACCAGCCTAGCCAGCGCGGCAGTGCCTCGTCGCGCACCGCGAGGACGCCGGTTGCAAGCAGCAGGCCCGCCAGCAAGACCCAGAAATTTGCAAAGTTGACGTTACCCTGGTCGAACAGTAACCGGGCCGTCTCTGGCTCCAGGCCGTCGCGGATCCTCAGGATGGCCAATTCCCAGCCAAGTCCGCCCAGCACCGTGGCGATGCCCATCACTCCGCAGGCGAAGGCGACCAACGATAGCCAGCCCGGCTCCCCTTCGCCACGGCGCAGCGCGGCCCACAGCACGCCCAGGAACCAGAGAAATGTAATGACCGAGAGCAGCGAGAGAAAACCGCCGACGGGTGCCAGTTGTGAATTCCGGTTCAGGAAAAATGCTTCGATTTCAGCTGCCGGGGCGTTAAATGCCGGCTCCCTGCCGCCGAGCTGGACCAGGAATTGGCTGGCCATTTGCAGCGCTACAAACACGATCCCCCCGGCTGCGCCAATTTGTTCCCAACGACGTCCTGCCACTGGGCTTAACCTATCTTCGCTAGTTGTAGATACGGCTGATTGCGTCATGGTTCATCTCCTTTATTCAGAATCCTGCGTTTCTTGCCCGCGATCTTCAGAAGTTTGACCGCAAAAGGATTTGTATTGCATTTACTATGAGTTGCATCATGAGCTGATCTCCCGCCAAAGCACCCAGATAAGCGGCAACTGTGTTACGGCGTAAATAAGGTGTGATGCGTAGTGAGCTGCGGATTGCTCTGGAGAGAAGGGCCACAGGGGAAGGGACAGAACGGAGAGGACGGCGCCAATTAACAGGTGACCGACGGCTGTCCAGGCCAGGAGCAGCACGGCCCACAAGCGGCGCCGGTGATCCTGTCGCCACCAGCCAAGAAACAGCGCCAGCGCTATCAGAGCCGGAACACTGTTTTCAGGACGCCAGACCGGTAGTTGTAACTCAAAGGTAGTATGTATGTAGGCGCCGAGCCAGGATAGGAAGAGCAGTGCGCCAACCAGAGCAACCTTGCTTTGAGCGAGAGCGTCAATTTGCATGGTGTGCCTCCCCTAATCTTGCCTTGGCTCTAAATGATCAATAGTGAGTGCCAGATACCGCTCATGTTAAGCGGTAATTGTTCCCAGGAATCCCCATAATCGGTCGAATGCCAGACTTCACCGTTGTAGAGGCCAGCGTAAAGGTGGCCCGGCGCGCCCGGGACGGTGATCAGAGCGGTGGGCGCGACGGGGAGCGGGTGGGGTTGCCAGCCGATGGGCTGCCAGTCGCCGCCGCCACTGGCACGATAGAGATACACTTGTGGATTCTTTCCAAAGGCGTTCGTGGGGCTGGGCGCGACGCACACATACCAGATTTCCGGCCTCACGGCATCAGCAGCGCAGACGATGCCGTAATTCTTGGCCAAGCCACGCTTCGCTTTGCGGAAACTTTGACCGCCGTCGCGGCTGAAGGAAGCGCCGCCGCCGGTGCCGCCTGCCTCGTAGACCCAGTTGCCATCGCGGGCGTGAAATTTGAGCGAGTGACAGTCGCGCAGCGCACCTGAACGGTGGCGCGACCAAGTGTGTCCGCCGTCTTCACTGCGCACAACGGCGCCAAATTCAACGCCCGCCAGAAGCACGTTAGAATTCACCGGGGAGAGGGCAATAGCCATCACGTAGGCGCGCCAGTCGCCCGGTTCCGCCGGCGAAAACCACCACCAGCGGTTGGGGATGCGGCGGAAGGCCTCTAGCTCGCGCCACGACTGTCCTCCGTCGCGCGAGGCGAACATCAGCGCCGGTTTCGTGCCGGCATAGACCACGTCCGGATCCTGCGGGCTGACGGCCAATGACTTCACGATGTGGCCCTCCATTCCGCTACGAACCCACGTGATCCCACGGTCGCCGGAGCGCAACACGCCGTCTGTGGTTCCGGCGTACACCACGTGACCGTCTGCTGGGGCTGCGAGGCAATTGACCTTATGCTCTGCAGCCCGTTGTTCGACCCGCCATTGACCATTGGCGTCACAGTGGGCGCGCGCGATGCCTTTGTCGAAAGCGGATAAGAAGATGTGGTCGTCCATCCTGGTTTTTTCCTTCGCTGGCGAGGCCCATGCCCTGGACTGCTGGTTCAGGATCCCAGGCTCCTGCCTGCCAATAGTTGACCAGCGAGTCCAACGGCAGCTAACGCCAGGTAGAACAGGCCGACGCCAGGCTCCGCTCCGCCAAAGAGAATGTGCAGGCCGAGGGCTGCCAGAAGTCCCACCAGCACCCATGTGGCGTGCCATGCCCAACGCGAGCGACGGCGAAATCCTTCCCAGCTCACAACCGTTACCAGCAGCCCAAGACCAATTTCCATCACAGAGACAGTTTTCATCAGTTGAGAGTCTGCAATGAAGAAGTATAGGGCAAGGCCGTTGAGCGTTAGCAGAACCGAGAGGGAGAGAAGAATACCCCAGCCCCATCGTGAGCTGCGCGATACTTGTCCATCTGTTTGAGCGTTCATCACGAAATCCTCCATAATTGGATTAAACCAACGAATTTAATCAATCTGTCGCCGCATCAGCAGTCGTGAGCGACGCCAGGTACATCCATAATCCTCGCAACTCGTCGTCGTCCAGCTTGCCGAAGGAGTCCCAGGGCATAAATCTGGGATCGATCTCCCGGCCTGAAGGCGTCACGCCGTTGCGCATCGTATTAATGAATTGCTCGTCGCTCCAGCCGCCGACGACTGCCAGGTTTGGTGCGGGCGGCGACTCTGGATCGGGCGGTTGCGACCCGGCCAGGTCGGGGCCGTGACAGCCTTCGCACAGGCGGGAAAGGTACTGCCCGTAGGCCTCGTTGGCGCCAGTCTCAGGCATCTCCGGGAAAGGTGTATGGTGGTCGATGTATTCGGCCGGGAAGATGTTGCCGAAGACCCCGGCTCCCATCAGGATGCGCCCGGGGACGGCCAGCGCCGGTTCCGCAGAATCTTCGCCGGTACGAGGAATGGTATTCAGGTAGGCGATGATCGAACCCAGGTCCTCTTCACTGAAATAAATGAACGCTTCGGCGGGCATTATCATGAGCTGGCGACCGTCCGTGCCTATTCCGTGGCGAATAGCACGTACCAGATCGGCGTCGCTGTGCGTCTTTCCCAGGCCCGTAATGTTGCTGGCGTAGACCGTACCGATTGCCGGATCATCCATCATCGGCTGACCGCTAAGATCACTGCCATGGCACGAGGCGCAGGCCACCGCGACCAGGTGTTCGCCCCGCGCTATACTCGCTTCGTCGGTGGGAATCGCAACAGGCTCTACCTGGATGTCCTGCGTGCGGTTGAGGCGGGATGCGCCGGCAATGGCCAGGCCCGCGCCCGCGATAACGATTAGAATGATCAGCCCCCCCAGGATAATGCCAATCCACTTCAATGCTTTCCTCATAGTTGCCTCCTGCTTACAGAAATGCGGTCATGCAGCCTCGAACGTCATATCAAACTTCACTTCGTCAGGGGTAATGCGGATCATGGGCGCCTGTAACCACAGGGCCGGGCTCTCCGCCATAGAGCAAGCTCCGTCGCTCAAGCGCCGCAAACGCCGCGACATAAACGACGTTGATAGCCACGATCAGCCCGAACAGTTCCAGGACGAGATAAAGTGAGCCTCGCGGAATGTCCACGAGGCCGATTGCTGAGATGTTGAGACCAAGAAAGAGCACGATTACGATGCACGTTAGCAAGATGGCGGCGAAGTACATTCGGCCTCTCTCGTAGAGCATGCTGATGACCACAGCCGCCAGCGCGGTAAAGATGGCCGTCATGGGCATGGCCTGCCCGATCAGATCGTGTGGAGGTCCGTTTGCCACAATGAGAGCGGCCATGGTAGTGACGGGGTCGAAGGTGAGAACGGAGGCCACTGCCAGGAGCGCCAGGAGTACCACGCATACTGTGTTGTAGCGCAGCCAACCACCGAAGGAAGGCGCCCTACTGAGCACGCTGTAGCTCCAGGCGACACACAGCCCACACAGCGCACCAGCAACCATCATAATTAGCAGCGAAAACCAGATATCGCTGATGAAAATGTGATGGATAATGGCAAAACCTACAGCCGATGTCGCGCCCGCAATGGCGCCTGAGCGCGGATAGCGCCCGGAGACCCGGTTGGCTGGCACGGTCTGGCTTCTTCGCGACCTCACTTTGTTTGTTGTGACCTCGCTCACCGGCGACATCCTTGTCTGCTCATCACAGTAGCTGCTGAAAGTTATCGTACGCTGAGTGGCGTCCTGCCGTCATGAGGCCCGCGTCACGAATGCGGGTGGGACATATTGTCCACTCACTAGTTCGCGGTTGACATCTTCACGCTGGCTCTTTAGACTCGGCTCGTAATCCGCAGTCTGCAACCAGACCTACCAGGAAGGTGACCTTGTCTGAATCCGCTCTCTCTGACCTGCTTGTCCTAGATCTCTCGCGTGTGCTTGCCGGGCCCTTCTGTACCATGTTGCTGGCCGATTTCGGGGCAGAAGTCATCAAGGTGGAGCGTCCCGGGCGAGGCGA
>JBMCFH010000148.1:0-7932 GCA_048620455.1 Chloroflexota bacterium | reverse complement strand
GAAGAAGAAGCCACAGAGGATGATGCCCCAGAAGACGAGGGCTCAGAAGATGAGGGCTCAGAAGATGAGGAGATCCGCATCGCGCTCTTCCACCCGGTGCTGGGCAACACCTACACCGCAGCGGTGTCCGATGGCGCCACGGAAGTGGCCGAGCAGATGGGCGCGACCGTCAGCGTATTCGGCGCCGACCCCGCCTTTGACCCGGTTGCACAGTCCAATCAGATACAGGACGCCATCACCTCCGGCGAGTACGACGCCTTCATTATCTACGCCGTTGACGGCAACGCCGTCGTGCCCGACGTCGAGGACGCCGTGGAAGCGGGCATCACCGTCGTCGCCGCCGACGTGGTTATCGGGCCCGACTCCCGTTCTACGGAGCCGTGCTGCGGCATCGTCTCCTACGTGGGCCGCACCGGCTACGACCACGGTATGATGTTGGGCGAAATGATCGTCCAGGCCTGCGAAGGCATCGATCCCTGCGAAGTCGGCTATCTCAACGGCGCTCAATCCCTGACCATTGACCAGGATCGCGTCGCCGCCATCGAAGAGGTGCTGTCAGAGCACGATCACATCGAAATCGTCGCCAATCAGGAAGCATTCTACCTCGAAGATGAGGGGCTAGAAGTGGCGCAGAACATTCTGCTGGCTAACCCCGACATCGACGTGCTGGCTACCTCTGGCGACCAGATGATGCTGGGCGCCGAACAGGCCGTCGTCGACGCCGATCTGCAGGACGAGATACGACTGCTGGGTAACGGTACCGGCGAGCGTGGTTATCAGGCCGTCCAGGAAGGACGCTTCTGGGCCAACTACGCTGACATCCCCTACACCATGGGCCAGATCGCCGCCGGAATCGCCGTCGACGCCTTGCGCGGTGAGGACGTTCCCTCGTTCGTCGACAACGACGAGCAGATCCCGCCCCTGCCCGAAGGCGGCCCCATCATCACTCAGGAGAACGTCGATCAGTTCGAGCCACAATGGTAGCTCGATACCGGCAATAGAAATACCGAGTGCGCGGGGCAGCGGCGCCACCCACCGCTGCCCCGCCAACCACAGTAAATCACAGTGAAACACCCTCCCCACGTTGAACTGCGTGGCATCAACAAACATTTCGGCGGCGTCCACGCACTCGACGACATCGATCTGGTCATTGAGCGCGGCACCGTGCACGGGCTCGTCGGCGAAAACGGAGCCGGTAAATCCACGCTGGGTAAGATCATCAGCGGCGTCCTGCTGCCCGATGCCGGCGACGGCCAACTGTTGGTAAACGGTCATCCCGTTCACTACAGCACGCCCTACCAGGCCCTGGCCGACGGCATCGCCATGATCTCCCAGGAAGTGACGCTGGTGCCGCAACTCAGCGTCATGCAAAACGTCTATCTGGGCATTGAAAGCCGCCGCGGTGGCCTGTTCGTCGACCGCCAGAGCACGCGGCGTCGCTTCGAGGCGCTGATGGCGCAATCCGGATTCGACTTGCCGGCCGAGACCCTCGTCTCCAGACTGGGCTTCGCCGATATGAAGAAGGTCGAGATCCTCAAGGCCATGGCCCGCAACGCCGAGCTCATCGTCATGGATGAGCCCACCGCCGCCCTGCCCACGGACGAATCGGAACGGCTGCTGCAGATCATCAGACAGTTGCGGGAGAAGGGAACAACCATCGTCTTTGTCTCCCACTTTCTGGAAGAGGTCCTCGCCGTCGCCGACACGATTACCGTCCTGCGCAACGGCGCCCTGATCCGCACGGCGCCCGCCGCCGAAGAAAGCCCGCAGACGCTGGTGCGCGCCATGCTGGGCCGCGACGTATCCCTGACATTCCCGCCCAAACAGTACCCGCCCGCCGATGCGCCCGTCGTCGTCTCTGTAGAGAACCTCTCGCAAAGAGGGCGCGTGGACCCTGTCTCCTTTCAGCTGCGCGCCGGCGAAATCGTGGGCCTTGCCGGGCTGGTGGGCGCCGGGCGCTCCGTGGTGGCCCGCATGCTCTTCGGCGCCGAGCCCTGTGACAGCGGCGCCATCACCATCGACGGCCAGACTCTGAACATCAACTCCCCCTACGATGCCGTGCAAGAAGGGGTGGCCATGCTGCCCGAAAGTCGCAAAGAGCAGGGCCTGCTTATGAATCTGCAGGTGGGTGAAAACGTGACCCTACCCCACCTGCGGGAGGTCAGCCGGCGGATCCTGGTTCACCGGCAACGGGAACACGAACAGACCGCCGAGATTCTCGCCCGGCTTGACGTGCGCCCGCCACAACCCGCGGTCCGCGTCACCAGTCTCTCCGGCGGCAATCAACAGAAAGTGCTTTTCGCCAAATGGCTCTTTCGCCGTCCGCGCCTCCTGATCTGCGACGAACCGACCCACGGCGTAGATGTGGGCGCCAAACTGGCCATCTATCAGCTTATCACCGAACTGGCTGCTGCCGGCATCGCCATTCTCCTCATCTCCTCCGAACTGGAGGAGTTGTTGGGACTGGCCCACCGCGTGCTCGTCATGCGCCAGGGCCGCATCGTGGCCGACTTCGACGAAGATTCGGCTGCCGGCCGGTTCCTGTCTGAAGACGCCATCATGCAGGCCGCATTTGCAACGGAAGAAAATGGAAACAAATAGCGACGTACAGAAAGAAAACGAAACGGTAGTCGCGCGCCGCGCGGCGCAGATGTTGGGCGGCTACTCGCGCAAGGCCATTCGCGATTACGGCATCATCCTCGCTTTCCTGGCGGTGTTCACTGCCCTCAGCCTGATGACGCCCGCCTTTCTGACCGCACGCAACATGCTCAACGTGCTGGATCAGGCCTCCCAGGTTGGCCTTATCGCCCTGGGCGCCACCGTGGCCATCATCGGCGGCGGTTTTGATCTCTCCGCCGGGGCCATCTTCGCCATCGCCGGGGCCAGCGCAGCGATCATCGCCGCCGCCGGATTCACCATCCCCGGCCTGATCATCGGCATCCTTCTGGGCCTGCTCCTCGGCGCCCTCAACGGCACCGTCATCGCCGGCCTGCGCGTCAACTCCTTCGTGGCTACGCTCGCCGCGGGCCTCATCATTCGCGGCGCCGCCTACATTCTCACTGACGGGCTGCTGGTGCAGGTCGGCGACCCCTACTTCGCCTTCCTGGGCCGCGCGCGCATCTTCGGCGTCAAAATGCCCATCTACTTTTTCCTGGGTTTCGCCCTCTTTACCTGGATCCTCCTCTCGCGCACCACCCTCGGGCGTTACATATACGCCCTGGGCGGCAACGAGGAAGCGGCGCGCTTTTCCGGCGTTCGCGTGCGCTCCATTCGCACCCTGACCTTCGCCATCAGCGGCCTCAGCGCGGGCATCGCCGGCGTCATCCACGCCTCGCGCATCGCCACGGGACAGGCCAACGTGGGCCAGGGGCTTGAGCTCAGCGCCATCGCTGCCGTGGTCATCGGCGGAACCAGCATCATGGGCGGCGAGGGCGCTGTGTGGCGCACGCTGTTGGGCGTCCTTTTGCTGCAACTCGTCTCCAACGGCTTCAACATCCTCAACGTGCCGCCCTTCTACCAGGTCATGTTCGAAGGCTGCGTGATCATGTTCGCCATTGTTCTGGACGCCTTCCGCCACGGGCGCATCCTGCGCTGATGGTGCGTCTCCGGCAATACACCGTGTAAGGAATGCTAATCCTATGATCCGTTTAACCGTCCTCTACAATCTCAAGCCGCACGTTGACGAAGAAGAATTCTTGCGCTGGCGCCTGACCGATCACCAGGAAGAGAATCTGTCCATTCCCGGCGTCATCCGCGCCGACTTTTGCCGCGTGGACCAGCGCTGGCCCCAGGGGATGGAAGCGCCCTATCGCTTCATGGCGACCCTGGACTGGCCCGACCGCCAGAGTTTCGAAGAAGGATTTTACGACGCCGGCGTGCAGGCGGGGCTGAAAGAGAACCTTGAACTATTAAGTGACCCTGTTTTTCTCATTAGCGAGATCCTGACTGAGGGATCGAAGGAGATTGATCACCTATGAGCAGATATCGCGTGTCGGCCGACATCGGCGGCACCTTCACCGACTTCGTCGTCATGGACGAAACCGAACAAACTGTCTTCATCGGCAAAGTACCCACGACGGCGGACAATCCCGCCCGCGGCGTGTTACAGGGGTTGGAACAACTGACTCCCGACCAGCGCGACATCCAATTCATGGTCCACGGCACCACCGTCGGCCTCAACGCCTTTCTGGAGCGCAAAGGGTCCCGCGTGCTGCTGATCATGACCGAAGGGCTGCGCGACGCCTACTCCATCGCCCGCGGCGATCGCAAAGAGCTGTACGAGCTGCAATACCGCAAGCCGCAACGGCTCGTGCCCCGCCGCGACGTGCACGAGGTCCGCGAGCGCATCCGCTGGGACGGCACCGTGCTCACCCCGCTGCAGGAGGAAGATTTCGAGCCCATCATTCAGAAGGCGCGCGACGAAGGGATTGACGCCATCGCCGTCTGCTTCATCCACGCCTTCGCCTATCCCGAACACGAGTTGCGCGCCCGCGAGATTCTCTGCGAGGCCCTGCCCGACGTCTCCGTAACACTGTCTCACGAAATCGCCCGCGAGTGGCGCGAATACGAACGCGCCTCCTCCGCCGTGATGAACGCCTACGTGGCGCCTATCGTCTCCCGCTACCTTGCCAGCCTCGAAGGCGAACTGCGGCAGCGGGGCGTGGACATCACCCTGCACGTCATGCAATCCAGCGGCGGGGTTATGACCGTGGACGCCGCGCGCGACCAACCGGTCTACACGCTGCTCTCCGGTCCCGTCGGCGGCACCATCGGCGGTATCGCCCTTTCCCAGATGCTCGACCGCCCCAATCTGCTCTGTGTGGACATGGGCGGCACCTCCTTCGACGTCAGCCTGGTCATCGACGGCGAGCCCACGCTCACCTCGGAGACCGAGCTAGAAGGGCTGCCGCTGCTGATGCCCATCGTCAACATCCACACCGTGGGCGCCGGCGGCGGCTCCATCGCCTGGCTGGAGGCCGGCGCCATGCGCGTGGGCCCCAAGAGCGCCGGCGCACAGCCGGGGCCCGTCTGTTACGGTCGCGGCGGCACCCAACCCACCGTCACCGACGCCAACCTCTTTCTGAAACGGCTGGGCGCCGACTCTCTGCTGGGCGGCGACATGCCCCTGGACGAAGAAGCCACCGCCCAGGCCATCGCCAGGATGGCTGCCCAGGTGGGCCTGGATGAAGTCGCCTTCGCCGAAGGCATTTTGTCCATCACCAACGCCAAAATGGCCGACGCCATGCGCACCATCACCGTGGAACAGGGCATCGATCCCCGCGACTTTTCGCTCGTGGCTTTTGGCGGCGCCGGCCCCATGCAGGCCATCTGGCTGGCGCAAGAGCTGGAAATCGGCGAGGTCATCGTTCCCCGCTTCCCCGGCACCTTCTCCGCCTGGGGCATGCTGCACACCGACGTGCGCCACGATCTCACCCGCAACTTCTACGAACCGGCCGGAGCCGTACAGGCCGAGGAGCTGCAAGCGGTTTACGCCGAGCTGCAAACGCGAGGCGAAGCGATATTGTTGCAAGAAAATGTAGATCCGGAGGACAACTACTTCCTGCGTTCCGCCGACATGCGCTACATCGGCCAGGAGTACACCGTCAACGTGCCTGTTAACGGCGACATCGATCCTGCCTCCATCGTCGACACCTTCCACCAGGCGCACAAACGGCGCTACGGCCATTCCACGCCCGACGCCCCGGTGGAATTCGTCAACCTGCGGCTGGCGGCAATGGGCCGCCTGCCCAAAGCGACCTCGGCCTACAGCGTCGAGGCCCAGGGTGATGCCCGGCGCGGCACGCGCCAGGCCATCTTCGACGGTCAGGCGCATGAAACGCCCATCCTATGGCGCGACGCCCTCGAACCGGGCAGCCGGGTGCGATCCCCGGTGATCATCGAAGAAAAAAGCGCCACGACGGTCATTCCGCCCGGTTACGTCGTGCGCGTTGACTCGTCCGGCAACTTGATTATCACCGTGGAGTAAATGATGACAGAACGAAATGGAAACGTGGACCCCGTCACCACAGAAATTATCCGCAACGCCTTTGTGTCCATCGCCCAGGACATGAACGCTACCCTCATCCGCAGCGCCTACACGCCCATCATCTACGAGGGCAAGGACTGTTCCGTGGCCCTGCTGGATGAGAACGCCGACGTTTTGGGCCAATCCCTGGGTTTACCCCTCTTTCTGGGCAACCTGGAAATTTGCGTCAAGCTCACGGCCGACATGTTCGGCTGGGATCACTTCGGTCCCGGCGATGTCTTCTACATGAATGACTCTTACATGACCGGCACGCACCTCAACGACGCCACCATCTTTGCCCCCATCTTCTGGGAAGGCAAGCGTGTGGGCTTTGCCGCCACCCGCGCCCACTGGCTGGACGTCGGCGCCAAAGACCCCGGCTCGCCCATGGACTCCCACGAGATCTACCAGGAAGGAATGCGCTGGGGCCCCACCCGCATCTACGAAAACGGCGAGCCTCGCGAGGAAATCATCGACTTCCTGCGTCGCAACAGCCGCTTCGGCTCCGGCCTCGTGGGCGACATGAACGCCCAGGTCGCCGCCTGCCACACCGGCGCCATCCGCCTGCAGGCCATTCTCGACCGCTTCGGCTACGACACCGTCGTCGCCGCCCGCGACGAAATCTTCCGCCAGTCGGAAGAACTGGAACGGGAAGCGGTCGCTGCCATCCCCGATGGCACTTACACGGCCGAAGGCAGTCTGGACAACGACGGCCTGGGCAGCGACCCGGTGCCCGTCAAAGTGCGCGTAGAAGTCGAAGGCGACCGCATGCGCGTCTCCCTGGACGAATCGGCCGACCAGGCGACCGGGCCCGTCAACTGCGGTTTCGCCCAGACCATTGCCGCCGTGCGCGTGGCTTTTAAGCTACTGGTCAACCCCGACCGCCCCGTAGACGGCGGCACCTTCAGCACCCTCAGCGTGGACGCTCCCGAAGGCTCCATCTTCCGCGCCCAGGAACCTGCCGCCTGCGCCTGGTACTTCACGCCGCTTGGCCTGCTCATCGACCTTATCTCCCAGGCTCTGGCCCCCGCTCTGCCCCAGCAGGTCGCCGGCGCCCATTATGGCGACTCCATGGTCATCTACCTTGCCGGGCAGGACCCGCGCCGTGGCGACGCTCCCTATCTGGCGGTGGAACCGACGCCCGGCGGCTGGGGCGCCTACCACGACGGCGACGGGCAGGACGCCCTGATCAACGTGGTCAACGGCGCCTTCAAAGATCTGCCCGTCGAAGTTTACGAGAACAAATACCCCGTCCTTCTGCGGCGTTACGGCTTCCGGCCCGACACCGGAGGCGCGGGCCGTTTCCGCGGCGGCACCGGCATTTACCGCGAGTACCATCTGGTGGACGCCCCTGCCATCCTCTACCTCTGGTTTGAGCGTTCCGTGACTCCCGCCTGGGGCCTCTTCGGCGGTCAGGAGGCCGTCGGACCGGAAGTGCTCATCAACCCCGGCGCCGACGACGAGCGCAGCCTGCTGAAAGCCAACGGCCTGGCCCTCAAACAGGGCGACGTGGTGCGCACGCAGACCGGCGGCGGCGGCGGATACGGCCTGCCCTGGGAACGCGATCCGCAGCACGTGCGCGAAGACGTCGTCGACGGCTACGTCACCCGCCAGGCCGCCCGCGACACCTACGGCGTCGTCCTCCACGACGATCTGACCATCGACGAAGACGCCACCGCAGACCGGCGCGCGGCCATGACACAATAGCGCCGCTAAGCCTCCCGGAGGTCGGCCGACCTCCGGGAGGCTGTTCTCAATCCAACGTCACCATCACCGCCACAACCCCCTGCCCCTCCTCCAACACATCCAGCGCCTTACCCACCACCGTGCCCACCGCCGGATCGTCGGCGCGCATGGCGTGGCCCGGCGTGGGCGAGGACACCAGCAGGTCGCCCGGCGCAATCGCC
>JBMCFH010000147.1:0-8140 GCA_048620455.1 Chloroflexota bacterium | reverse complement strand
CGATAAACAAAAGGCGGGCCGCGCGGCCCGCCTTTTGTGGCTCAGGTTCTCGATGCCTTTCCGCTTCCTATTCGGAGGGCATCGTCTTTAGCGTGTTTTCCACCTTGCCGCCGTCCTGCGGCGGGTTGCCGGGCGGGTAGGGCTTGGTACCGAACTGCGTCAGGGCCGCCGCGCCCAGACCGACACAGACCAGAAGGCCAATGGCCAATCCTTCGCCCCAGATGAAGGGCAACAGGCCCAGGCCACCGAACACCAGCGTCAGCAGAGCGGTGCCCAGCGCAACAGCCAGCGCGCGGCTGCTGCCGTGCAGGGAGCGGAACAGCTTCTGGCCCAACACATCACCCAGGGCCACCCAGCCGAACAGCGCCGCAGCCAGAATGGCCAGGGCCAGGAGGAAGACGGCGGGGTAAAGCAACAGGCCTACACAGGTAATGGCCAGCACCACCAACAGCAACACAATCAGAGAGGGGCCGCCGATGGCCGTCAGGATACCCACCGCGCCGCTTGCCGCCGGTTTGCTGCGAATGGCGTAGCTGACGCGTTGTAACTGGCGTGGGAAGACGGTGGCGATGATCAGGGCCAGAATGCCCAGCAACAGGCTGCGACCAACGACTTCACCCACGTCCAGGAAGAAGTAGCCCAGGCGCGCGCTCAACGAGGGGCCGCGCACTTCGGGCGGCGCCGGCGTGGGAAAGTCGGGCGCGGGCGGCGGCGTGGGCCGTTCGGGAGGCGCGAGTCTCTCCGGAGGAATGATGGCTCCCAGGACATCGCCCGGAATGATATTCTCGCCGATCGTGGGGCAGCTGACGGCGTCACTTTCGTCGCTTACGGAAGCGCCGAAGCTAAAACAATCACCGCCGACGGTGGCTGTGGGGCTCAGCTCCAGGGTGCCGGCAAAGAGCACCAGATCGCCGTCGATGGCGCCGGAAACGAGGACATCGCCGTCAAACACAGTGATGTCGCCGGTTACTTCCCCGGCGATGTCCACCGTGCCGTCGAAGACCGTGACGTCGCCATCGACGACGCCCCCTTCCTCGACAGTCAGGCTGTCGTCGATAACGGTGATATTCTCTGTGACCGTGTCGCCGTCTCTGATGATCCGGTCGTGGGGCGCCGCCAGGGCCATACTCGACGGCGCCAGCAGAACGACCAGCAGGGCAAGAACGATAGCAATACGTTTCATGATGGTTATCTCCATTATCGCGTTTTTCAGTGGAGGCGGCGCGGCTGGAAGACCAGCCGGCTGTAGACGCCGAGCCACAGGCCAACGACGCCGACCATAGCCACCAGCCAGGCCAGCACCGTAGGTTGCTCGCCAACCAGCTCGCCTGCGCCGCGCAGCAGCGCGCCGAGCATCACGCCCAGCACCTGCAAAGCCTGGCTACAGACCGTCCAGATACCGCGGAAAAAGGCGGGCTCGCTCAGGGCCGGGATCATTTGCAGCGCAAGCCAGCCAATGATGGCAAGCGGAATCAGACCGCCCGACAGCATCATGGCGTAAATAGCAATCCCGATCCACAGTCGTTGGCGGGCGCCGGGCAGGCGGGCCATGGTGCGCTGGGCGAAGTCAGCCGCCGGGCGCGCCATCGGCGCGCTTCGCAGCAGCGTGTCCACCGTCTGCAGCGCCTCCCACTCTCGCGCTAACTCCGGACGCGCGCGAAGGTGAGTTTCCAGCTCGACTCGACCGTCCTCTGAAAGCTCACCATCGAGCGCCTCCATCATCAGCGTGTATACTTCATCACGTTCCATCGTTTCCTCCGGTAACACGGTTGCTACCTTTCTCCTCTCTATAATCCAATACGTATCAGCCTGTTTCCGGTTGCATATCGGGTGTGATTCCCCGTTCCATGCCAATTTCGGCCAGTTGCCGGCGGGCGCGGAAAAGGCGCGATTTGATGGCGCTAACGGTGGTGTCCATCACGTCGGCAATCTCCTGATAGGAAAGGTCGTACCAGTAACGCAACACAACCGTCTGACGATAATCTTCGGGCAACTCTTCCAGAAGCTCCTGCACCAGCGCCTCGCGCTCGTTGTCCACCGTTTGCGCCTCCGGATTGTCGCCGCGGTCGGACATCAGGGCCGGATGTGGCGGCAGCGGCTGATCCAGCGAGAGCAGCAGCGCGCGCCGCTTGCGCAACAGATCAATACAGTAATTAGAGGTGATGGAGAGCATCCAGGTGCTGAACTTGCGCTGGGGATCGTAGCTGTCCAGCCTGGTATAGGCGCGTATGAACGCCTCTTGCGCCGCCTCTTCGGCCTCGCCGCGGTTGCCTAACATACGATATGCCAGGTTGTACACTGGCCCCTGGTAGGCTTCGATAAGTTGTCCAAAGGCAGCCTTATCGCCCTGTCTGGCTCGCTCCAGCCAGACACTTTCTTCATCATTCACGGTCTGGTTCTCCTGACTATGCACTTACTATTACGCAACAGCCAGTAAAAGGTTTCAAAATAAGTGTCAGGTGGCGCCCCCTTCCCTGTCAAACGACGCTACGAAATGCAGGCGACAGCAGAACTTGACACCGGGCACCGCACACGTGATAATGCCGCCACCATGACCAGAGAGCAAGAAGGTAAATCCCTGCCGTCTACATTATACGACGAAGAATATTTCCTGACCGCGTGTGAGGGTTACGACGTGTTCCTGGAGTCGGAGGGTGAGCACCTATCGCGCCGCCTGAACGACGCCTTCGCCGTGGCCGACGTACAACCGGGCATGCGTATCCTGGACGTGGGCTGCGGGCGCGGCGAGATCCTGCGCCACTGTATGCGGCTGGGCGTGCACGCCTTTGGCATCGACTACGCCGAAACGGCGACGCGCATGTCCCTGCGCGCCATTCGGGCAGAACAGCAGAAAAACGACAATCACCGCGACTATAGCCGCAAGGTGGGCACCGGCGTTTGTCGCTCTGACGCCAAGAAGCTGCCGTTCCCTGACGCCAGCTTCGACCGCGTGTTGATGTTCGACGTCGTGGAACACCTCTATCCCTGGGAGCTACAGGAGGCGATGTTGGAGGTGCGCCGCGTGTTGCGACCGGAGGGGCGCTTCATCGTGCACACCGCACCCAACCGCTGGTATGACCAGTACGCTTATCCCTGGGTGCGCCGTTTCCGCAAATTCCTGGGCCAGGGCGATCGCTATCCGACGGATCCGCGCGCGATCACACCCGTGAACCAGGAGGTGCACGTCAACGAGCAGGATATTCTCAGCATGCGCCGCGCCCTGAGAGCGGCAGGGTTCCAGGGCAAAGTGTGGCTCGATTCCCCACCGCGCGGCGAGCGCGAGAATCTACTGGTCGACGGACTGCGCTGGATCGCCTTCCACGTGCCCCCGTTCCGCTGGTTTTTTGAGCGGGAACTGTTCGCCGTAGCGCAGAAGGTGCCATAATGTGCGCCGGGCCAGTATCTCGCAGATCGATCCTCCCGGAGGTTCGGAACCTCCGGGAGGATTCCATTCCCATGAACCGGCATGCCCTCTGACGTCAGCAAGCTGCGCCGCTGGCTGCCTCTCATCCTCCTCCTGCTGATCGCCTTTTTTCTGCGCAGCCACCAGC
This sequence comes from Chloroflexota bacterium, assembly GCA_048620455.1. Taxonomy (GTDB): domain Bacteria; phylum Chloroflexota; class Anaerolineae; order Promineifilales; family Promineifilaceae; genus JAAYYY01. The sequence goes on along the minus strand of JBMCFH010000147.1, from coordinate 4,589 downwards.
TCTTAGAGATCCCGCCGGGCCTGACGCACGACGAGGCCAACCACGGGCGGGAGGCGGTCAATATTCTGGCGGGGCAGCTGGCCCTCTTTTTTCCCCTGAATTACGGCAGCGAACCGCTGTACAGCTACACCGTCGCCGGGCACATGTTGCTGCTGGGGCGCGGATTGCTGGCGCTGCGCCTGGTCAATGTCTTTTTTGGCCTGCTGGCCGTCGCCGCCACCTACCGCTGGGGCCGGCTGGCGCTGGGCCGGCGCACCGCGCTGCTGGGGGCGGCGCTGATGGCTCTCTCCTTTTGGCCGCTGGCTTCCAGCCGCGAGGCGCTGCGGGCGGGGATGATGCCCTTCTTCACGGCCGGCTCAGCCATCTTCTTCTGGCTCATGTTGCGACGCGGGCGGGAGGGCGAAAGGCAGAGTCGCGCGCGTTTACTGTGGTTGCTGCTGGGCTTCACCATATGCCTCACAGCCACCCTCTACAACTACCTGGCGGCGCGCGTGGTGTGGCTCATCTTCCCCGCCTTCTTACTGTACCTGGGCCTGTGGCGCCGGCCCCTGCTACGGCGCGTGTGGCGGCCCAGCGTGGTGGGAATGGGCCTGGCGGCGCTGGCTGTGACGCCCATGTTCCTCTACCTGCAGCGCCATCCCGAGGCGCAGACACGGCTGCAAATGTTCGGCAGCACCTTGCAGAAGTTACAGGAAGGGGAACTGGGGCCGCTTCTGGAAAACGCCGGCAGCGCCTTCCTGGCCTTCTTCTGGCCCGGCTACGGCGACCAGTTTCTGGCCTATAATATTCCGGGCCGGCCGGTGTTCGACGCCGTCAGCGCCATTCTGTTTCTGGTTGGCATCGGCCTCTGTCTCTGGCGCTGGCGACGGCCGGCGCACGCCTTCCTCCTGCTATGGTTCGTGGTGGGCATCGCTCCCTCCCTGATTACGGGCCCCACGGCAAATACGACGCGCAACGTGGGCGCTATGCCCGCCGCCTTCCTGCTGCCCGCCGTAGGCTTCGTGGCGCTGGCGCAACAGGTCGGCGCGCGGCTGCGCACGCGGGCCAGAGCCGCGGTTGTAGCCCTGGCGGTCGTCTGGCTGGCGGTCGCCGGCTGGATCACGATCGACGATTACTTCGTGCAGTGGGCGCAATCGCCCCACGTGCGCGGCGCCTACCAGCACATCTTGGTGAGCCAGTTACAGTTGTTGGACGAAGAAACGGCCGGCGGGGGAACGTCGAACGAGCCCGTCGTCATATCCTCAGTCTACCCTGGGCCGGCGCACAATCCTTCCATCGCCCTGGTGCTGGCCGAAGAGCCACAGCGGTTGCGCTGGGTGGACGCGCGCCAGGGTCTGATCGTGCCGGCACAGGAAGCGCGCCTGCTGGCGCCATCGTCCACGCCCCTGCACCCGGCCTTCGCCCGCTGGGCCGACCCGCTGGAGACACACCGGCTGCGCGAAGACGACCTCGATCCCTCATTCGGCGTCTACGCCCTGCAGCGCGCCGGGGAGCAGGAAGCGGCGGAAGGGGCGCTTTTCGGGCGCGATGCGCCGGCCCTGGCCTTGCGCGATGCCCGCTGGCTGGTAGAAGCGTGGCAGCCGGGAGCGGTTGCCGAACTGTTGACGGTGTGGGACGTGCATGATCCGGCCGGGGTGGGCCCCATCGTGCCCGCCGTCAACGCCACCGACGTGGTTCTCTTCACGCACGTGCTGGACCGGTCAGGGCAGATCCTGGCGCAGCAGGACCGCAGCGACGCGCCGTCGGCAAGCTGGCGCGCGGGCGACGTGGTGCTGCAAGTACACCAGCTCGCGGTGCCTGAGGGGACCGAGCCAGGCGAGTACGAGACCGTGGTGGGCCTCTATGACCGGCAGTCGGGCCAGCGTCTGCCCCGGCTGGACGGGGGCCATGCGCACGCGGCGGTGGACCCATTACTCATTATTCCGTAAAATAGGGACGGTATGCGCGAACGGAAAGCCACCGGTGACCTCTCTGTCGAGGAACTGGAACAACTACTGTATTTGAAGAAACAGGCGCTTCGCCAGGAACGGTTGCAACGCCTGAAAGGCGAAGGCCGCCTGGTGGAAGTGGCCGGGGTGCCGCCGCCCAACCCCACGCCCCCATCGTTAGAACGGCCCCAGGCGCGGCCCGGCGGCGCTTTGCGCCGTTACACGTTGCAGAGCGCGGACGACGACGAGGCCCAGAACGAGGTACCGCGGAAAGAGCAGGAGAAGCGCTCCATCGCCTGGCGCTGGATGGCCAACAAGCTGTTGCTGGTCGTGGAAGTCGCGGCGATTCTTGGTTTTATCTGGGCCATGACCAGCCTGTGGGACACGCGGCGTGAGCTGAATCAGGAACTGGCCCAGGTGCAACGGTCGGAAGCGGCGGCGAATGCCCTGCCCACACCAACGGCCACGCCGGTGATCGACCTGGTGGTATTGCCCGGCGGTCACAAGCCACCTGTGGACGGGCGCGCGCCGCAACCGGGCGAAGCGGGCTACATCCCGGCCCACCTGCTGCCGGCGGTCAACGCCTACGAGCCGCCGCCGATACCGACGCCGGGCCCGGAACAGGCGCGGCGCATTCAGATCGAGGACATCGGCGTGGACAGCTCCATTTATCAGGGCCAGGATTGGGAACAGTTAAAGAAGGGAGTGGGCCAGTACGTCGGCTCGAGCCCGCCCGGACGACCCGGCAATCTGGTGCTGGCGGCGCACAATGACATTTACGGCGAGATCTTCCGCGACCTGGATCAGCTTGAACGCGGCGACGAGATCGTGATCTCCAGCGAGCGGCAGACGTACAGGTACGTGGTGCGCGAAACGGTCGTGGTGGAACCGACGGAGACGTGGGTCATGGAGCCCACCGACCACGCCAGCGTCACGCTGATATCATGCTATCCCTACCTCGTGGACAACAAGCGCATTGTGGTCTTCGCCGACCTGGCCAACGAGGCCTGAGTTTCAAGTAGATTTAAAGAAGGAACCGTTATGGCACGCAAACCCCGCCGCCGTCGCAAAACGGGCAACGGAGGCAATGAATACGACTCGGTAGAAGAACGATTGCGTGAGGAGTACGCTTACGTGCTGCGCGACTTGCGGCACATCCTGCTTCTGGCTGCGGCTATGTTCGTACTGCTCATCGTTCTGAATGTGATTCTCTAACGGGCGCAGTGATCTGTTAGTATCGTGTCATAGCAAGGCCCACTTTGTTTGACGCACTCGAGTCATTGTGCTATCATTTTTTACGCTCTGGCTTAGGTCAGGCGTTTTTGTTATTATTGCCTCCGGCCACAATTTGGTTCGAGGGAGTTAGTTTAAGGACGAGGTAAACCATAGCCACAGATTACCGCGTAAACAACAGGATTCGAGCCCGCGAAGTTCGTTTGATCGATCAGGATGGTGACAATAAGGGGGTGGTTCCCATTGAGGAAGCCCGTGATCTGGCCAGGGACGTTGGATTGGACCTGGTAGAAGTCGCCCCCCACGCTCGTCCCCCTGTGGTAAGGGTTATGGATTACGGGAAGTTCCAGTACGAGCAGACCAAAAAGGAACGCGAAGCCCGTAAGCACCAGAAGCAGGTAGAGATCAAGACGATTAAGCTAAGTCCCAAGACGGCTGATTTTCACCGGGACATTAACGTTCGACGGGCGCGTGGCTGGCTCGAAGAAGGCAAGAAGGTCAAGGTCGTCGTTCGCTTTAAAGGGCGCGAGATCCACTATCCGGAGATCGGCCGCGAGATCATGGACGGCATCGTAGAAGATTTGAAAGATGTGTCCTCCGTGGAACAGTCGCCCAACCTGGAAGGGTGGTCCATGGTAATGATGCTCTCTCCGGAAGGGGACTAGCGCCAGGGTTGTCTCAATTGGGCCCTGGTCCGAGCAGGTATTAAAATCAGATAATTCAAGCAGGAAAAAGCCCGCCAGGGGCTTTTCTGTGTGAGGTGAGGAAGGAAATGGGTAAGAAGTATAAAATGAAAACGCACAAAGCAACGGCCAAACGCTTTAAGATCACCAAGAATGGCAAGGTCCTGCGCACCAAGGGCGGCAAGAGCCACCTGCGTCGCAAGAAGTCGGACCGTGTGAAGCGTCAGTTCGGCCGGATGATCGAGGTCAAGACGGCGAGCGAGAAGCGTCGCATCAAGCGTCTGGCTCCTTATCTGAAGAAATATAGCTAATACTATCGCTGCCTGGCCTCTGCGGAGCGTCCAGGCCAGTACAAAATGCGAGGAATGAATCATGCGAGTTAAAGGTGGAACGGTAACCCGCCGGCGGCACAAGAAAATTATCAACATGACCAAGGGCCAGTGGGGCACGCGCAGCAAGCTGTTTAAGCGCGCCAACGAGGCCATGATGAAGTCCTACTGGTACGCATACCGCGACCGGCGGGTGCGCCGCCGCGAGATGCGCCGGCTGTGGATCGCGCGCATCAACGCAGCATCGCGCCAGCATGACCTGCCCTACAGCCGCCTGATCCACGGCCTGAAGCAGGCCAACGTGGACCTGGACCGAAAGGTGTTGGCGGACATCGCCGTCCGTGACAGCGACACATTTGCCAGGATCGTGGATACGGCCCGGGAAGCGCTCGACGACTGATCCGGCAACGGCCATC
>JBMCFH010000146.1:0-8168 GCA_048620455.1 Chloroflexota bacterium | reverse complement strand
GTTTTCTCCCCCAGCGCGCGCCGCGCGTGGAAGGCGGCGAAGGCGCCCGCGACCGCCGAGACCGCGCCCAGCAGCGCCCCCGCGCCTGCAGAACCGTTGCCTAGACGAGCGACGGTCGCGCCAGCCACAGCGCCGGCGGCCATGCGCCCCGCCAGCGGTCCCGGGTCCAGGCGGCTGGGAGTGAAGGGCAGTTTGTCTCCTACAAGCTCGCCCGCCGCAAATAGTTTAAGCAGAGCGGCGACCGCCGGCTGGCCCAGCAATCCCAGGCCTGACTCGGCCGCCGGCGCTTCACGCCTGCCGAGGGCCTGGGCCACCAGCGCCGGCGCAGACATGCTGCGCATGCCGGCAATCGCGCCCAATCCGATAATATTTCGCGCCGTCCTGCGGTTCATGGCTCCTCCCTTACACGGACCGGCAGCCTCGCCTCGGCGACGTGACCGCCCTTAAACGTTGAAGCGGAAGAAAATGACGTCTCCATCCTGCACCACGTAATCGCGCCCTTCCACGCGCATCTTGCCCGCCGCTTTCACTGCCGCGCTGCTGCCGTATTCCACGAAAACGTCGTAGGGAATCACTTCGGCGCGAATGAAACCGTGCTCAAAATCGGTGTGGATGACGCCGGCGGCGCGGGGCGCTTTCCAGCCGCGGCGGATGGTCCAGGCGCGCACTTCGTTTTCGTTCATGCTGAAGAAGCTGATCAGGCCCAGAATCTCGTAGCTGCGGCGAATGACCTGTTCCAGCCCGCTTTCCTGCACCCCGGCCAATTCCAGAAACTCCTGGCGCTCGGCGGCGTCGAGGATGGCCAACTCCTCCTCCATCCTGGCGCTGATGCGGACCACTTCAGCATCCTGTTCCCCGGCCAACTCATGCAGCTCGGCCACGCACGCGTTCTCGTCCGTCAGGGACGCTTCGTCCACGTTGGCGGCATAAATCACCGGCTTGGCGCTCAGGAAGCGCATCTCCTTTGTCAGCGTCTGGAAAGCGTCCTGTTGCTGGTGCTCGTAGGCGGCAATCGGTTGGCCCGCCTCCAGATGCTCCTGCAGCGTCTGGGCCATCTCCAGCAGCGGCAGGTAGGTGCGCCGGTCGCCGCGCACCTGGCTCTCCAGCCGCTCAATCTTGCGCTCCAGTTGCTGGAGATCGGCCAGGATCAACTCCAGGTTGACGATCTCCGCGTCGCGTCGCGGCTGCAGCTCGCCGCTGACGTGCACCACGTTGGGATCCTCGAAACAGCGCACGACGTGCACGATGGCGTCGGCGTCGCGGATGTTAGCCAGAAACTGGTTGCCCAGCCCTTCGCCGCGGCTGGCGCCGCTCACCAGCCCGGCGATGTCCACGAACTCAATCGTGGCGGGAATCGCTTCGGGGACGCCCACCAGCTCTCGTAGCGTCTCTACACGCTCGTCAGGTACAGGGACGATGGCCTTGTTCGGTTCGATGGTGCAGAAGGGATAGTTGGCCACCTGCGCGTTTTGCGCGCGGGTCAGGGCGTTGAACATCGTACTCTTGCCCACGTTGGGCAGGCCAATAATGCCAATGTTGAGTGCCATCTGTTACTCAGCCGTTGTCCGCCATCAAGTCGCGCGGCGCGGTGATGATGCCGTCACGATCGGCGTACAGATAATGGTTGGGGCGAAAGGTAATGCCCGCGAAGTGCAGCGGGCCGCCGCGGCTGCCGCGACCACGTTTGTGGCTTGCCAGCGGCACCGCAGCCAGGGCTTTGATGCCAATGCGCACGTGGGCCAGTTCGGCCACGTCGCGCACGCACCCGTGAATGATGACGCCGCTCCAGCCGTTGTCGGCAGCCAGCGCCGCCAGCCGGTCGCCCAGCAACGCTCGCTGCAGCGAACCGCCGCCATCGACGACCAGCACGCGCCCTTCTCCCGCGCTTTCTAGAAACTCTCGCACCACCGAGTTGTCTTCAAATACGTCGACGGTCACTATGGGCCCGGAGAACGCCGTCACCCCCCCGAAATCTAGAAGTAACGGCGTGGCTACCTGCACTTCTTCCCAGAATTCGTCGCACAGGTCTGCCGTTTTGAAACTCATCGATTGCTTTGCTCCTTCAGGTGTATCGAGGATTGCAGCTAGCCCCGGTCAGGGGGTCCGTCCCGCCTTATCACGGGCAGCGAACCGTCGTGGAGATAATACGGCTTTCAGAGGAATTGATCAACCTGTGGCGCTGCCGCCGGCCCCTTACCATGAGCCTGCTACGTCCGCCGCGAGTACCACAGCAGGGCCACAAAAACGGCGCCGGCCAACAGCAGGTCTGCCAGCAGGGCCACGATGATGGCCCGCGGGCCCAGGCCCTCAAACAGCTGGCCCATGAGCCAGGGCAACGACATGCCGCCCAGGCTGGCGCCTACAAAGAACCAGCTGGTGACACGCCCGCTGATCGTCATCCGTCGCTCCGCCAGCGACAGCGCCGTGGGGAACACAGACGCCAGCGCCAGCCCCATGCCGATGGCCCCGATCCAGGCCACCACCAGCGACCCGGGCCACAGCAGTAGCAGGCCGCCGCTGGCCAGGGCCCCCAGCAGATCCAGCGCCAGAACAGCGCGGGGCCGGAAGAAGGCGGCGGCGGGGATGGACACCAGCCGCCCCACGGTGAAGGCGCCCCAGAAGGCGCTCGTCAGGTACGCAGCCTGCGCCTCCGGCGCCAACCCCAGTCCCACGGCGTAGGAGAAGATCCAGCCCCCAAAACCGACCTCCGCGCCCACGTAGAGCGCCAGGAAGAGGGCGATGAACAGCACCATCAGGGGATCGCTGCGCGGCGCCTCGGTCGCGCTGCGCCTGGTGATCGGCGTGGGGCCAGGCGTTCGCGCCAGGTACACGATGATGGGCACCACTGCCAGAGCCATGATCCAGTAGCCCCAACGGATGCTCTCGCTGCGCAACAGTACCTGGGCGATGATGATCGGCGCCAGGAAGGCGCCCACGCCAAACGAAAAGTGCAGCCCGTTCATGTAGGGGCCGACTTTGCGCCCGTGCAGCCAGACCAGGAGCGTGTTGCTGCCTACATCCAGAGCGCTCTCCGCGCTCCCTAACAGCAGCACAACCACAATCAGCACCCACAACCAGGGCATCAGGGGGATCAAGACCAGCGCCAGGCCGATGGCGACGAGGGTGCTGATCAGAATGGGATGACCCGCGTGGCGGTCGAAGACGTGGCCCGCCAACAGCGCGCCCAACAGGCCGCCGATAGAGCGGGCGCTGAAGAGGAAACTGACGTCGCCAAGCGTGCGGCCCGTCTGCTCCGCCAGCGCGGGCAGCGTGGGACCGAGGACGGCGACGGCCAGCCCCAGGATCATCAGGCCCAGATAGTACCCGGCTGTTGCCTGTAGTTTTTGCCCCCGCCCCAGAACGCCGCTTCCCGACGTTGATATGCTTGTTGTATCCATGCAGCTGCCTTGCAAGCAAGATTATTCGCTGGCGCAGTCGCCGCTGCTTGCAGGGGGCGATAATACGCCGTTCGGCAGAGAGTATCAAGCCCTTACTTTTGTGCCCCGCGACCGTGACAGCCCGTTATGCCTGCCCGCCGCGCCACTGCTCCTCAGGGAAAGCGTCTTCGGGGTGCACACTATGTACGGTCAGCGCCCCATTCTCCTCCAGAATCTCCTGCGCCTCCGCCGCGCGGCCCGCTTTGGTGCTCAGCATCAGCAGCAGGCCGTTCTGTTGGATGCCGGCTACGAACTCGTCGGCGACCTCCTCAGGCAGCCCCAGCTGCACCAGATCGTCCGTGATCGTCTGCGCGCTGGGATCGTCCGGGATGTAGGGACGGGCGTTGACGGAGATCCCGCCAACGGTGCCCATGGCCGTGTGCTGCTGTGATTCCAGGCTCTCAGCGGTTTCCTCATCCACAACGCCCTCGCGAAACAGTTCGTCCGGTCCAAAGACCTTGAAGGCCGTAAACCCCTTCTCGCTGAGCGCCTGTAGCGCCAGCGTCAAATCCCCTTCGTTCTGGAAGACGCCACCGACCAGTTCCATCGTTATAAGCTCCTTTCGTGCCTTTCATGCAAGAATTTCGCTTTCAGTGTAGGGCGGCGGGCGTGCGACGGCTATGTACCGTCTCATAGAACGCGGGTATAAAGAGGGATATATTTCACAGCGGTGCCCGGTGCCGCACGGGGCTACGGTATCTGCTGCAGCCGTCGTCCCTGCCCGTTGGATTCCACCCGCTCGCCGGTTTGCACTCGCCACAGCGTGGCGTAGATGCCGCCCTGTTGCAGCAGGGACTCGTGCGTGCCCTGCTCGCGGAGTTGGCCGTTTTCCAGCACAAAGATGCGGTCGGCGTTGCGTACCGTGGACAGGCGGTGGGCGATGACGAGGGTGGTGCGGTCGAGGACGATGCGTTCCAAAGAGCGCTGGATCGCCGCTTCCGTTTCGTTGTCCACCGACGACGTCGCTTCGTCCAGCACCAGCACCGGCGGATCCTTGAGGATGGCGCGGGCGATGGACAGACGCTGCCGCTGCCCGCCCGATAGCTTCTGCCCGCGCTCGCCGACGATGCTGTCGTATCCCTGCGGCAGCTCCATGATGAACTCATGCGCTTCCGCGATGCGCGCCGCGGCGACGATCTCGTCCATCGTGGCCCCAAAGCTGCCGTAGGCGATGTTCTCGCGCACCGTGCCGTGGAAGAGGAACACATCCTGGCTGACCAGTCCGATGGCGTTGCGCAGGTCGCGCAGGCGCAGGGTGCTGATGTCGCGCCCGTCGAGGCAGATGCGCCCGCCCTGCACATCGTAGAAGCGCAGCAGCAGTTTGACCAACGTGCTCTTACCCGCGCCTGTGGCGCCCACGATCGCCGCCGTCTGGCCCGCGGGCACCTGCAGCGACAGGTTCCTGAGCGTGGGGCCTTCGTCGCCCTGGTAGCGGAAGGTCACATTTTCAAAGGCCACGTCGCCCCTGATGTCGCGCGCCGACATCGACACGTGACCGTCCGCCAGCTGCGGCTCGGTTGCCAGCAGATCCAGGGCGCGGGTGGTCGCCGCCATGGCCCGCTCGTAGAGGTCCAGCGCCGTGCCCAGCCGCGTCAGGGGCCACAACAGGCGCTGGGTCATGAACACCAGCAGGCTGTAGAGGCCCACGTTCAGTTGGCCGCGCAGCGCCATCAGCCCGCCGAAGACCATGATGGCGATGAACCCGGCCATGACGATCATGCGAATGAGGGGCACGAAGGCGGAGCTGAGGACGATGGCGTGGCGGTTGGTCTGGCGATACCCTTCGCTTTCGTCGCGGATGCGCGCCACCTCGTGCGCTTCGGCGGTGAAGCTTTTGATGGTGGCAATGCCGCCCAGATTGTTGGACAGTTGCCCGTTCAAGCGCGCCACGCGCTCGCGGACCGCTTTGTAGCGGGGCGCGATGTAGCGCTGGAAGCGCAAGGAGCCCCACACAACCAGGGGCATGGGCAGTAGGGCCATCCAGGCCACGTTGGGCGCGACCACGACGAAGACGCCGCCGACGACGAGCACGGTGGTGATGATCTGCAGAATCTCATTGGCGCCGGTGTCCAGAAAGCGCTCAAGCTGGTTGATGTCGTCGTTTAGAATAGCCATCAGCCCGCCGGTGCTGCGGTCCTCAAAGTAGGCCATTTCCAGATCCTGGACGTGGCTGTAGGCGTCCACGCGCAGTTCGTGCTGGATGTCCTGGGCCAGGTTGCGCCACAGATACTGGTACAGGTACTGGAAGGCCGATTCCAGCACCCAGGCCACCACCGTCAAACCGGCCAACAGCCACAACTGTCTTGCAGGATCGGTGATGCCCAGACCGGCCAAAAAAGAGGTTTCCTGGTTGACCACGACGTCCACCGCCACGCCGATGAGCGCCGGTGGCGCCAGGTCGAAGGTCTTGTTGAGGGCCGAGAATAGCGTCGCCAGCACGATCTGCCGCCGCTGCCCGCGGGCATAGCGCCATAGACGCAGCAGGGGATGCTGTTCAGTCACATTGCTCATAGAAGCTGTCCTTCATGCACTCGCCACCGCATGGCAAAAGAACATTGTAGCCGATCGACCGGGGTCAGGCAGCCCGCTCTGTGCAACTTAGACGCGTCTCTAACGTAATGGTTTTTGACAGTTGATTCTTCGTATAATACGCGTGTGGCGAACGCAGAAAGGAGTGAGACATGAACCTTCTGGGCAACCTCATCTGGTTGATTTTTGGCGGGTTGATTGCGGCTGCCGGTTATATCATCGGCGGCATTGTGATGTGCCTGACCATCGTGGGCATCCCCTTTGGCCTGCAGTCGATCAAGCTTGGCGTGGCTACCCTGACGCCCTTCGGCAAAGAGGTGGTAGTCAGCAAGAACGAAGGGCCGGTGGCCCTCCTGTTCGACATCCTGTGGATTATTCTTTTTGGCTGGGAAATTGCCATCGCCCACCTGACCGCGGCTGTCATCCTGGGCATTACGATCATCGGCATCCCCTTCGCCAAACAGCATCTGAAGCTGATTCCGGTGGCGATCTTTCCCTTCCAGCGGGATTTGCGGTAGCAGGCGGGGAGCGGCGATTCGAGATTGGAGATTTGGGGCGGGCGGCGGTCCGCCGCCCGCCCGGTGTTTTGTTCTTAGCGGCGGTTCGGCCCCACCAGCAGGCCGATGACGACGCCCAGCAGCAGGGCGCCGATGATCACCAGCCAGGGATACTCTTCGACGACGTAGACGACGTCTTCTGGCGCGGCGCGGCGCAGCTCTTCGTCATAGTGCTCGGCTCGGGTTCCCACCTGCTCTTTGGTGGTCTCCACCTGCTGTTGCAGGCGACCCTGCGCCTCGCGCACCCGCTCCTGCACGCGATCCTGGGTTTCTTTGACCCGCGTCTTCACCTTCTCGCGGGCGTCTGAGACCTGCCCGTTGACCTCACTCAGAAATTTATCGACCTCGCTGCGGGCCTGGCGTTTGCTATAGCCATACCGTTCGCGAAGCTTGCCTTCGAGCTGATCGCGCTTGCCGCTGATCTGCTCCAGATCGTCGTCGGTCAGCTCACCCCACCGTTCTTTGACTTTGCCCTGTACCTGCAGCCATTTTCCTTCCAGAATATCGTGTTTCATATGGTTCCACTCCTTGTCTTGATTTCAACTCTCGCAACGTTTTCCGCAGCGCTCAGCTGTTCTTGTCTCAATTCACAGTGGCGATTCCTTTCCATGAGCAGACGGAAAAGACAATCCGCTGATTCTACCTTAAGGGAAAATAGCGCCGATAGCATGTATCGCGTTATACGTTGGGGATATGCTTGGGGATATAGATTTGTGGAAGAGCAGGCGAGAAGCAGCGGTTGGCGTCCCAGAATCCCGTCAGGGCGCCAGCGCGGCCTCGATCACCCCGGCGAAGGTTTCGAACGATTGTGACCCGTGGAACAGCTCGCCGTTGACGTCGAACACCGGCTGGGTGAAGATGCCGCGCTCGCGCCGCGCTTCGTCCAGGGCCAGCACGTGTTCCAGAGCGGCGCCGCCGTCGTAACAGGCCTCAAACGGCTGGCGCTGGAGCCCGGCAGCCACAGCGGCTTCCACATAGTAATCGCGGTCCGCCTGCCACAGGTCGATCTGGTTTTGAAACAGCGTGTGGTGCAGGTCCCAGAAGGCGTCGATGTCCTGTTGCGCGGCGCATTCTGCCGCCAGCGTCGAGTAAACGCTGGGCTCGCCGTGGTTGAGTACGGGCCAGAAGACGATGCGCGCCTGACCGGTCTCCACGTAAGCGCTGATGACCTCCGGCTCTGTGCCTAACACGTAGGCACGGCAGTTGCCTCAGAGAAAGTCGGAGTAATCGACGATGGTCACCGGCGCGTCCTCCCGACCCAGGAAGTAGGCCCCATCCGCCGTGCGACCGTTCACCACCGTTTGCGGAGTTTCTGTCGGCGAGCCGGTTGCGGTGGCTGCGATCAGCGGCGTCTCAACCGTCGCGGTTGTGGCTTCAGGTGGCGACGTCTCCAGCGGCGGCGGGTCAGTGGCCCGGCTCGTGGCAGACGCGGTGGAAGGCGCCGTGGTTGGGGAAGGGGTCCTTGAAGGGGGCGATGGTTGCGCCGCGGACGGTGCGCGTGTGGTCCGCTCCGCGGCGGGCGCGCACGCCGCCAGCAGGGCAACCACCATTGCCAGCGAAAGGAGAAGTAGGCTCAGGGATCTGGACATCCTGCCTGATAGTATACACCATGCTGCAAGCGCCTTTGGTGACGTTGCTTACACAG
>JBMCFH010000145.1:0-8170 GCA_048620455.1 Chloroflexota bacterium | reverse complement strand
ACGGCGATGTCGATGTTGCCCAGGCGGAACTGGTCGATGGCGATGGCCAGCAGGAGCACGCTGCCCTGGACGACCTGTTGGGCGTCGGAGGGCAGGCTCATGAGGGTCATGCCGTTGTTGAGGGTGCCCAGGATGAGCACGCCGACGAGGGTGCCCAGCAGGGTGCCTTTGCCGCCGGCGAGGCTGGTGCCGCCGAGCACGACGGCGGCGATGACGCTGAACTCCATGCCGGTGGCGGCGGTAGGCGCGGCAGCCAGCAGGCGCGCGGTGAGGATGACACCGGCGAGGCCTGCGCTGAGGCCGGAGAGGGTGTAGGCGATGAAGCGCTGGCGGGAGACGGGCAGGGCAGCCAGGAAGCTGGCGCGCTCGTTGCCGCCGATGGCGTACAGCGAGCGCCCGTAGGTGGTATATTGCATAATCACCATGCCCACGATCAGCAGCAGAAATGAGATGAGCACCGGCAGGGGGATGCCCGCCAGCCGCGCGGAGCCCAGTTCGGCAAAGCTTTCGTGGAAGACGGGGATGGTCAGCCCGTCGGCCAGTACCAGGGCCATGCCGCGGGCCACGTAGAGCATGCCCAGGGTGGCGATGACGGGGTTGATGCCGATGCCGGTGACCATCACGCCGTTGAGGACGCCTACCAGCCCGCCGGTGAGCAGGCCGGCGGCTGCCGCGGGCCAGATACCCAGCGGTTCCTGTAGGACGGCGATGACCACGCCGGTGAGAGCGATGGTGGAGCCCACGGAAAGGTCCAGGCCGCCGCCAACCATGAGCATGGTGGTGAAGATAGACACGATGCCCATGATGGAGGTCGCCAGGAGCATGTTGCGCAGGTTCTGCACGGTGAGGAAGTTGTCGGTGATGGTGGTGAGAATCAGGAAAATGGCGGCGTACACGATGATCAGGCCCAACGCCTCACGCAGGGTGGGCAGATTTAGGGCGCGCCACCACGGGCGGCCCGCCTCGCGCACCGTATCTGTTGTCGTATCAGTCACTTTCTACGCCTCCTGCGGCTGCATGCAGTAGTTTTTCCTGGGTGACCACGTCCTGGCTGAACTCCGCCGTGATGTGGCCCTTGTACATGGTCAGTACGCGGTGGCTGACGGCCAGCACTTCCTGGATGTCGGACGAAACCATCAGAATGGAGAGTCCCTGGTCAGCCAGCGCTTCGAGCTGTTCGTAGATGTCGAAGCGCGCGCCCACGTCCACGCCCCAGGTCGGTTCGTTGAGCAGCAAGACGTCCACGCCGGCCTCCAGCCAACGGGCCAGCACGCATTTTTGCTGATTGCCGCCGCTAAGGAAAGCGATCTTGGTTTCCATGTCGCCGGCCATGCGGATGCCGAGCTGGTCGATCCACTGGTGGGCGTGTTGCTTTTCCAGCCGCCGGCGGAAGAAGCCGTTGCGGGCCAGATCGTTCCAGTTGGAGAGGGTCACGTTTTCCTTGACGCTGCGTTCCATGACCAGCGCCTGCACCTTGCGATCGATCGGTACCAATCCCAGCCCGTGCCGGCGCGCATGGCGCGGGGTCTTGATGGGAGCCGGCTTGCCGTCGACGAGGATCTCGCCGGCGTCCACGCTCGCCGCGCCGAAGATGGCCCGCGTCAGCGTGGCGTGCCCGGCGCCCACGAGGCCGAAGATACCCACGATTTCGCCGGGGTAAAGGGCCAGGGACACGTCGTGAAAGACGCCTTTCTTGGAGAGGCCGCGCACTTCGAGGCTGGGTTGTCCCTCGCGGTCGGCGGCGTCCAGCGGTTTGGCGCGGACCCAGCGTTCGCCGATGTCGCGCCCCACCATCATTTGCACCAGCTCGCGCTGGGTGACGTCGTCCACGTCGCGGGTGCCCACGTACTCGCCGTCGCGCAGCACGGTGACACGGTCGGCGATTTCGAACACTTCGTCCAGGCGGTGGGAAATGTAGATGATGCCCACGCCCTGGTCGCGCAGGGAGCGGATGATGCGGAACAGATGCTGTACCTCGCGCGGCGTCAGAGCGGCGGTGGGCTCATCCAGCACGATGACCCGCGCCTGGCGGGAGAGGGCTTTGACGATTTCTACGATTTCGCGCTCGACGACGCTGAGGTTGCCCAGCGTGGCGTCGGGGTCGATGGACACGCCCAGCCGGTCCAGATATTCGCGCGCGATGCGCCGCGCCTCGCGCCAGTCGACCAGGAAGCGGCCCAATCCGTTTCCGCGACGCGGCAGATGTCCCAGCAACAGGTTCTCGGCCACGGAGAGGTCCGGGGCGTAGTGTAGCTCCTGGTAGACCATGCGGATGCCCAGCTCTTCGGCGTCGCGCGGCTCTGCAATGGTGACCGGTTCGCCGGCGAGCACGATCTGCCCGGCGTCCATGTCGTAGTCGCCGTTCAGGATTTTAATCAGGGTTGATTTGCCGGCGCCGTTTTCGCCAACCAGGGCGTGTACTTCCCCGGCGTGCAGCTCAAAAGGCACTTTCTTGAGGACAGGGACGCCGAAAAAGCTCTTTTCGATCTCTTTCATTTCCAGTAGTGGTGCTGTCATTGTGCTCTTTCCTCCAGCCGTGTCCGCAATTGGTCGAAGCCCACGGCGAGCAACAAAACGGCGCCGCTGGCGACCTGCTGGTAAAACGAGGACACGTTCATCAAAATCAGCCCGTTGTCCAGGATGCGCAGGATGAGCACGCCGACGAGGGTGCCCAGCAGGCTGCCCTTGCCGCCGCTGAGACCGGTGCCGCCCAACACAACGGCGGCGATGACGGTCAATTCCAGGCCAATGGCTGCGCGCGGGGCGCTGGAAGCCAGCTGGGAGGCGATGAGCAGACCGCCGGCGCCGGCGAGCAGGCCGGAAATGAGGTAGACGCTCATCAGGGTGCGGTTGATGGCGATTCCCGACAGGCGGCTGGCCTCGACGCTGCCGCCGATGGCGTAAATCTGCCGCCCAAAGTGGGTGTGGCGCAAAATGAAGGCGAATAGCCCAAAGAGGGCCAGCATCAGAATCAGGGAAAAGGGCACGCCGAAGATGGCGCCGCGGCCCAGGTATTGAAAGGCTTCATGGTTGAGCTGGTTGGTCTGCCCGCTACTGACGATGAAGGCGGCGCCGCGAATAATAGAAAATGTGCCCAACGTGGTGATCAGCGGGTTGACTTTCAGATAGGTGATGAAAAAACCGTTGAGAAAGCCCACCAGCAGGCCGGAGCCCAGGCCCAGCAGGGTTGACCACAGGAGGGGGACGCCGCTCACGGTCCACAGGTAGCTGGTGACTACGCCTGAGAGGGCCGCGGTGGAGCCCACGGAAATGTCGATGCCGCCGGAGATGAGCACCAGCGTCATGCCGACGGCCACGATGCCCGCCGGGGCCAGGGTTTGGGCCAGGTTGATGATGTTGGCGCGGGTGAAAAAGAAGGGCGTCTGGCTGGCGAAGAAGGCGATCAACAGCAACAGCATCAGGGCCAGCGTCAGCTCTGTAGCCCGCTGTGAAAATTGCGCCTGCATCCGTTGCAGCGCCGTTGGTTGCGCCACTGCCTGGTCAGTCGGGGGAGAAAGTTCGTGCATAGGCATTGCCTCCTCGCTGCCGCCGCCTTGCCCGCCGTTGTGGGCCGGGCGGCGGCAGCGAGAGCGTGCGCTCTAAACTAATGGTTATCCACAGTAATCGGGCCAATCCTCGGCGTAGTACTCGCAGAGGTTGTCGGCGCTGATGAATTCATGATCGACGTAGATGGATGGCTCCACCGGGCGGCATTCCAGCAGGTCAACCATAGCCGGAATGATCTTGTCGCCGTAATTCTCGGGGAAGTAAGCGGTGGCGCCCAGGTAGCGGCTGTCTTCCTTGATCATCTCCTCCTGACCGGAGGGGTCGGCACCCTGGCCCACGACGATGATGTCGTCGGCGCGTCCGGCCGCTTCGGCGGCGGCGATGACGCCGAGGGCGGTGCCGTCGTTGATCGTGACGGCGATGATGTTGTCGGCGTCGGGGATGCCGGGCAGGGTGTCGGAGGTTACGTTGAAGGCCTCTTCCTGCGTGTTCTGGCTGTCCAGGCGGAAGATCATCTCTTCGGATACCGGCTCAGGGATGTTGTCCTGCACGCCGTCGAGCATACCCTGCATGCGGGCGGCGGGCACGGGGCCGGATTGTGGCAGTTCCAGCACGAGGATGGCGTCCACTTCGCCGTCCCAGTTTTCGTTGGCGTACTCGGCGGCGGCTTCGCCGGCCAGGATGCCGGCCTGGTAATTGTCCGCGCCGAAGAAGGTGGCGCCGGGCATGGGGATGTCAATGGCGATGACGGGGATGTTGTTCTCGCGGAAGCGGCTCATGATCACGTTGCCGAACGCTTCGTCTGTCTGGAATTCGATCACGCCGTCCACGCCCTGGGTGATGAAGTTTTCGGCGTTGGCCAGGGCCGTGGCGCCGTCCAGGCGGTTGTCGGCGAAGACCAGTTCAATGTTGCCCTGTTCCTCGGCGGCTCGCTCAATGCCTTCGCGTACAAGCTGCGTGAAGACGATGTCTTCGGTGAGGTTGGCGAAGCCAACGGTGTATTGGTCCTTGGCTGTGGCGCACTCATCCGCCGCTTCCACCACACGGGTGACTTCGACCGCCTCTTCCACCACGCGGGTCACTTCTACTTCGGCTTCCACCATGCGGGTGACTTCTACTTCTTCCTGCACTTCCACAACCCGCGTCTCTACCACGGTTTGTGTCTGCGGCTGGCATGCTGCCAGCGCCATCAATAGGGCTACCAGTACGACCAGCAAATACTTTGTGTGTTTCATCTTCCTTCCTCCGGCTACTAATTCATACGAGATTGACGTCGTTATTACGCTCTGGTCCCGGCTTGTTTTGGTCATTCCATAGATTTCTCCTTGTTTTGTTATATACGTTGGTCAGGCTGGGCCTGGCGCTCTGGGCAGCGAGGTACGGAAACCTCGGATACCTGATGATGTCGAACCGTGGACGCGGATTCCAATCTGCGTAATTGTGGCGAGGTATGGAAATTTCGGCTATTCATTCTCCAGGGCCTCCATCGGTTTTTGCCAGTAATTGATCTCGCTCAGTTGGCGGGCCAGTTCCTCGCGGTCCTCGGGGCCGGCGCCGATGGGGTAGACGCCGTACTCGCGGGCGGCGTCGAAGGCAGCGAGGATATTTTCCGGGGGGACGTCGCCGAGAATGTTGTGGATGGTGGCGAAAACGTAGCCGCCGCCCGGCGCGAAGATTTTCATGCGCCGGCGCACGTCCTCGCGGACCTGGGCGGGGGTGGCGAAGGGCAGCACGCGGTGCGTGTCGACCCCGCCGCCCCAGAAGGTGATGGCCTGGCCAAAGCGCCGTTTTAGTTCCATGGCGTCCATGTCGTCGGCGTCGGTTTGCACGGAGTTGAAACAGTCCATTCCGGCGTCGATGAGGTCGGGGAGCAGGGGCATGACGGCCCCGTCGGTGTGGAAGAAGACGGCGGCGTCGCTGTTGTCGTGGATCGCTTCGAAGACCGCTTTATGGCCGGGAAGGACGAACTCGCGGTAAATTTCGGGCTTCATCATGGGGCCGCGCTGGTGCCCGACGTCGTCGGCGACCATAAAGACATCCACGTAGTCACCGACGGCCTGCAAGTAACGCTCGATGCCGGTGACCAGTTCGTGGGTCAGGCGCTCGAAGAAGTGGTGCGCCAGCGTGGGTTCTGTGAGCATGTGCATGTAGATGGTGTCCCAGCCGACGATGCCCTGGGCGTTTTCCAATACGGTGGCGAAGTAGTCGGCGACGATGGCCTTGTCGGTTATGGTGCGCAGGGTCTGGGCGACCTCGCGGGCCCATTCCAACTCCTCGTCGGTGACGCGGATGCGGGCCAGGAAGTTTCCTTCGTAGGTGTCGAACCACTCGTCGATCTCTTTCGTGGTGCGCGCCTCGCGCAGCGGGTTGTGGTGCAGGGAGAAGCCGTGCGTGCCTTCGCCGGGGGCCTCGGCGATCTTTACGCCGTGCTCGTACCATTCGTAGTCGCCGAACTCGTTGCGCTGCGGCGAGAAGCCTTCGGGTACCAGATACTCTGTGCCGTCCACGAATTTCCAGGGTTTGAACTGTTCGTTGACCAGGCCCAGCGAGGTGCGGTGGCGGGGAAGGGTCACGGTGTCCGCGTGCAGGCGGTTGGCAATATCGTGCTCCAGCTCGGGCACCTGAATCCAGGTATGATAGATGCGCGCGCGGTGGCGCGTGCGGCCCAGGTGTCGCTTGAGGTTGCCATAGGCGATGAGGTTGATGCTGGTGACGCCTGTGCCGCCGACGTCGATGGGCACGCGGTCCGTTTCTTCGTGGCGGATGGCAGCCAGTACCCGTTGGCGAGAGTTCATCATATTATGTAAAGCGCCACGTCTGCCCGCGTTGTGCGACGCGCACGAGGGGGGCCAGGCGTGGGTAGGTGGCATCGAATTTTTCCTTCAGCTCAGCGTCGGACAACATGCCGCCGGGGTCTTCCCAGCCGCTGTAGTGCACGAGATAAGCGCCGTATTGCTGGGTGGGCGGGTCGTAGGTGAGGTCCAGCGCGGGCAAAAAGCCGGACTCGACCAGGGCCTGTACCGAGGTGTGGCCCACGTCGCGGGCCATGTCCGTCCAGGTGGTGGCTTCCAGCAGGGCCAGCGAGGGCCGGCGCAAGGATTGTAGTTGGCGGCGGGCCGTGGGCAAGGTGGTCATGTCCCAGCCGACGAGGATCTTGTGCGCCTGCTCCAGCTCAAAAGTGACGGTGTAGATGACCGCGCCCTCAAAATGGTCCACGGCGAAGGGGGTGATGCAGAAGGGGGGCAGGAACAGCGGCTCGCCGGGGTCCAGGCAGGCGTGCTGCAGGGTGTTTCCGCCATGGTAGCCGTACCAGTGCGTGCGCTCGAGATGGAGCTGTGTTTTCTCCGTGGCGTAGATGGCCAGGGGCGGGCGCACGTCGTACATATCTTCGCCGCGGCGCAGGCAGTATATTTCGGAAAGGATCATCAGCTCGGCGTGGTGGTCGATGTGACCGTGGGTGATAAAGACCGCCAGGGGCCGGTCCCAGAAATCGTCGTCGCAGAAGTCGGCAATCGCTTCCAGGACGCCCAGACCGGCGTCAAAGAGCACGTTCTGCCGCACCTGTCCATCTTCGACGTAGCTCAAGAGGGCCGATAGCTGGCCGCCGCGTTGCTGGCCCACGCGCCGTTTTTCGGTCCAGTAGGCGTAATCCTTGTTGAGCTGGCGGTAAATCACTTCCCTGTGGCTCATGCCGGCGCTCCTTCGGCGCTCGGCGCTTGCTGCAGCGCTTCGTCCAGGATCAGGGCCAGGTGGTAGCGGGGGTGGGCGGAGAAGGCGTGGCACACGGAGCCGTCGGGGAAGTCCACGTTCCAGTTTTCCCAGGTGGTGGCTTCGCCGTTGCGCGCCCAGCGGCCCCAGCGGCGGCGGATGATCTGCAGCACGGCCTCCTGGCGACCGGCGGCACGCAGGGCTTCAAAAATATAGTGGTGCATGAAGGGGCTGTTGAGCACCATCTCGCCCGGCGTGTGTTCATCATCCAGGTCGAGGGAGCGGGCGATGATGGCCTCCTGCAGCGCGGGCGCTTCCTGGGGCGTGGCGGATTCGGTGAGCAGGGCCAGCGCCGCGGACAGTTGCGAGTAAGTGCTGCCTTCCACGTCGTCGTTCCAGCGCCCATCGCGCCAGAAGGCGTCGCGGGTTGCTTTCTGCAGCCGCTCGGCGCGCGCCTGCCAGGTTTGCGCGTCGTCCGTGTAGCCCAACGCCTGGGCCAGCGCCGCCGCTTTTTGCAGCGCCAGCAGGTAGCGCAGGTTGTAGACGGCGTTGGGTTCCCGGCGGGAGAGCGGGGCCCAGTCCAGGAACAGCCGCCGCCCGGTCTGGCTGAGAATGAGGTCGTGGGCGTTGCGGTCCTGGTGGAAACGGTCCAGCATCTTGCGCAGCACGGGCCACAGGTCGCGCACAAATGACTCGTCGCCGCTGAGGGAGTGGTATAGGCTGAGCAGTTCCACCCAGGTGAAGTTGTAGTCGACGACGACGTAGGCGTGCACTTCGCCGGGCAGCACGCCGGGGAGCACACCGTCGTCGTACGCACCCTGGGCGGCCATTTCGACGACGCGGCGCAGGGGACGCAGGTCGCCGCTCATGGCCCACAGGCTGAGGCTTTGCGGCAGGGCGTCGCCCACCCATTGCGCCGCCTCGCGCCAGGTGCAGTCGACGAAGCCGTCCTGCA
>JBMCFH010000144.1:0-8199 GCA_048620455.1 Chloroflexota bacterium | reverse complement strand
GCGCGCGTAGCTCGCCGGTGGAACCGTCCGCCTCGCAGAAGAGGTCGACCATCTCTGAGTCCTGAGGCCATCCGGTGAGCAGCACGCTCGATGCGCCCAGCTGTCGCAATGTTTGCGCCGCTCTACGGGCGTCCGCGATGTCGGTCACACGCCGTCCGCTCAGTAAGGCTGCCTCTGACCAGTTGGGCGTGACCACGTCGCAAAGGGGCAACAGATGGCGACAGTAGGCGCGGGCCACGTCCGGCCCAAACATCTCCTCGCGCCGGTGGTTCACCAGCACCGGATCCACAACAAGGTAGAAGTGGCGCTGCTCGCGCCAGGCGCGCAGCCGGCGGGCCACGGCGGCGATCACGTTCGCATCGCCTATGAAGCCGGTCTTGACCGCCGCCGCGCCGTAATCATCCAGCACGGCGTCGATCTGCTGCAGCACCAGTTCCGTTGGTACCTGATGTGCAGCGCGCACGCCGACGCTGTTCTGCGCCGTGACCACTGTGATCACGCTCATGCCGTATGCGCCCAGCGCGGCGAACGTCTTCAGGTCCGCCTGCAACCCCGCCGCGCCCCCGCTGTCAGAGCCGGCGATGGTCAGAACTTTGGCCGGTTCAGGCATCCATATTTTTCACAATGGCCTCGGCGTACTGCGACGTGCTCAACTTCGTGGCGCCGTCCATCTGGCGGTGCAGATCGTAGGTCACCGTCTTGTCCTGGATCGTGCGCGTCATCGCCTCCACGATCAGATCGGCTGCCTCGTCCCAGTTCATATACTGCAGCATCATCACGCCGCTGAGGATCAGGCTGCTGGGGTTGACCTTGTCCTGGCCCGCATACTTGGGCGCGGTACCGTGGGTTGCTTCAAAGAGGGCGATGCCGTCGCCGATGTTACCGCCGGGCGCCATACCCAGGCCGCCCACCTGCGCCGCCGCCGCGTCGCTCATATAGTCGCCGTTGAGATTCAACGTGGCAACCACGTCGTACTGCTCCGTGCGCGTCAACAACTGCTGCAGCATGTTGTCCGCGATGCGATCCTTGATCACGATCTTGCCCTCAGGCGGCTGCCCATCATACGATTCCCACATCTCGTCCTCGCTGATGGTGCGCTCGCCGAACTCTGCAGCAGCTACTTCATAGCCCCAATCCCTGAAAGCGCCCTCGGTGAACTTCATAATGTTGCCCTTGTGCACCAGGGTGACGCTTTCCCTGCCGCGCGCGATGGCGTACTCAATCGCCTGGCGTACCAGCCGCTTGGTGCCAAATTCGCTCACCGGCTTAATGCCGATGGCCGAGCCGTCGCGCACCTCTTTGCCCAGCTCCTATTCCATGAAATGAATGATCTTCTGCGCGCCCTCAGATCCCGCCGTCCACTCGATGCCCGAGTAGACATCCTCCGTATTTTCGCGAAAGATGACGAGATCCATCTTCTCCGGCTCGCGCATAGGGCTGGGGGTGCCGGGGATATAGCGCACCGGTCGCACGCAGGCATAAAGGTCCAATACCTGGCGCAGGGTGACGTTCAGGCTGCGAAAGCCGCCGCCGACCGGCGTCGTGAGCGGCCCTTTAATGCCCACCAGATACTCGCGCATGGCCTCGAACGTTTCTTCGGGCATGTAGTCGCCATCATAGCGCTCCGCAGCCTTTTCGCCGGCATAGATTTCCATCCAGGCGATCTGGCGTCGACCGCCGTATGCCTTCTCCACAGCGGCGTTCCATACCTTCATCGCCGCCGGGGTAATATCTACGCCAATGCCGTCGCCTTCGATGAAAGCCACGATGGGCCGATCCGGAACGCGTAGTTTGCCTCCTGAAAAGGTGATCTTCTCGCCATCGGGCACCTTGATGTTGGTAAAAGCCATGTTTGCTCTCCTGAATGTGAGGACTATGTCACTTGTGGAAGTGGATTGTAAGGCGGGACGCGATACTCAAGCTCGTATTATAAGGAGCGTAGGATCAATTTACCAGTGGAGACAGGAGTTGCGCAACGTTCCCTGGTATCTGGGGTTACAGTAAGTAGGGTTTGCTGGTGCAGTGATCATAGAAAAGACTTACAATAGTGGCGTGTAATTGGAACAGGTGTACCGTGCTGGCGGCGTTGCCTACCTGTCGACAGGGGATAGGGGAGCCGTCAGGTTAAATGGGGAGGCAGTCCATATACTATGCGGGGAACGTTTAGAAAGCTCTTAGATTCGTACCACGTTCGCTCTTACCGCCAGATGTTCATGTACAATGGACCAGTATCGTTATGAGTGTATCGATCAAACGCCTGGCAATCATATTATTCAGTGTATTGTTGACCGCATGCGCTGCCAGTGCGGAGCCTACTGCCGCGCCGCCCGCGCCTGCGGCCACGTTGCCGGTTGAAGAGGTGCAAAACCCGTCGCCGACGAGTCCATCGCCGACGGCCACTTCCTCCACGGAGATTAGCAGCTCGCCCACCGACGCGCCCACGGTCGAGCCATCAGCCACATCGCCGCCCACCGTGGCCCCCACGGCGACCGAGGAGCCGACTGCCGCGCCGCCGGTACCCGAAGGCGGCGACCTGAGTCTGTCGCCCGAAGACGTTTTCCTCTACCCGGTGCCTGAAATTTACGATGGGGACGTGGTTACCTTTTACATTCTGGCCAACGTACCCGACATCGTCGAGCCCGGCGCGGTCAATATACAGGTTGACGTTGGCGAACACCTGTCGCTGCCCGGCGCGCTGACCGGTCGCAATCTGGCGGGCGACGCGGTCGCCCTTTTTGCCTGGGCCTGGGATACGCGCGGCATGACGGGCGAGCATGAGGTGACCGTGACGCTGGATCCGGACGACACGATCACCGTCGGCGACGAGAACCCGGATAATAATCAGGTGGCGCTCACCGTGCCCGTGCACCCGCCCCATACTCTGCCCGCGCGCGAGGTGAACCAGACGTGGGTCACCGCAGAGATAGAGTGCTGCATCCTGCGTATGGTTAGCGACACGGCCGCGCACCGCGATCTGGAGCAGTTGAAGCAGACGGTGCAACAAGCGGTGGACCAGGCCAGCGAGCGCCTGCAGGTGCAACCGGAGTCCAAAATCAATATCTACCTCATCGATCGCGTGATCGGCCAGGGAGGATACGCCCGCTCCAATGTGGTCATTTCCTATCTCGACCGCAACTATGCCGGCGGCGGTCTCCACGAAGTGCTGGTTCACGAAACGGTACACCTGCTCGACCGCCAGTTTGCGCCCAATCGCATTCCGTTCATGGCCGAAGGGCTGGCTGTGTGGGCCGCCGGGGGCCATTATAAGCAGGAGAATATTCTGCAACGGGTCAAAGGCCTGCGCGAGGCTGACCTTTACATTCCCCTGCACGATCTCATCGACAATTTCTACGACCACCAGCACGAAATCGCCTATCTTGAGGCCGCCGGGCTCATCGACTATATTGTGCGGCGCTACGGTTGGGAGACCGCGCGGGCTCTCTACAGCGACGTGGTGCCGCAGGGGTCCGAACCCCATTCTGCAACGGTGGAGCGCGGCCTGCAGCTACACCTTGGTCGCTCTCTGGCGCAGTTTGAAGAGGAGTGGTTGCGCGAAGTCGATGCCGCGCCGCGCGATCCCACGGCGGTCAACGATTTGCTGACGACGATACGCTACTATGACGTCATGCGCGAGTACCAGCTTCTCTACGATCCCACGGCCCATTTCCTGCAGGCGTGGTTGCCGTTCCCCCAGGAACTGGAGCAGCGCCAGTTGACGGCCGACCTGACACGCCATCCCGACGACGACATAAATATGACGCTGGAGGTGATGTTGTACGCCGTCGATCAGGCCCTGCTAGAAGGCGAATACAATCGCGCCAACGTAACCCTGGATAGCATAGAACGGGCGCTGGCTAACAATGGTACTTTCGCCGATCCGCTGGGTGTTAACTACCAGGAAATAGTATCCAAGCTAAGCAGCCTGGGTCTTGAGGTACACAGCGTCGAACTGCAGGGCAACGAAGCAGTGGTTCGGATCAGCGAAGGCAGTCGCACGCGCCTGCGCACGTTGACCATGGCCTTAAAGAATCAAAATTGGGTATTGCTCAACTGAAAATTCGTATGAAGCATTGCGTGTTTTATGCTACAATGCCCTCGTAGTAGGGTGACTTTGGCGCCCGCAATTACTATTAGCCCAGAGTCAAGAAGGTGAGAGTATGATAGAGGTCGTGATTGACAGTATTCGCATCAGCCTTGTTTCTCAACACCGTATCGTCATGCTCAAAGACATCGATAGTGAGCAGCAACTGGCGATCTGGATTGGTCCTTGCGAAGCGGAAGCAATCACCATTGAGTTGCAGAATACCGAAGTCGCACGGCCGCTCACCCATGACTTACTAAAACAGGCCATTGAAGAGATGGGGGGCAGCATTTCCCACATCCTGATCAACGATTTGCGCAACCAGGTCTTTTACGCCACGCTCTTCGTTGATGTGGACGGGGAACTGAAAGAGATCGATTGTCGCCCCTCCGATTCCATTGCTCTGGCGGTTCGGGCCAAGGTCCCGATCTTTGTCGAAGAGCATGTGATGGAAGATGCCGGCATCCAGCCGGAGCCTGATCTTCAGGAAGAAGTGGATGAAGATGAGAGCCTGGATGCCTTCTCCGATTTCGTCGATACACTCGATTTCGACGACCTGGACGAATAGTTACAGGAGGAGATCCAAGGACTCGCTTTCCTGTAAATGTCGCGTTTAAAACGTGGAACGTGAGCGATCGCGTTTCACGTTTTTAGTTCCATCAGGTCGTGCCGGCCTTTGGTCGTGATCTGAACCCGGCATAAAGATGCTCCAGCCGGGCAGGTCGGCGCACCCTGACCAGCATAGTCAACAACGTAGGCCAGTTAATTCCATGAGCAATTCTATTGATCGCCTGCCGCCTCACAGCGCCGAAGCTGAGGAAGCCGTCCTGGGCTCCTTACTCATCGATCCCGACGCCATTCTGGACGTTGCTTCGTTCCTGAAAGCCGAGGCCTTCTATCGCGAGCCGAACAAGTGGATCTATCAGGCAATCCTCGATCTGCACGAGGCGCGCGAACCGTTGGACTTCATCACGCTGACAGAAGTTCTGCGCAAACGAAACCAGCTGGACGACGTGGGCGGCGAAGCGTATTTGATCAGTCTGTTGAACGCCGTCCCCACCTCTGTGAATGCGCGCAGCTATGCGCGACTGGTTGAAGGGGCCGCGCTGCGCCGGCGCATGATCTCTGCCGCCGGCGCCATTGCCAACCTGGCCTATGATGAAGATGAGGACATCAACGTCGTCATCGACCGCGCCGAACAGGCCCTGTTCAGCGTCAGCGAGGAACGCACGACGCGCGATCTGGTGCCGGTGCGTGACATCGCCCGCGCCTATCTGGACCGCGTGGAGGAGTTACACGAGCGCGGCGATGAGATGATCGGCGTGCCCACCGGTTACAGCGACATCGATCGCCTGTTGGGCGGCCTCAACAAATCGGACCTGCTCATCGTCGCCGCCCGCCCCGGCATGGGTAAAACCGCATTTCAACTGGGCATGGCCCTGCACGCCGGTATGCGCCATGGCAAGCGCGTGGCGATGTTCAATCTGGAAATGTCCGGCGAGCAGCTGGTGCAGCGCATGATCGCCGCCGAAACGCGCATTGACTCGCAGCGATTGCGGCGAGGCCAATTGCACGAGCAGGAGTGGCCCATTTTTCTGGAGGCCATTGGCCGTCTTTCGGAAACCCGTATCTTCATCGACGACACCCCCTCCATCACGCCCATGCAGCTGCGCACCAAGTGCCGCCGGCTCTACGCCGAACACGGGCTGGATCTGATCATGGTGGACTATCTGCAGCTGATGCAGGCCGAGCGCAGCATCAATAACCGCGTGCAGGAGATTAGCGAGATTTCGCGGGGGCTGAAAGGATTGGCGCGCGAGCTGAACGTACCCGTGGTCACCGCCTCCCAGCTCAGCCGCGCCGTGGAGAACCGCCAGGACAAGCGCCCGCAACTGTCGGACCTGCGCGACAGCGGTAGTATCGAGCAGGATGCCGACATCGTCATGTTTATCTACCGCGATGAGTATTACAATCCTGAGACCACGGACCGGCCTAACATTGCCGAGATTAACGTGGCCAAGCACCGTAACGGCCCCACAGGGGCCATCGATCTGTACTGGCACGGCAAGCTGGCAACCTTCCGCAATTTGCAGCGGCAGGAGGTGCGCCTCTAACAGGCCATGAAAGGTTTTCCCGGTTTTCCCGATGGTAAATTGCGCGCAACACCGGTTCCCAGCCTGTTTTTCAGTGACCTGCTGCCGATCATTGACAACCTGCCGGAGCTGAAGGTGACGTTGTACACTTTCTGGGCGCTGGCCCAGAAGGAAGGGCAGGTGCGCTACTTGCGCCTGACCGATTACCTCAACGACAGTGAATTTATGAAGGGATTGGCACCCACAGCCACGCTGGCTGCCGAGAACCTGATGGACGGCATCGAGCGCGCCGTGGCTCGCGGCACTCTCTTACACGTCAACGTGGAAAGCGCAGACGGTAAGATGGAGCTGTACTTTCCCAACACGGAAAAAGGGCGCGCGGCGGTAGAAGGGATTACGCGCGGCGAGTGGCGCCCGGGACCGGACAGCGATGAACCGGTTTCACTACTGGTGGAACGCCCCAACATCTTCGTGCTATACGAGCAGAACATCGGCGCCCTGACGCCGATGATTGCCGACGAGTTGCGTGACGCGGAACAGACCTATCCCATGCGCTGGATAGAAGAAGCGATTGAGGCAGCAGTGGAGAACAACGTGCGAAAGTGGCGCTACGTCCTGGCCATCCTTGAACGTTGGCGCCAGGAAGGAAAGCAAGATGGAATCGACCGCCGAGATTCTCAGAAGAATTTACAAGGACAAATCCCGGAACAGTATCGTGACATCATCAAACGGTGAGCCGCCCGAGCCGCCCGAGGATTCCGGGGGCAAGGGCGATCCCGACTGCCCGGAATGCGGTGGACTCGGCTTTGTCGTGCCCGACGTAGGACCTGACGATCCCGGTTTCGGGCGCGCCGTGCCCTGTGCCTGCCGCGCGGCTGAGCTGGAGGCAGCCCGGCACGAGAAACTGATCCGCATGAGCCAGCTGGGCGCCCTGAAGGAGTGCACCTTCGACAGCTTCATCCCCGAAGGGCATGGCTTGACCCCGGCCAAGCAGCGCAATTTGAAGATGGCCTACGACAGAGCGCTGGGCTTCGCCCACGAGCCGGAAGGCTGGCTGATCCTGAAAGGAGGCTACGGCTGTGGCAAGACGCATCTCGCCGCGGCTATCGCCAACCACCGCCTTTCTCTTGGTTACCCAGTGCTTTTCGTCAACACGCCCGATCTGCTGGACCATCTGCGCAGCGCTTTCAGCCCCAACGCGCCGGTCAGCTACGACCAGCGCTTCGACCAGGTGCGCAATGCTAAACTATTGATCCTGGATGACCTGGGCACGCAGAGCAACACCGAATGGGCGCAGGAGAAGCTCTACCAGATCTTCAACTATCGTTACAATGCGCGGCTGCCGACGGTGGTCACCACAAATGTGGAGTTGGAGTCGGTGGAGCTGCGCATCCGTTCGCGCATGGTCGATCCCAGCCTGGCGGACATCATCCACATCTCGGCCCCGGACTTTCGCCGCGCGGGCGTCGATCAGGAGACGTCCGAGCTGTCTACGCTGAATCTGCTGACAGACATGCGCTTCGACAACTTTGACCTGCGCCAGAAGGAGCTGCCGCGCTCCCAGGCGGAAAATCTGCGGCGCGCTTACCAGACGGCGCGGGAGTATGCCGAAAGTCCCGACGGCTGGCTGGTGTTCTACAGCGTGGCCTATGGCAACGGCAAAACCCACCTGGCAGCCGCCATCGCCAACCACGTTTCTGACCAGGGCGAAGCGGTCCTCTTCATTACGGTGCCCGATCTGCTCGACCATCTGCGCGACACCTTCAACCCCGCCGCCGGCATCCGCCTGGACAAGCGCTTCCGCGAGATAAAGACGGCGCCCCTGCTGGTGCTGGACGACCTGGGTATGGAAAGCGCCACGTCCTGGGCGCGGGAGAAGCTCTACCAGTTGTTCAACCACCGCTACGCCGCGCGGCTGCCGACCATCATCACCACTGCCACGCCAATTGACGAACTCGATCCCAAGCTGCAGGCGCGTATGCTAGACGGCGCGCGCTGCACCTTCTTCGCCCTGGAAGCGCCGAG
>JBMCFH010000143.1:0-8272 GCA_048620455.1 Chloroflexota bacterium | reverse complement strand
TCCTGCGCGCCGACGCCTTTGCCATGGCTGTCAGCTACGCGCTGAGCCCGTTCGTCGCGCCGGAATTTTACGATTAAGCGCTGCTGGACGGATGACCTCCCACAAGCAAGCGCTGTTTCTCTCCACCGTCAACCTATAAAGGTCTGATTTTCACCCTTAGCTCATCTGTGCTACACTGTTAGCGGCGACCGGGTCGCGAAACGCATCTGTTTCCGGTCGCCTATCGTAACCGCCAGCAAGGGGATGGGTAGATGACGCTTGAACTGGAGAAACTGACCGGGGATATCGAAACGATGGCGCGGGGCGCGTACCAGCGACGCCAGGAAGAAAATGCACTGCTGGAACATCTGCTGCAGAAATTACGGGAGCATCGCACGGCGTGGCAGAAAATTGATCGGGCCATGACCACGGCCGTCAACAGTGTGGACATGAAGTGGTATCGTGGCGCGTGCCCGCTCAGCGACCGCGAACCGCTGGACGCACCTATTCCCGCCCCAGCCCCGCCGCCATCGGCCACGCTGGTGGCCTGCGACGGGTCGCAAATTATCCCCAACCGCCACGGCGCTTACCTCTATTCGGTGATCAACGTGGGCATCATCGTCTACTATCACGGCGAGGGCTGCGCGCCGCTGCAAGACACGCGGCCCAAGCTGGATTACCCGGGCAACGGCGAGGACGGCGACGCCTTTGTGGACAAGGCGGCGCTGGTCAGCCTGCGCCGCGATCTGGCCGAAATCGAAACCCTGGTGCAGACGGCGGGCGAGTATCAGGATAGAGATCAGCCGGTGCTGGCGCTTCTGGACCAACGGTTGCTGTACTGGCCTGTGGGCTCGTCCGGCGAGGACGAGGGGCAACGCGTGCTCTTTGGCTGGCAGCAGGCGATGTCGCAATCGTGCGAAGACGGCTGCATGCTTGCCGGCTACATCGACCGGCCGGGCAAGCGCTCGGTGATCACCTTTTTGAACACGCTGGACATCAACAGGCCCGGGTTCGACACGTCGCGCCTGATTCACCCGGATTATGGACCGGGATTTAACGACGTGACGCTGTTCAGGCGGCTGCTGACCGAGCCGGGCCAGCGCAGCTGTGTGTTCGTGGACGTCTCGCAGCACAACACCGAGTTCGCCGGCCGCGACGGGAACAACGAAGTGTGCTTCTTCTACCTCAACCCCAGCCCGCGCGGGCGGCAGATCGCGCGCGTGGATATTCCGCGCTGGGTGGCCGACGATCCGCAGAAGGTAGAGCTGGTGCACTCGCTGGTCTACAACCAGTGCCAGATTATGGGTGATTATCCGTACGTGCTGGCCCGCGCCGACGAACTGGCTGTGGTCGGTTTCCGCGACAAAGAGAGCCTGGATATCATGATCGAAAACGCCATGCAGCGCTATGGACTGGCGGCGCGGCCCACGGCCAAGCAGGGCAGCAAGAATGTGGCTCGCGCCGGGCGCACGCGCCACGGCATGTAGTCGCCGCGGCGACGCCAGTTGAGAGGGATGAGAAAATGATGCCTGAAACGATGTCCGCCGGTAACGGCCAACGCACGGAGCGCGGCAGTGAGATCGGCCGCGTGTTGCGCGCCAGCACCACAGGGTTTGCCGTGGGCTGCCGCGTGAACCAGTTGTCCGGTCCCAGTTTTGGCTGCATGGTCAAGGCGCAGCCGTTGAACAGCAACGAGGCCATCTACGGCCTGGTTTACGACATGCACATCGACGACGACCCGCTGGTGCGGCGGCTGATCCTGGCCGAAAATCCGCGCCCGTCGGTGATCGAGGACCAGCGCAACAATCGCCTGCTGCCCATCGAGATGAGCGTGCTTACGGTGGGCTATGAACGCGACGGGCGGCTGACGCACGGGCTGCCGCCGCGCCCGCCGCTAAACCTGGATCCCGTCTATCTGTGCCACGAGTCGGCGGAGATTATGCGCTTTACGGAGCGACCGGCATACCTGCGCCTGATCTTGCGCACGGTGGACACTCCGGTGCCCGTAGACCAGCTCTTGGTGGCGCACCTGCGCCAGGCGTACGAGCAGCGCGGGCGCGACGCCAGGTGGGCGCTGGAGATGGTGCAGGAGCTGGTGGAACTGCTGCGCGGCGACTACGAACTGCTCATTCCCACCCTGGAAGCGATCAGCGAAGCCCTGCCCGGCCTGCCCCTGGCAGGTGAGGCATCATTGGAGAGTTAGCATGAACCAGGAAATTGGTTACATCATCGGCGGCGGCCTGCGCGAGGGATTCCTGGTGCGACTGACGGTGCCCGCGGCGGAGGTGCAGGAAGGCAGTTTTGTGGTCTGCGACAGCGGACAGTGGCGCTTCTACGGCCTGGTGACCGACCTGCAATTGGGAGCCACCGACCCCCGCTTCGCCGACGAACAGGCGGACCGCCTGCAGCCCGCTGTGCAGAAGCTGCTGCTGGGCAAGACACTGTACACGACGCTGACGGTGTATCCCACGTTAATGATGGATATTGGGCCGGACATGGACGAGAAACCGGAGGCGTTCCTGGAGTGGCAGGAACAGTCGGAAAATGGGCAGCGGGGGCCGCAACCGGTGAAGACGGTGCCCACGCACCACGCGCCGGTGCGCCTGGCGGACAAAGGGGACGTGGCCGAAATCTTCCCCGGCGATTTTGTGATCGGCTACACCATCGAGCAGGACCACCCGGTGGCTCTGGATCTGCGCCGCCTGGTGAAACGTTCCAGCGGCATCTTTGGCGCTACGGGGACGGGCAAGAGTTTCCTGACGCGCATGGTGCTGGCGGGCCTGATGAAGGAAGACGTCGCCGGCGCTCTGGTGTTCGACATGCACAACGAGTACGCCTTCGACGACATCGACTCCGACAATGACACCACCGTGTGGGGGCTGCGCTCCCTCTTTCGCAGCAAAGTGCAGGTGGCGGCGCTGGGCAAAGGAGCCACGGTGCGCGGCAAGATGCCCGACTTCACGCTGGAACTGGCCCTCGACGATTTTCGCACCGGCGACATCCGCCTCTTGGCCGACGCTCTGAATCTGACGGACACGGCGGAGATTACGTTGGGCGCGCTGGTGCGCGATTTTGGCGACGACTGGTTCGCCAGCTTCATGCGGCTACAGCCGGGCGCGGTGGACGTCGATCCGGAGACGGGCAAGACGCAGCCGGCGGAAAATTCCGTCGCCTTCTGGGCCCGGCAGAACAACGTGCATGAAAAGGCAGCGGAAGCGCTACACCGGCGGCTGGCGCACATCAACGACAAGCCATACGTGGTAGAGACGCCTGCCAGCGACGCCGTCGGCGACATCGTTGACAAGCTGGAACACGGGCGGCACGTTATCCTCAGCTTTGGCGAGTACGATAACGACCTGGATTACCTGCTGGTCAGCAACATCCTGACGCGTCGCATCCGCGAGCACTGGGTCAAGAAGACGGAAGTTCATAAGAGCGAGGGCGGCCCACCGCCGCGCCCGCTGGTCATCGCCATCGAGGAGGCGCACAAGCTGCTGAACCCGCACATCTCGGGGCAGACGGCATTCGGCACCATCGCCCGCGAGCTGCGCAAATATTTCGTGACGC
Organism: Chloroflexota bacterium; assembly: GCA_048620455.1. Taxonomy (GTDB): domain Bacteria; phylum Chloroflexota; class Anaerolineae; order Promineifilales; family Promineifilaceae; genus JAAYYY01. The sequence goes on along the minus strand of JBMCFH010000143.1, from coordinate 4,726 downwards.
TGCTGGTGGTGGACCAGCGCCCGTCGGGCATCGACGACGAAGTGATGTCCCAGCTGGGCACGCGCATCACCGGCTGGCTGGGCGACGAGGATGACATCCGCGCCGTGCTCACCGGGCTAGCCGGACGCGAACAGCTGCGCGGCATGCTGGCCCGGCTGCGGGAGAAAGAGGAAGTGCTGTTGCTGGGCTGGGGCGTGAAGATGCCCATCCCCGTGCGCTCGCGCCGCTATGACCAGGATTTCTACGATGATATGCGCGATCGGAAAGGCAAGAGCAACAAGAAGAAGGACAGCCTGCCGGCGATCGACAGCATTGATGATATTAATGCTGATTTGTACGGATAAGCCGCAACCCCCTACACTGCAACCGCAGGCAGCCCCATCTCGCTGCGCATCTCCAGCAACTTCTGCAGTTGATGGTCGGGCAGCGGGTTCTCCACTCCTAGCTGCGCCAGCATAAAGGCCACGCGCGCGCTTTGCTCCACCGTCTCCAGGCGCATGAAGGCCTCCATGGGATCGGCGCCCACGGTGAGCGAGCCGTGGCGTTTGAGCACCAGCGCGTCGTGATCTTTGATCAGGCCGCGGATGGCGCGGGCGTTCTCCTCGCTGGCAGGCGTGGCGTACTCGGTAACGGGCACGCGGCCCAGGAGTACGATCATTTCCGGCAGCAACCGGTCGTCGAAAGGGATGCCGGCGATGGAGAGGGTGATGGTGATAGGGGGATGGGCGTGGACGACGGCGCCCACGTCCGGGCGCCGTTGGTACACTTCCAGGTGCATGGGCAACTCGCTGGTGGGCTTCAACCCCTCGCTTTCCGGGGTCTGCTGCGCCAGCATGTCGCCGTTCTCATCAACCAGTAGCAATTGCTCCGGTTGCAAAAACGCTTTGTGCAGGCCGGTGGGCGTAATGAGCAGACGGCCCGCAGCCAGCCGCGCCGAGATATTGCCCTCGTTGGCGCTGATAAATCCTTTGTCGTACATCAGACGGCCGATGCGCACGATCTCCCGGCGCATCCGCTGTTCTTGTTTTATCATTCGTATCTACCTGTATTTGTCTACTTCTTCGATTAGACGGCCGGGATTGCCGTCGTAAATGTGCCAATCTATGTCGCCCCGCACCATTCCTAACAAGATGGTGGATAGGGCCTCGTTCACGGGCGTCTTAACGCCCACCTCGCGACCCGCCTCAGCCACCGCGCCGTTATGGAAGCGCACTTCGTTGTCTTTGCGCCCCGCGGACAGGTCTAAATGGAACGAGGGTAGCTTGTTGCCGCGACCGCCGGCGACCATGCGCGTCAAGATCGGCTTGACGACGAAGTCCGGCAGGCGGCGCACAGCCAGCGAGAGGCGCGTGGTGGGCGTGCCCGGTAAGTCTACCACCTTCAGTTTCAAGCGTCGCATCACTTTTAAGGCTTCGCTCAGCATCTCCATCTCCAGATCATACGTCGGATCATGGCTATAGATCGCTTTGGGATGGCGGTTGATGATGGCCGAACTGGCGTTGCCCATCATGTTCAGCAAGGCTTTGGACCACTTCATCGACCGGTAGTTCTTAATTCTTTGTGTGGGAATGCCCGCTTCGGCGAAGGTCTTTACCCAGTTGCCAACATCCTGACGCTCGCGGGTGGGCGCCAGCGCCAGGCCGCGCTCGCTGCGTTCCACCTGGATGTGGTCCGGCGTCTGTCGCGAAACGGGCGTGGTCAGGGAACCGGCAATCAGCGGCGTGTCCAGATCCTCCAGGATCATCTCTTCGACGCCGATGCCGTTTTGCAAGGTGAGTAAGGGCGGATAGGGTTGGGGACAGAAGGCAATGAGCGGATTCAGCGCTTCCGATACGTCATACGATTTCATACCCAGCACGATCAGGTCATAAACCTCATCGTCCAGAAATGCCTGGCGCACAGAGGTGACCAGCGTCACGTCTGCGAGCACGTCGGGCTTTTCGGGACGCGACAGGCGTAAGCCGCTCTTGCTTATCGTTTCTGCCGCAGCCGGTCGCACCACCAGCGTGACCTCGTGGCCCGCATTTGCCAGGCTACCACCCACATAGCTACCGACGGCGCCCGCGCCATATACCAGCACTCTCATAACCGTGTTCTCCCACAGCTCTGCATGTTGATGGTGTTTTGCAAAATAATTACCTGATGCTGTGGCCGGTCTCCCACCGAGCCACGCGTCTCCGACGTTAGCGGGCGCGGGGGCGAGAAATCGCCTGGGGAGACCGGCCCGAGCCCATTGCATCCCTGCGCTACGCGCACTCAAATCCGCTACAGAGGAACGATAGCGCGCCTTCTTCTACCTGTCCAGACAACTGCCGATAAAATGTGGGTGTCCGTTGATAAAATCGGAGACATCCATCGCGCTCTTTCCCGCCAGCTGTAGGCGCAGCAATTGCAGCGCGCCCTGTCCCGTCACCACAAACACCTCGTCGTCCGCCTGCCACACCGTGCCGGGCGCCGGCGGCTCGCCGGGCGGATCGCTGCTCGGGCGGGGGCGCACGTCCAACACCTTCAGCCGCCGTCCATCCCAGGTGGTGAAGGCGCCGGGCCACGGAGTCATGGCCCGCACGCGGCGGTCCAGTGACTGGCTGTCCTGGGTCCAGTCCAGGCGGCCATCCTCTTTCTTGATCATCGGCGCATAGGTCGCTTCGTCGTCGTTTTGCGGCTGCGCCTGTCGCTCGCCGCGCAAGATCGCCGGCAGGTGTTCGCGGAGCATGGCGGCTCCCAATTGGGCCAGCCGGTCGTGCAGCGATTGCGCCGTCTCGCGGTCGTCAATGGTCACCGCCTGGCGCACAAAGACGGGCCCCGTGTCCAGTCCCTCGTCCATCTGCATCAGGCTGACGCCCGTCTGCTCGTCGCCGGCGAGGAGCGCGTACTGGATGGGCGCCGCGCCGCGCCAGCGGGGCAACAGCGAGGCGTGCACGTTGATGCAGCCGCGCGGCGGCAGTTGCAGCACGTGCGCGGGCAGAATCAACCCGTAGGCGGCGACGACGATGGCCTCCGGCTGCCAGCGGGCCAGCGGTTCGGCCATTTCCCGCTTGCGCAGCGAGGCGGGCTGGTAGAGGGGGATGTCGTGGGCGTCGGCGCATACCTTTACCGGCGAGGGGCGCAGCGACTGCCCGCGACCGGCCGGCCGGTCAGGCTGGGTCACTACGCCGACGACGGTCTGGCTGTCAATCAGGGCCTCTAACGCCGGAACGGCGAAGTCCGGGGTTCCCATGAAAACGATTCTAGACATGGGCGCATTCTAGCACGCGCCGAGAGGGAACTGCAAGAAGCGACGGCGGACCGCGGACAACGGACGGCGACGGTGTCTCACCCAGGTTGTGAGTAGCGCCGCCAGTACTGTCGGCTAATTGACGGCGGCTGAGGCCAGTTCTAAAATTAGCGGCGTTGGAGATACGCGTTCATTGCCAGAAGAACCGATGACACACATCAATCATGCAGGAGGGTTTGATTCCATGGATATTGGCAAAGCGTTTACGTTCGTCACGGAAGATGAGGAGTGGCTGGTCAAGCTGGGTATCGCCGCCGCCGTCTCATTCCTCTCTTTCCTTTTCTTGCCTGTCTTTTTACTCGTGGGCTACATGGTGGGGGTGACGCGCAATGTTTACAGCGGGACAGAGCGCCCCTTACCCCAATGGGACGACGTGGGCAGGCTGTTCAAGGATGGCATTCTGGTGAGCGTTGGCCAGTTCGTATACACCCTTCCCGTCTGGATACTGGTGTGCGTGGGCACCGTTGCTACAGTTGGGTTCAGTGGCCTCGAAGAGTTTAGTGCTGAGGCCATGACCGCCGCGATGGGCACTACGTGGGCCGTGCTGGCGTGCCTGATGGCCATTCTGTTGGTGGCCCTCTTCTTCATCAGCCCCGCCATTTTCATCCAATACGTGCGCCACGAGGAGTTCGGAGCCATGATGCGCGTGGGCGAGGTGCTGGGTATCGCGCGCGACAATCTGGTGCCGATCATCATCGCTGCTGTGGCCTCATTCGCGGCGTCGCTGGTGTTGAGCTTTGTGGTCAGCGCGCTTAATATCATTCCCTGCCTGGGGGCGATTGCCGGCTTGCTCCTGGGCATCATGGCCGGGCCCTGGATCATGGTCGCTGTGGGACATATGTACGGTCAGATCGCAGGCGGAGACGACAAAATGAAAGCGCCCGCCACGTTCTAATCTTTAGCAAATGTAATACATGGCGCGCCCCATAAAATTGACGGTAGGCGCGCTGCCCTTTACAATGCAAGTGTGAAGACTCGTTGTTTTAGAAACATTTTCCTGTTGCTTTAGAGGAGGCACGATAGATGGCAGATAACATCGACGTTGAAAATATGGACCCCCAGGGCGAGGTGACTTCAGACGATAAGTTGTGGGCGCTCTTAGCATACGTACTCACACCCATCGTCCCCATCATTATCCTTCTGCTGGAGGATAAGAAGAACCGTCCGTTCATACGCGCACACAATGCGCAGGCTCTGGCCTGGGGTATTGTCAGCATCATAGTCGGCGCCATCATAGGCGCGGTGCTTTGCGGCATCCCCTACCTTGTTATGTGGGCCATTGGCATCTACTGGGGCTGGCAGGCGTACCAGGGCCAGACAGTAAACATCCCGGTTATCACAGACTTTGTCAAGCAGCAGGGTTGGGCCTGAGAATAAGACGGCAGGCACAATCTAAGCGATAAACAAAAGGCGGGCCGCGCGGCCCGCCTTTTGTGGCTCAGGTTCTCGATG
>JBMCFH010000142.1:0-8333 GCA_048620455.1 Chloroflexota bacterium | reverse complement strand
GAGATTGGGGATTGGTTATTGCTGTGAGATCTGTGTCATCTGGGTCCCAAAGTTGAAGGAGTGGTATGTATGTCTGTAAACGGGCGAATTGGTCTGGGGTTATTGGGGGCGCCGGCGGTGCCGCAGATGGTGGAGCTGGCGCAACTGGCGGAGGACAATGGGTTTGAGTCGGTGTGGGTGGCGGAGACGCGCATGACGCGGGATGGCATCGCCCCCTGCGCGGCGATTGCCATGGGCACGTCGCGGATTAAGATCGGGACAGGCATCATCAACGTTTATACGCGCGGCGCGGTGTTGATCGGCGTCAGCTTTGTGGGGCTGGATGAAATTTCGCAGGGGCGCATCATCATGGGTCTGGGCGCCGGTTCGCCGCTGGTGCTTCTGCCACAGGGCGTAGAGTTCGACAAACCCCTGACCCGCCTGCGGGAGACGATTGACGTGGTGCAGCCGCTGTTGCGCGGGGAGGAGGTACATTACGAGGGGGAGACGATTTGCGTGAAGGGGGCGCAACTGGAGACGCGCCCGCTGCGCGAGCATATTCCGCTGTACCTGGGTGTGACCGGCCCGCGCGCACTGGAGTTAGCCGGAGAGAAAGGGGATGGCGTGATGCTCAACGCGTTCCTGCCCACGAGCTACGTGGAGCGGGCGCTACGGCGGGTGGAAGCCGGCGCCCGCCGCGCGGACAAGACGTTGCAGGACGTGGACATCAGCGGCGCTGTGGTGGTGTCGGTGGATGAAGACTCAAAGACGGCCAAAGATCGCGCGCGCGCTTTTATCGCACTCTATCTCTCCCTGTTCCCCAATATCGCCGAGGAGACGGGACTGCCGGACGAGTTGGTGAAGCGCACGCGGGCGGCGTTTAGCGGCGAAGGGCCGGAAGCGGCGGCGCGCCACATCGAGGACGACGTCGTCGATTATCTGACGGCGGCGGGTACGGCGGCTGAGTGTCGCGAGCGCATTGATGCCTACCGCGACGCCGGTCTGCAGATGCCGATTTTGTTCCCGCTGGATCCCAACGTGCGCATGGCTGTGGAGACGTTGGGGCCGGGGAGAGCGTAAGCTGTATTGCTTGGCAGGTTGCGGGTTGCAGGTTTGCAGGTTGATTGTTTGCAGTCCAGCGTGTCCGCACGAGGAAGCCGCGGTCTGCCGTCTGCGATCTTGATTAGTTTATTGGAGGTTATCTATGAGGCTTCTAGGGGTTGACATTGGTGGTACGTTCACAGACCTTATTCTGGCCGATCTGGATAGCGGGCAGACGTACATTCATAAGGTGCCGACGACGAGTGAGGATCCATCTGTGGCTATGATGGCGGGCATTGAGCAGCTTTGCGATCTGGCCGGCGTCAGCGTGGAGGAGATCGGTTACCTGATGCACGGCACGACGGTGGCTACAAATGCCCTGCTGACGTATGAGGGGGCGCGTACGGGGATGATCACCACGGAAGGTTACCGGGACATCGTGCACATCGCCCGCCACCAGCGGCCGCAACATTATTCGATTATGCAGGAGATCCCGTGGCAGGACAGGCCGCTGGTACAGCGACGGCATCGCAAGGTGGTGCGCGAGCGCATCGGCCCGCGTGGCGAGCAGATCCAGGAACTGGACGAAGATCAGGCCAAGTCAGCCGTGTTGCAGTTGCGGGAAGAGGGCGTGGAATCTATCGCCGTCTGCTTCCTCTTCTCCTACGTTAATCCCGAGCACGAAGAACGAGTGAAGGAGATGGTGGAGGAGATTTACCCCGAGGCATTTGTGACCACCTCGTCCAGTATCTTTCCCCAGTTCCGCGAGTTCGAGCGCTTTACCACAGCCAGCATCAACGCTTTTGTGGGGCCCAAGGTCAAGGACTACGTGAACAAGCTGGCCACTCGCCTGGAAGACTCTGGCGTGGGCAGCGAATTGCACATCATGCGCTCCAACGGGGGCGTGGCCACGACGAAGACGGCGGCGGATAAACCGGCGACGTTGTTGTTGAGCGGTCCGGCTGCCGGTGTACTGGGCGGTGAATGGGCCGCGCAACTGGAAGAGCGCAACTACATTATTACCTTCGACGTGGGCGGCACCAGCGCCGACATCGGCATCGTCACCCCGCGCGGGATCAGCGAGGCCAGCGCGCGCGACACGTGGATCGCGGGCTACCCGGTAATGGTGCCCATTCTGGACGCGCATACCATCGGCGCGGGCGGCGGCAGTATCGCCTACGTGGACGCCGGCGACGCCTTCCGCGTGGGGCCGCGCAGCGCAGGCGCTATGCCGGGCCCGGTGTGCTACGGTCAGGGCGGCTCTGAGCCTACGGTGACGGACGCCAACGTGGTGCTGGGGCGTCTGGACGCTGCTTACTTCCTGGGCGGTGAGATGACGATTTATCCGGAGAAGGCGCGCGAGGCGATCCAGGAACTGGCCGACCGGCTGGGGCTGGATCTGTACGAAACGGCCGAAGGCGTGCTGACGGTGCTCAACAACAACATGGCCAACGCCATCCGCTCGCGGACGGTGCAGAAGGGATACGATCCACGCGACTTTACGCTGGTCGCCTTTGGCGGCGCGGGCCCGCTGCACGCGGCGGAGGTGGCGCAGTCGATGGGTATTCCCGAGGTGTTGGTGCCGCTTTATCCGGGTATCCACTCGGCCATGGGCCTGCTGACCACCGACCTGCGCTACGACGAAATCCGCAACCAGTTCATGCTGAACACCAACATGGATCTGGCGCGACTGAACGCCGACCTGCAGGCGTTGGAGGAGGAAGTGCGGGCGCAGCTGCGCGAAGACGGCGTGCCCGACTCGCAAATCATCATCGAACGCAGCGCCGATTGTCGCTACGTAGGCCAGGGTTACGAGCTGCGGGCGGCGATTCCCGACGGCGAGGTGACGGCAGAGAACGTGGGACAGATCTGGGACAATTTCCATGAGATCCACGAAGAGGAATACGGTCACTACTTTGCCGAGAATCCGATTGAGCTGGTCAGTCTGCGACTGGTGGGCGTGGGGCGCATGCCCAAGCTGAGTGCGGGCAACATTGGGGATGGCGGGGTGGACGGCTCCGAAGCGTACGTGAAGAGCGCGCAGGGCTACTTCCGTGTCAACGGCGCCCTGGAGCCGTTTGAGACGCGTTTCTACGAGCGGCACGGCCTGAAAGCAGGCTCGATCATCGAGGGACCGGCCGTTCTCTACCAAAAGGATACGACCACCGTCGTGCCGCCCAGGTGGACGGCGCGGGTGCAACCGTCAGGCAATCTCATTTTAAAGGCTGAGTGACGAAAGCGCGGCTTTGCGGCTGTGCTAGAAGGAGTGAACTATCATGACGATGCCCAAAGATACGCTATTGGCCAACAATCCCACGCTGCCCGATATCGATCCGATTACGGCGCGGGTCATTGGCGGCGCACTGGAGAACGTGGCGCTGGAGATGGGGCACAAGCTGGCGCGCATGTCCTACTCCAGCATTATTCGCGAATCCGAGGATTTCGGGGCCGCCATTCTGGATCCGCTGGGGCGGCAGCTGGCTGAATGCCCTATCAGCACGCCGCTACAATTGGGGCCCATTCCCGGTTACCTGCAGGGAATTTTCCGCGCCATGGAGGAGATGGACGAGGCGTTCTATCCCGGCGACGTGATCATGCACAATCACACTTACTACGGGGCGTCCCACGGGCCGGACATCGGCATCGGTATGCCCATCTTCCGCGGTGACGAGCTGGTGGGCTTTTCATTCACCACGGCTCACCATCTGGATGTCGGCGCTCTCTCGCCCGGCAGTTGTGGCATCGTAGACGCCATGGACGCTTACGCCGAGGGCTTGCAGTTTAAGGCCATCAAGCTCTACGAGAACGGCCGGCGTAACAACCAGGTGTGGCGCATTCTACACCAGAACATCCGCAGCCCGGGCATGGTGGTGGGTGACATGGAGGCGCAGGTCGCCGCCTGCCGCGTAGGCGCCGAGCGCTACCTGGAGCTGATCGAGCGCTTTGGCTACGAGAACGTGCTGGCAGCCAGCGAGGAGTTGATGAACTACTCCGACCGCATGATGCGCCAGGCAATCGCTGCGCTGCCGGACGGCACTTACTATGCGGAAGATTTCCTGGATGGGTTTCTGGACAGCGATGATCCGCGCGAGAAGGATCTGAAGATCGCGGTGACGGTGAGCATCGACGGCGAGGAAATGACGGTGGATCTGGCCGGCACCTCGCCGCAGGTGCCCAACAAGCCGATCAACATGCCCTTTATCGGCACGGTGGACATCGCCATCTACGTCACGCTGCGCTCAGTGCTTTTGGACTCGGCGCTGATGGAGTACGTGCCGCAGAACGATGGCCTGACGCGGTCGATCCACATTACAGCGCCACGGGGATGCCTGGCTAACCCTGTTTATCCCGCGCCAGTCATTGCCCGTTTCTGCCCGGGGAACATCATCTCGGCGACGGTGATGAAGGCGCTGGCGCCGGTGGCGCCGCACAACATCAGCGCGGGCATCGGCAACCTGAAGGTAGCGGCCTATAGCGGCGTGGTGGATGAAAATTACTGGGTGTATATGGACATCACCGAGGGCAGTTATGGTGGGCGGCATGGTAAGGATGGGATGGACGCCGTCGATACCCTTTTCGCCAACACGCGCAATAACCCCATTGAAGACATCGAGAGCCACTACCCGCTGCGTGTGACTCGCTACGAGCTGGTGGAGAACAAGGCGGGGCCGGGCAAGTGGCGCGGTGGCCTGGGCTCAATTCGCGAGATGCAATTCCTCGCCGACTCGTTCCTCTCGCTGGAAGGAGAAGGGAACAAGTACGCGCCCTGGGGCGTGTTTGGCGGCGAGGAAGGCACGCCGGGCGCGTTCCAGTACATTCCCGCCGGCAGCGACGAGGCCGTCGACCTGCCCTCCAAGATCCCCTCGCGCCTGGTGAAGACCGGCGAGACGTATCGCACGGTGAGTCCTTGTGGCGGTGGATACGGCGATGCGCTGGAGCGTGATCCGCAGCGCGTTCTGGACGATGTGCGCGACGAGTTTGTCAGCCTGGAAAATGCGCGACGCCAGTACGGTGTGGTGATCGACACCGAGACGTGGACGGTGGACGACGCGGCAACGGGCGATTTGCGCCGCCAGATGCGGGCGCAACGCGATGCGGCGCGCGACGGCGATGGAAGCAGCGATGGGTCCGGCGCCTGAGCGGTGCGCCGGCACGCGGTGAACAGTTGATTGAGTGTTGAAGAAGGAGGCGATGATGACAGTTCGGATTCTGGTGATTAACGGCAATACGATGGAGGAAATGACGGAGGGTATTCGCCGCGAAGGGAGCGCTGCCGCCAGCCCGGGGGTGGACGTGGTGACGGTGACGCCGGATGTAGGACCGCTGACTATCGAGACGTATTACGACGACTATCTGGCGATTCCCGGTATCCTGAAGGCGATTCTGGAAAATGAAGACGATTTCGACGCCTTCGTCATTGCCTGCTGGGGCGATCCGGGCATCGAGGCGGCGCGAGAGATCACGGACAAGCCGGTGGTGGGCATCGCCGAAGCCAGCATGTACGTGTGTAACATGATCGCCGCCAAGTGGGCCGTGGCTACGGTATTGCACCGCATCAAGGATTTCGTGGGCAAAGCGGTGCTCAAGACCGGGTTCCACATTGGGCCTACAGAGCGCTGCATTGGCGTGTTCACCACGGACCTGACGGTGGCGGACACCGAGCACCTGCGCGAGGCAGCGTGTAACACGCTGGAGGACGCCGGGCGCAAGGCGATCGCGGAGGGAGCCGAGGCCATTGCTCTGGGCTGCGCGGGCATGTCCGGTCTGGACGTGGAATTGGAAGAGAAGCTGGGCATTCCCGTAGTCGATTCGGTGCGCGCTTCGGTACAGATGGCCGAATCATTGGTGCGACTGGGCAAGCGCACGAGCAAGGCCAACACCTACAAGTTCCCGGAGCTGAAACCGTTCAAGGGTTACGATGCGGTGTTCCAAACGGAACAGTGGGAGAAACTAAAGGACGACGCGGCGCTGGAGAGCGTGCCGGCCTGAGGTCGCAACATGTCTGTAACTGCGTCCGAGGCGCGCGTTCTGGACTGCATTGACCCCGCCGAGGTGGCGTTGTTCTTGCAAGGGCTGGTGCGCATCAAAAGCACCTATCCGCCCGGAGATTGTGTGGAGGCGGCGCGCTACTGCGCGGCCCTGTTCGAGCGCGAAGGGATCGTTCACGAAGTCGTCGCCGATCTGCCCGAGCGACCCAGCGTGTTGGCTACGCTGGCGGGCCGGCAAAAGCGGCCGCAACTGGCCCTTAATGCGCACATCGACACCGTGCCCATTGAGGATCCCGGCGCCTGGGAGCACGATCCCTTCGGCGGCGAGATTGTGGACGGCGTGCTGTACGGGCGCGGAGCGGGCGACGACAAAAGCAGCGTGACGGCGCAGGTGATGGCAGCCGTGGCCTTGAAGCGGGCCGGCGTGCAGCTTGAGGGCACGTTGGTCGTGAACCCGGTGGCCGACGAAGAGTCGCTGGGCGAACACGGGGCGCAGTGGCTGCGCGAGAGCGGTAGACTGCGCCCCGATATGCTCATCGTGGGCGAGCAGACGGACAACGCGGTGGCGGTAGCGGAACGTTCCATCAACTGGATTGAGCTGGTGGTTCACGGCGAAGCGGCGCACGGGGCGATGCCCTGGAACGGGCTCAACGCCATCGTGCAGATGGCGGGCATCATTCAGTTCCTGGAGCGGGAGTACGCGCCGCTGTTGGCCGAGCGCACGCATCCTTACCTGCCACCGTCGACGATGAATCTGGGCACCATCCAGGGCGGTCTGAAAACGAATATGGTGCCCGAGGTGTGCCGCTTGACACTGGATCGGCGCGTGCCGCCCGGTGAAACCATCGAGTCGATTGTGAATGAGTTGGACGACCTATTGCAGCGCTACACGCGCGAAGTGACCCCTGTGGATTACGAGCTAAACGTACTCTATAGCAGCGGGCAGCCCATGGAGACGGATGAGCGCGACCCGCTTGTGGCAACGATGCAGCAGGCGCTGACCGACGTGACGGGCGAGCGACGAGGGCTGATCGGCTATAATCAGGGCAGCGATGGCCGATTTTTCGCCGGGGACGGCATCCCGGTGGTCATCTTTGGACCCAGCCATCCCGACGTGGGCCACTCGGCCAACGAACACGTGCGCCTGGAACAGGTCGTGGAGGCGGTTCAGGTTTATGCGTTAACGGCGTTGAGGGTCCTGGGGGGAAGATAGAAAATGTCACAGAGCTTGCCGCGGGGGCGTGTGGCAGTGGTTCAGGCGGCGTCTGTGCTGTTTGACGCGCAGGCCACAGCGGAGAAGGCGTGTGAATTGCTGGCGGAGGCAGCGGGCGGCGGGGCGCAGCTTGTGCTCTTTCCGGAAGCGTTCATTCCCGCCTATCCGCGCGGTCTGAGTTTCGGCGCTGTGGTGGGCAGCCGCAGTGGGTCCGGGCGGCGCACGTGGCAGCGCTACTGGGCCAACGCTGTGGACGTGCCGGGGCCGATTACCGAGGTATTGGGCAAAGCGGCGCGCCGGTACCAGGTCACCCTGGCTATCGGCGTGGTGGAGCGCGACTCTGAATACAGCGGCGGTACCCTCTTCTGTACGCTGCTTTACTTCGGGCCTGACGGCCGGTTGCTGGGCAAGCACCGCAAGCTGAAGCCGACGGCGTCGGAGCGGCTGATATGGGGCGAAGGAGACGGCAGCACGCTGACGGTAGTGGGTACGTCGCTGGGTAGCGTAGGGGGTCTGATCTGTTGGGAAAATTACATGCCACTGGCCCGGGCGGCGATGTACGGGAAAGGGGTGGATATATACCTGGCTCCCACGGCCGATAGCCGCGATAGCTGGCAGGCTACGTTGCAGCACATTGCCTGCGAAGGACGCTGCTTTGTCCTGGGCTGTAATCAGTACGTGACCAAAGCGATGTACCCGGCGGACCTGGAGAGCGTGGAGGAGTTGAGTGATCTGCCGGAAGTGATGTGCCGCGGTGGGAGCGCCATTGTATCGCCGCTCGGCGACTACGTAGCCGGTCCGCTTTACGGCGAGGAAGGTATACTGTTCGCCGATGTGGATCTGGCCGAGGTGGCGCGCAGCAGATTTGACTTTGATGCGGTGGGCCATTATGCGCGGCCCGACGTGTTCCGGCTAATTGTGAACGAGCGGCCGGCCCGGCCCGTTGATTTCTGCGCTGAATGACGCTGTCTGGTACCGGCGCCCACGCGGATAGCCTTGCGAGCCTGGTAGTGAGCGGGTAGCTGAAAGGGAGACAGGGCGGAGACTGCCTGGTGTGTTAATCGCACACCTGCTGCAACGCGCGTATAATGAATCCCCTGTACTGTGTGTGC
>JBMCFH010000141.1:0-8596 GCA_048620455.1 Chloroflexota bacterium | reverse complement strand
GTTATTCACGCGTAGCGACGGCATTGAGAATGCGTGGCGCTTCATCGACCCCATTCTCCAGGCCTGGTCTGGCCCAAGTGCACCCCCACTGGCCAGCTACGAACGCGGCAGTTGGGGACCAAAAGAAGCTGATGAGTTGCTGCAGCAGAATGGAGATCGGTGGCTGCTTGGCTGCGGCATGCACCAGTGAACGATCGAGAGCTGTCGAGGAGATTAGATGTCTAACCAGGACCAACGACCGGCGCGCCAATATCTTTCTGCGGAACATGTCCTGGGCGAGATGTGCGCGTTCGGCTCGCGTCGGCTTGAGCACCTGTCCTTGCTCCAGGTCCTGGTGTTGGGCGTGCTTGGCGGCGGTTTCATCACAACGGGCGCTCTGTTTTCTCTATTGCTGGGGCAGGGTGTGGAGGTTGAGGGCCCACGGCGCCTCATTGAGGGCCTGGGGTTCTCCGCCGGATTCTTCTTCGTCATCCTTTCTGAAGCGGTGCTTTTCACGGAGGCCAACGTCGTCCTGCCGGCGACAATGCTCTACCGGCACACGCCCACAATCCTCAAGAAGATCAGTCGATTTTGGCTGCTTGCCTGGGTTGGCAACCTGCTGGGCGCCTGGCTCATTGGACTGCTGATCATCACCGCACAGAACTACTCCCCGGCGGTGTTCCAGGAACTTACCCTCCTCCTGGACAAGAAGATGGCCTTTGCCGCTGTGGGCACGCCGGCAGCGTGGGGGCGCGCGGTGCTGTCCGGCGTTCTGGCGAACTGGCTGGTGGGTATGGCTGCCTTTTTCGCCATGATGGGCCGTTCGATCATCGGCAAATACATCCCGGTGTTGCTGGTTGTAAGCCTCTTCGTCTCCGCCAATTTCCAGCATAGTCCGGCAAACATGGGCTACTTTTCCCTGGCCATGCCCGCCGGTTACGGGCCAGGTTGGCCACTGGCGCTCCTCTGGAATATCATACCGGTAGGCATCGGCAACATGCTCGGCGGCGGGCTGCTGGTGGCCTTGCCGTTTTGGTTCGCACTCCGTCCGGCAGAGCGTTCTTCTGCGACAGAGAACACTGCGGTTTGATTCAGGTGGCGCAGGGCACACACAACATGAGTTTGTCTGCACGAGTCCGTTGGTTGCAACCTTATCTGATACTCTTGCTCCTTCTGGTGCTGCTCCTTGCCGCCCGGCCTCCCCTGGTCGTGTACGGCTTGCTCGTTGTCCCCATCCTCCTGGCAGCAACCCAGCATGGCCTGGCGGGGGGCGCCGTCGCTGGCAGCGCCAGCGCTGGCTTGCTGTTTTTGGCGCCTGGAATAGGGCCAGACCTCTTTGCTCTGGTGTCTCTGCTTGTGGGACCTCTCGCCGGCTGGCTGATTGATCGGGAACGCCAGCGCGAACGGCAACGCATCCATCAACTGGAAAGCGAACGCCACGCCGCGCTGGCGGCCATTGCCGCTGCCGGGCGCGAGATCGCCGCCTCGGTAGACCTGGACCGCACCCTGCGGTTGGTGATGCAAAAGGCCGGCGAAACCCTGCCCATGGATGCCGGCCTGCTCTTCCGGCTTGACGAAACCACCCAACGCTACCGGGTACTGGTAAGTCACAATCTGCCACCCGACACGGTTCAGAGGATTTCCTTCGATTTTGACGAAGGCGTTCCCGGCTGGGTGGTGCGCCACAATCAGCCGCTGATCATTGGCGATGCACGTCAAGACAGGCGCGTGCATCCTCAGGTTGTAGAAGAAGGCGTGCGCTCCGTGCTTGCCGTGCCCCTGGTCACCAGGAAACGCGTGGTAGGGGTGCTCACGCTCTTCTGTCTCACAGGCCCCAATGCCTTTGACGATCAGGCGCTGCAGCTGGCGCAGGTCTTTGCCGATCAGGCTGCCGTCTTCATCGAGAACGCGCGCCTCATCGACGAGTTGCGGCGAGCCGCGTCGGAACTGGAAGATCGCGTCCGGGAGCGCACACAGCAGCTAGAAGAGGCGCAGGCTCAGGTCGTACGCGCCGAAAAGCTGGCGGCGGTCGGTCGTCTGGCGGCTTCGGTGGCCCATGAAGTCAACAATCCACTGCAGGCCATCGCCCTGCACCTGCAACTGGTGGGGGAGGAGCCGTTGAGCGCCGAGGGGCGCGAACAGTTGACCATTGTACAGCAGGAGTTGGAGCGCATTACGCGCACCACACAACGTCTCCTCGATTTTCAGAAACCAAAGCCCGGCATCAAGTCGCCGCAGGACATTGACCAGCTTCTGCAAACGGTGCTGGCCCTGGCGAAAAGGCGCCTGGAGCAAACTGGAATCACCGTTCGCTACACGGCCGACGACGACCTGCTGCCGGTGATGGCCGTCGGTGATCAGTTACAGCAGGTCTTCCTCAATCTGATCCTCAACGCTGTGGACGCTATGCCTGACGGCGGGGAATTGCGGATTGAGGCTCAGCAGGTGGGGGATCAGGCGCAGATTACCTTCACCGATAACGGGGCGGGTGTTGCCCCAGATGTATTGGACAAGATCTTCGAACCTTTCTTCTCGACCAAGCACAGCGGCACCGGTCTGGGACTGGCCGTGAGCCATGGCATCGTCGCCGAGCACGGTGGGCACCTGCAGGCACGTAGTCCGGTAAACGACGATTTCTCACAGCGGCCGGGGGCCGCCATCGCCGCGGTCTTCCCCTCCATTGTAACTGAGCAAGCAGGTGTTTCCTGATGGCCACCAATCCAGGCAAGATCCTGATCATTGACGACGAACCCAACATTCGTAAAGGACTACGAGCCATCCTCACCCGTGATGGTCACACTGTGCGCGACGTTGCCACTGGCGTGGACGCGCAGGAGGTATTGGAAACGTTCGCCATCGAAGTGGCCATTGTCGATATTCGCATGCCCGACATGTCCGGAACCGACCTCCTGGCGCTGATACGCCGGCGCTGGCCTCATGTCGCCGTGCTCCTGCTCACAGGTCATGGCACGCTGGAGACGGCGATCACGGCCGTGAAGCAGGGCGCCCATGACTACCTGCTCAAACCGGCGCAGCCCGACGAGATTCGCGCCGTCGTGAACCAGGCGCTGGCCTCGGCCCGCCGCCGGCGCGAAGAAACACAACTCCTGGATACAATGCGCAGCACGCTGCAGCGGCTGGACGGTCTGGACGGCGGTGAGGAAGCGCAGGCGCCGCAGCCGGAAGAGCAGCATGCACAGGAGCAAGGCAGGCTGGAAATCGGCGATCTACAGATTAACCTTCAGGCACACGAGGTGCTGCGCTGTGATGAACCGGTTTCGTTAACTCCGACGGAATACCAGCTTTTGCTGGTTCTGGCTCAGCGCAAAGGTGAAGTCGTTGATTATGTGACGCTGGCGCGTCTGGTGCTGGAATATGAGGCGGAGCTTTGGGAAGCAAAGGAACTGATCAAGCGCCACGTCTTTGCGCTACGGCAGAAAATCGAGACTGATCCCGCTGATCCCACCTACGTTGTCAACGTGCGCGGCGTTGGCTACCGGCTGGACGAGTCCCGTCAGTAAGAGCGCTCCCCGCAACTTGTTCGTAACCATTCCACGACCATACCGTTTCCACGTATTGGCGCATCTTCCGTTACGATAAAGATGAAGACGAGAACAAACAAAAAATAAAATCGAATGGAAGAGGATAGAATGGCAAATCGACGAGATTATGACGCGATTATTATCGGTTCGGGACAGGCGGGAAATCCGCTGGCGCACAAGTTGGCCGAGCGCGGTTGGACCGTGGCCCTCATCGAGCGCGAGCACCTGGGCGGTTCTTGCATCAACTATGGTTGTACACCGACCAAGACGATGCTGGCCAGCGCGCGCATCGCTCACCAGGCACGGCGCAGTGCCGAGTTCGGCGTGGAAACGGGAGAAGTGACCGTCGATCTAGAAGAGGTCGTCGCGCGCAAGAACCGCATTGTCCAACAATGGCGCAGCGGACAGCAAGCCCATGTGGACAAACGCCCCTCGCTGGACCTCTACCGCGGCACAGGCCGCTTTGTGGGCCCCCACACCATTGCCGTCAATGAGTACGAACTGACCAGCGAGCACATCTTCATCAACACCGGCGCCGGCCCCCGCTATCTGGATCTTCCGGGCCTGGAGAACGTCGATGTTCTGACCAATCGCAATGTCATGGATCTGGAGCAGGTGCCTGAGCATCTGCTGATAATCGGCGGCAGTTACATCGGCCTGGAATTCGGACAGATGTTCCGCCGTTTTGGCAGTCGCATCACAGTTATCGAACACGGCCCGCAAATCGCGCCGCGCGAGGACGAAGACGTGGCCCAGGTATTGCAGGAAGCGCTGGAAGCCGAAGGCATCAAGTTCCATCTGGGCGCTCAGGCTAGCAACGTCAGACGGACGGCACAGGGTCTGGTGCTAACGGTCGCTCATGAAGATGGGCGCTCGCAAGAGATAGCGGGTACGCATCTATTCCTGGCCGTGGGTCGTGTGCCGAACAGTGAAGCGCTGAACCTGCAGGCCGCGGGCGTGGAGACAGACCGGCGCGGCTTCGTCGTGGTCAATGAGCGGCTGGAAACGTCCGCGCCCGGCATCTGGGCGCTCGGCGACGTCAAGGGCGGCCCGGCCTTCACGCACATCTCCTACGACGACCATCTGCTCGTTTACGAGAACCTGGTCGAGGGCGCCCAATCGCCGCGCACCACAGACGGGCGCCTCGTGCCCTACGCCCTGTTTACCGACCCCGAGCTGGGCCGTGTGGGTCTGACCGAGAAACAGGCACGCGACGCCGGCTATAATCTAAAAGTGGGCTCGATCCCCATGGCCTGGGTGGCCCGGGCCATCGAACGCGACGAACCCGCGGGGCTGATGAAGGTCGTTATTGACGCCGACACAGACCGCATCCTGGGCGCGGCTATCCTGGGCAGCGAAGGCGGCGAGCTGGTGCAGACGCTGATGGCGCTGATGATGGCCGACGCGCCGTGGACATTGTTCGAAAAGGCCATCTTCATCCACCCCACGCTGACCGAAGGCTTCTTTACGCTGATGGATAACGTCAAAGATGCCGGGCTCAAAGAATCCGCCGGCATCCTGGCGGCGGAAGGAGTGCCCGAGCCTGCATAACCCGTTTCTTCCCTCCTCCCTTTCTGTATGGAACACGGCGACTGCTGGATAAGCAGTCGCCGTGTTCGCGTCTTCACGTGCCTGTTGAGATAGTGGTTGGTTCAGTTCTTACCACCAAATACTCCGGCAAAATCGCGTGCGAAATCATGTATCGAGCGCGGAGGATGGCCTGTGAGCTGCTGCACATGGTCGGTCGGCTGTTCTGCAAAACCTTCGAGAAAGCCTTCCATCAATTCCCCGTAACCGCGAGCAATCCACTCTGGGAAGCCCATATCGAGCATCGCCTCCAGCGATGCCTCGTGCGGTACTGCGACGTAATTGACGTCTTTGTTAAGTACATCCGAGAAGGCGTCGGCCGTGTCGTGGAGTGATACTGCCTCGGGACCCGTGAGGATGTAACTCTTACCCTGGTGGCCGCTGCCCGTAAGCGTGGCAAAAGCGGCATCGGCAACGTCGCGGATGTCAATCATGGCCAGCTCGGCGTCACCCAGGTCCCAGTAAAGCATCCCATCCTCGGCAACTGTCTGGGCCGACAGCATCAGGTTCTGCATGAAGAACGTGGGCTTAAGGATTGTCCAGGGCAAGCCGGATTCCTTGAGCGCTTCTTCCGCCGCCAGGCCCTGCTGAATGATGCGGCTATTCTCCGAGCCCCACATGGAATGCCGCACGATGTGCGGGTCGCCCGCTTCCTGGGCTGCCTGGATGACATTTTTTGCCTGTTGCTCCTGCGTAGGTCCGTTCCAGGTTAGGAGATAGATCTTGTCGACGCCCTCCAGCGCCGGGCCGATCGTTTCGGGCCGATCGAGATCGCCGATGACCACCTCCACACCCATGTCACGGAGCGATTGCGCTTTTGCCTCGTCGCGCACGAAGGCGCGCACGTCTACGCCCGCTTCCACCAATGCGGGTACCAGGATGGAGCACGTATTTCCCGTTGCACCAGTGACCAGTACTTTACCTGTATCTGCCATAGTTATACCTCCCTATTTTGGCATGAACCGTAATTGTGGAACAGTGACGGCGATGAGAGCGAGGGCGATGGCTATGCTAAACGGAACGATGTCCACTTCGTAGCCTTAATAAAGAGTATAACTGAGCGCGGCAGGTGGTAATGGTAGGGGCGTTACAAAATGGGTGGGGCGCCTCGCCCGGAGCTGTGCGATAACGGGCCGCCACGGTTCGACCTCGAACGTAAGTTTGTTTACCTTCCTGGGTCCCGCGTCGCTATAGAATGGGCGTAGACATCAACACAGGCACGAGAAAAACACGGTTTGCAAAGATGAAACTTTCCGACAAATTAATCTGCGGCCGGGAATTTGTTCTGGACCGCCTTTCCGGGGCCGGGCCCACTCTCGTCTTAAACGCACAGATGGCTAAGGGCAGCAAGGAGCATTCTGCGGACCCTGCGGCAACCGTGAAGCGGGCCTTGCAGGTGCTGAAAGCGGGGGCGCATTCTCTTTACGCTATACGCGATACGATTGGGGCCTGAACGTGCTACACTCTGCTTCGCACTGATGGCCTGGAGGGCGTTGCCGCTTCAGGTACGGAGTATCAGGGCCAAAGGAGAGGAGAAGCAGACGTTTTCGCAGCATGTAACTGGTTCAATCCAGTTCTGCGCGGATGGTAGCCACGGCCGATTCGTAGCTGAAAAGGTTGGCGGGTTGGCCATTTACGTAAAATGAAGGTGTGCCGCGCGCGCCGAGTTCGAATTGCCAGCCGTTGGCGGGCAATGATGAGAGACGCGTTTTGTCTAGCCGCGTGCGGTGGTCGCCTGCTCGACAATGTCCTCAATCTGGTCAAGGTGGTCTGCGTCGTGCCATAGTCCAAGGAGAAACCGTTCCACCGGTCCCACACGGCCCAGAGCCTTATACGGCGTATAAGTGTTGTCAAAATGCGGCTCGTCCGGCCACATGTCGAGACTGGCCAGGCGCATGCGACGACTCTCTTCCAGCCGCTGCCGGCACTGCTCAATGGTCGTTACCGTGTGCCACGGTACTTCATAACGGGAACGGCCGTGAAATTTAACTCCCCGTGCCAGCTCCGCGGCAAGGGCGGCGCTCTCCTCGGCCGATGCTGTCGTATGCACGATGACGTGTCCCAGCGTCCAGGGCATCCTTACTTCTTGCTCCGAGCTGGCGTAGCGGTCGAGAGCGTCGGGATTACGAGGCACGAACGTGACGTCCTCATCACCGCAGTTAGAAATAAGGGCCAGCATCGTGTCCACCAGTTCATCCGTGAACACCCGCAAATCATCTATTGTCATTTGCCGGGCCAGTTCCTGCACCGTTACCGAACGGTCGCGGATGGCTGCGAGGTGGAATCAATTAGTGCAGCCGGACGGTGTCGTCGTTAGCGAAAATCGGACCGACAGTGAGGTTGAGCGGCGGGCGAGCGTACAGAGCGGGCGGGACGCTGATGTCGGCGAGATAGAGCTCGCCCACATAGACCTCCGCTCCAGGCGCGCGCAGCCCTTCCTTAGGTAGCGCCAGGGTCAGGGTGGCTGTGGCCTGGATGGCCGGTTCAAATACGGTGCCAGACGTTGTCTCCAGGCCAGAGGGCGTATCCAGGGCCAGGATAGGGGCTTCCTGGTTGTTCGCCCAACGGATAAGATTGGCAGCGACGCCCCGTGGCGCGCCGCGCAAACTATAGCCGATCAGGCCATCGATAATAAGGTCAATGGCGCCAATGTCTGGCGCTGCCTGCGCCTCGCTGATTGTTACTCCCATACGGCGCAGGATGTCAAGCTGCTGGCGCGGGACCGGCGCGAAGGCCTCGTCTTCCCTGGTTGTAACGACGTGGACGGTCGCTCCGTAATTGTGTAAACGCCGTGCACTTGCCAGGGCGCCGCCCCCATTGCCTCCCGTACCAGATAACACCACCATGCGTTTTCCGCCGGGATCGCCGTTGAGAAAGCGAATGCGAGCCACATGAGCCAGCGCACGGCCGGCGTTTTCCATCATTTGCATCAGCTGGATGCCATAATCCTCAATCATGGCGCGATCCACCTCGCGCATTTGCTCAGTGGTCAGGTAAGGCAATTCTTTTACATGTGGGAATGTCATGTCTCGTCCTGCACCTCTGTCTTATTGCAGCGCTGCTCGTGCCGCCTGCTGTTCTTAGTGGGCGGATTACTGGGGTCAGCATAGGTACCGGCCTCTGGCTTAGTGTAAAGCCGAGGCCGGTACTGTTCTGTTCAGGGGGAAAGTTACTGGATTTCCCGGTGGTGATTATTGCAGCAGGTCCTGAGCTTCAAAGCCAAGGCCGGGGAAGGTGATCACGTTGCGGATGTTGGAGATCTGGCGCCCATCTTCCGTCGTGTGCATCTTGAACACACCCTGAGCCAGGCCGCCGCCGTGGTCCTCGAAGCTGTCGCTAGTCACGCGGCAGAGGAAAGCGGTTCCAAAGTCGGGGCTGGGTACAATCGGGCTCTCGGACTCGTAGTGAATGATGATGTCCTCGGGCTCGTTGCCCACGCCAGGGGCCGTCACGTCAATGTTATACTCGCCGAAGACGACAAAGCCGTC
>JBMCFH010000140.1:0-8821 GCA_048620455.1 Chloroflexota bacterium | reverse complement strand
AGCTGGCGCGATGTCGTCGTGGGAGCGATGGTGACCGCCGCCCTCTTTGTGCTGGGCAAGGAGGTCATCAGCTTTTACCTCAGTGCCAGCGACCCCTCGTCCAGCTTCGGCGCCGCCGGCTCCCTGGTTATCCTGCTCGTGTTCGTCTACTACTCGGCGCAAATCTTCCTGCTGGGAGCGGAGTTCACAAAGCTCTATGCGCGGCGCTACGGGCGCCGCGTGCGCGTCGAATCCGGCGCGGAGCGCTACCATCTGGTGACGTCGAAGGAGCAGGCGCTGGAAGCGGTGGCGGAGACTGTGCCACACGACGAGGTCCAGCTGGTGGCGCGACCGCTGCCGGAGGAACCGCAGCCCGAGGCCGGCGGAAGGGTCACCGCGCCGCCCGCTGCGGCCCTTAATACCGTTTTCCTTAGTGCCGGTAGGATCGTGGTTGTGGCGCTGGCTTTTGTAGTAGGCCTGATTATCGGAGCCCGGCGCTAGGATTGAGCCGTTTTCAGGTATTCGTCGGTGAGCGCCGTCGGGCGGACTTTTGCCCTGTGTCGAATACTCTCTCGTTATCGCTCAGAACATCTCTCGTTTCGGCGCAAAAAAACCCATAACGAGACAGCCACCAGCCCGCCGATCAGCGAGGCAAAGAGGTTCACGAGATCGTTATTCAACCAGGACCAGCCGCGCAGTGGCCGGGTGGGCTGTCCACACTTATGGATGCGGCGCTCGGTGTCCTTTTTACAATAGTCACAATAATAGATCTGTTGCACCGTAGCGCCCAGCAGGCTGTCGAAGAGGGATCCGGCGAGGCCTGCCAGGCCGCCGATGAGCGCCAGATGCCAGGCGCGCCGGCCGCGCTGCAGCAGACCGGCAGCCAGGCCGATGAGCAGGCCACCACCGAAGGAGGCGGCGGTGCCCAGCGGGGAGACGCCGCCCGAGGTGCCCACCGGGACCGGCCGGCCGTTTGTAATGAGGCGTGGCCGGCCCTTGCTCAGGGTGCCCAGTTCCGTGGCCCACGTGTCGGCGTTAACGGTAGCCATCACGCCCAGGAACAGGGGGAACCAGAGCGGGGAGGGATAGAGGACGTTGAGCAGGGCGATCAGTGCGCCCACGCCACCGTTGGCCATTGCCTGGCCAAAGTCGCGGCGGTGCGATTTATCGAATTTCTCGGCGACGAGTTGTTTTTCCGTTTCTCGGAAGTGGGAAAGCAGGCTGGAGGTAAGAAAGAAAAGACCCAACAGCAATCCCCAGCTCCAGCCGCCCAATCCGGCGGTGAGGGTACCCACGACGACGGCTCCGATAACGCCGGAACGGGAGAGGGAGCCGCGCCGGTAGGCCGCAGCGCCGATCAGGATGCTTGCCAGCAGCGCCGGCGTCAATTGAGTGGTCACATCGTCTCTAGATCGCTGCTTGCTGTGAGGAGGGAGGCGCTGCTACAGCGCCTGGCGTCCTTCTAAGGCTCGGGTGAGCGTGATTTCGTCGGTATACTCCAGGTCGCCGCCCACGGAAAGTCCTCGGGCAAGGCGCGTCAATCTCAGCCCTTCGAACTCTGACAGGCGGCGCTGCAGATAGAGCGTCGTGGCGTCGCCTTCCAGCGTGGCGTTGGCGGCGATGATAATCTCTTCGAACTCACCACGTTCCAACCGCCGCATCAGTTCTTCTATCTTCAAATCTTCGGGGCCGATGCCCTCTACGGGAGAAATGGCGCCATGTAGAACGTGATAAAGGCCCTTGTAGGCCCGGGAACGCTCCAGGGCCACGACGTCAAGCGGCTCCTCGACCACACAGAGGGTTGAGCGGTCGCGCTCCTCGCTGGCGCAGATGGCGCAGGGATCCTGCTCGGTGATATTAAAGCAGATGGAGCAGAGAGTGGTCTTCTCCTTGAGATCCTGCAGCGCGGTTGCCAGATCGACGGCCTGCTCGTTGGCCGCTCGCAGCAGGAAAAAGGTGAGGCGGGCGGCTGATTTGGGCCCGATGCCGGGCAACCGCGCGAATTCGTCGATCAGCCGCTGAACGGGACGCGGCAATACATTGTCAGCCACCGCTTACATTCCCAGCCCGCCCAGCAGACTGTTGATATCCATACCGCCGGTCAGGCCCTCCATCTTCTCGGCAGCCATGGCCTGCGATTGTTCTATCGCTGCATTGACGGCGGCGACGAGCATATCCTGAAGCATTTCGATATCGTCAGGATCCACGACCTCCGGGTCGATGGTAATCGACTTGACGCGTTGGTGACCGGTGATTTCCACACTGATTACGCCGCCGGCAGCGGTTACCGTGACCGTCTCATCGGCCAGCGCTTCCTGCTGTTCGGCCATCTGCTGTTGCATCTGTTGGACCTGAGCCATCAGGTCGTTGGGGTTCTTGCCCCCTTTCCTTTTCGGTTTTCGGCCATAAGGTCTTTTTGCCATCGCAGACTCCTTATACTATTTCGCTCTGTTCTGTCCTGATTCACGTAATGCGGATTTGGAAGCCCGTTAAGATTCGCGTACCTTGCCGCCCAGCTCATCGGCCAGGGCATAAAATTCGTCGCGGTCCACTGCGGCGTCTGCCGGGTCTTCGACTGGGGCAGGGGGCGTGTACTTGCCGCTCACCACACAGCGCACGGTGCACTTCTGTCCCAACAGTTCGCTCATCGTCGCCGCGACCATCTCTCGCGCCTGGGGTTTGTCCTCAAATTTGTCCTTGAGGACAGGAAACTCAAAGCCCAGGACAATGGCATTGCCTTCAATCGCCAGCGGTTTACAGACTGCCAGCAGAGCCGGGAGATTGCGATCCTGGCTGCCGACCGCGCTGACCATGCTTTCCCATTTCGCTTGCACGCTTTTCAGCGCGATCGCGCCAGAGGTAGCCGACTGCTCGACGGCCGGTTCCGCAGAAGGCGCTGTTTTCGTCGCCTGCGGTTCCGGCGACGCCTCAGATTCCCTGCGTTCCTCGACTTCTCGCGCTTCAGAGCTCTGGGGTGCCTCGGTCGTCTGGGACGCCTCTCGCCGCGGCTCCTGTTGCGAAGCAACCGCTTCCGGCTCTGTCGCCGGGGATGGCGGCTGTTCGGGAGCGGGCGCATCTCGCTGTGGCTGCGCTTGCGGCTGGCTGGCGGCGGGGGCCGGGCCATCTGGCAGCAACTCAATAAACGATAGCTCCAGCGGTAACTGCGGTTGCCAGCTGCTGGAGGAGGCAAGCGCAGCTTCGTTGAACGCTTTGACAGCATCGATCAGGCTTTCGCGCGTGGCCCGGCGCGCCTGGGCCAGCATCTGGCGCTTTTCCTCATCCGGGAGGTTCAGAGGTACATCTTCGCCAGCCGCCTGCAACAGGAGCACCTGTCGCAGGTAATCGACCATCTGGCGCGAGAACTGGCGCACGTCTGCGCCCGACGCCAACGATTCGTGGATGATTTGCAGCCCGCTTGCGCCGTCGCCGTCCAACCAGGCGTCCGTCAGCGCCGCAACGGCAGCACTGGAAGCGGTGCCCAACACCATCTGCGCCCGCTCCAACGTAATGGTGTCGCCGGGCGCTGTGACGAGCTGGTCTAGCAGGCTTTCGGCGTCGCGAATGCTACCCGAGCCCTGCCGCGCAATGAGCTCGATTGCCTCTGGCTCTACGTCCAGGCTTTCTTGTTCCACAACCCACTGCAGGCGCTCGATAATTTCCTGGAGCGTCAGCAGGCGGAAGTTGAACTGCTGGCAGCGCGACTTGATCGTCATCGGCACTTTGTGCTCTTCTGTGGTTGCCAGCACAAACTTGGCGTGAGGCGGCGGCTCCTCCAACGTCTTCAACAGCGCGTTGAACGCCGCTGTAGAAAGCATGTGCACCTCGTCGATGATGTACACTTTGTAACGCCCTTCACTGGGCGAAAAGTTGATCTTGTCGCGTAGATCGCGAATGTCGTCAACGCCCGTATTTGAGGCGGCGTCGATCTCGATAAGGTCCAGGAAGCGACCCTGGCTGATCGCTTTACAGTTTGCGCATTCGTTACAGGGGCGCTCGCTCAACTCATCGTGGAGGCAGTTGACGGCTTTGGCCAGCAACCGCGCCGTGGTCGTCTTGCCGGTGCCACGCGGTCCACAGAAAAGGTAGGCGTGACCGGAACGACCGGAGGCAATGGCGTTGCGCAGGGTCCGGGTGACGTGCTCCTGGCCGACAACTTCCTCAAAGCGTGCGGGACGCCACTTTCGATAAAGGGCTTGAGACATACTGAATTAAGTGTAGCATTGGCAGTGAGGGCAGGCAACCGCGTATGAGAGTTATTTGTGAAGGGCTTCCGGCGGCTTGCTTCTGTTGCATGCCCGGGGGTGGGTGCTATAATCTCACCTACAAGAGTACTTTACATAGACCTTTTACTGCCTGTGCCGACTCAGGCAGGTTACCCAAGTAGTGCGTATCACGTTTGGCGGTAACTGGGAAGGAGATTTGAAATGGCTACTCTAGGTGGTTGGGAATGGGTCATCATTCTTGTGATCGTGCTCCTCGTCTTTGGCGTGGGGCGCATCAGCAAGCTGGGCAGTGAACTGGGCAAGGGCATCAGCTCTTTCCGCGAAGGCCTGCGCGAAGGACAGGAAAACGGCGAGAACGAGGACGAAAAACCGCAGGAATAAGCACCGGACTGATTTCCAAAATCTTGTTGAGTCAATTGGGGCGCCCCTTGTGGGCGCCCCTTTGTGTTTCAGGGCGTGGAGGACTCGGAGGCTATCGCCACAGAAAGATAGTTCGTGTGTAGCTCGTCAACGACGTGCAACGTAACGGGGATGGTCAGCGGGCTGCCTTCTACGGCCGGATCGGTGCTGATAGTAATATCAGCCGAGTAGGTGCCGAGCCCATAACCACTGCTATCAGCTTCTACGGCGAGCAAATGGCTGCCGCGTCCGCTGCTGGGAGTCAGTGTGAGAGAGAGCGAGCCGCCTGGTTCGACCACCGCACTCCACGACACATCCACGAAACCAGACAGGTCGATGAGCACCTGGCGTGTTTGCGACGTAGGGGCGTCATCAAGCGCCAGGAAAATCACTTCTTCAGAGGACACGCGCATCTGTGACGTCTCGTCGACAGCCTTTAGCGTGGCAAGGTCCCAGTAGACATCGTTGTGCTTCCCGGGCCAGATGGGGCGCGACCAAGTGAATACGGTCAGCTGCGGAGCCTGCGCCGTGGCTTTGATGCTGAACTGAGCATACTCATTATACTGCTGCACGGGCGGTCCCCAGATCACGTCATCGCTTAGCCAGTCGACGCCGCCGGTGGGATGGATACCAATGCGTTGCTCCAGCGGCAGATCGCTGGTCCAGGGATCGTCGTCGCTGGACGACCAGGAGTGGCCCCAGATGCTGAAGCAGTAGGATTCACCGGGCGTCACGTCCACGATCTGATAGAAACCCGCTTCGTGGGTGGCGTGGAATGTGAAGTACTGCTGGGCATAGTCGCCGTGGTGAACGCGCGGCGGCCCCCCTACTTCCAGGTCGGCCCGTTTATATTCTGGCATTTTGTTCTGATCGGGTGGATCGTCAGGAGCTTGAGAACGCCAGTAAGGGGTCCAGCCGTCGGCCATGAGGGCTGTTTGACAGACGCCATAGTCACAATCAGGATGACCAGAATAGGCGCTGTACTCTCCTTCAAAGGAGGGATTTTGCAGAAGATTGGGGCCAGATACGACTTCACAATCCCCGGCGACTGTCGCCGCGCGCGGCGGCGAGGGGTCAATTTCCCGCGGGCGATCATCATCCTGCGCGCGGGCGCCGCCTGCAATCTGCAGCGTCAGCCATAGAAGGATTGCCATCACAGCGATCTGTTTCATTATCTGTTCTCCTACTCTTTGGCGTGGTCGTGGGCGACGCGAGATTGACCGGGCAGGTAAGCCATGCTACAAATTGTGCTCAAAGGTCGTGTCGTCAGAGTCAGAGGAGTGAGAATGAATCGCGCCGGGCGTGTTGCAACCATAATTATTGGGTTCCTGCTACTGATACTCATTGTCGCTGCCGCCGTCGTGGCTGTCACTGTCCGTCGGCCGTTTCCACAAACAGTTGGTACCATAACTTTAGATGGGCTGGAGTCACAAGTCAACGTCTATCGCGATGAATATGGCGTGCCCCACATTTACGCCGACAGCGAGCACGATCTGTACTTTGCGCAGGGCTATGTGCACGCTCAGGATCGCTTCTGGCAGATGGAGTTTTGGCGCCATCTGGGGCAGGGGCGGCTGGCGGAGATACTGGGCCAGGATCTGGTGGAGACAGATACATTCATCCGCACCATCGGCTGGAACCGGCTGGCACAGAAACACCTGGAGTATTATGAAGCGGAAGCGCCGGAGCTGATGGATATCCTGGATGCTTACAGCGCCGGCGTGAACGCTTACCTTGAGGAGCATGGTGAGGCCATGTCCCTGAACCAGACGATTCTGGGCCTGGTACAGGAGCCGTGGGAGATTGAGCCGTGGGAGCCGCTAGACACGATTTCATGGGGGGTGGTGATGGCCTGGGATCTGGGCGGTAACTGGGACAACGAGCTGACGCGCGCCGCCATGAATCGCGAGCTGGGCGAAGCCACCGCGGCGGTGTTGCTGCCACCCTATCCGTATGAGGAGCGCCCGGTTATCGCCCCTACCGACCGGCTGGAAAACCGTGATGAGCTGCGGGAGCTCGAGGAGGAAATAGAGGGTTCAGAGGCGGAGGCGGCAGTGGATTGGGCCCGGGTGAACACCACCATTGCCGGCGCTGTACCGGAAATGGGTCTCGCTCGCGGCTCCGGCGCGCTGGGTAGTAACAGCTGGGTTGTGGCTGGCGAGCACACCGCTACGGGCGCGCCTCTGCTGGCGAACGATCCACACCTGGGCATTCAGATGCCGTCCATCTGGTATGAAGTCGCCCTGCACGGGCCGCAGCTCGACGTAGCGGGCTTTTCGTTCGCCGGCGTTCCCGGCGTGATCATTGGGCACAACGAGAATATCGCCTGGGGGTTTACGAACGTGGGCCCCGACGTACAGGATTTGTACATCGAGAAAATCAACCCCAGTGATGACCTGGAGTACGAGTTCCGCGGCGAGTGGCGCGAGGTGGAGGTCATTGAAGAAGTGATCCGCGTGAACGGCGGGGAGGACGTGACGGTGGAGGTGCGCCAGACACACCACGGGCCGATTATCAACGATGTGGTTGACGGGCCGGGCGATCCGCTGGCCTTCCGCTGGACGATCCAGGATCAAAATCGCATTTTTGAGTCAATCATGCTCCTGAACCGGGCGCAGGATTATGAGGCGTTCCGCGAGGCGCTACGATACTTCGACGCCCCGGCCCAGAATCTGATATACGCCGATGTGGAGGGTAATATTGCCTACCAGATGCCCGGACGCATTCCGATGCGGAACAGTGGACAGGGTCTGCAACCGGTGCCCGGCTGGACAGGCGATTATGAATGGGAAGACACGGTGCCCTACGAGGCGCTGCCGGCTGTGTTGAACCCGGAGGAAGGATACATCGTGACCGCCAATAACGCCGTGGTCGACGAGGAGTATCCGTTCTTTATTAGCCGCTATTGGGCGGCGGGCGACCGGGCGCAGCGCATTGAGGAGATGTTACAATCTGCGATTGGCGCAGGCGGTGACCTCACTAGAGATGACATTGCGCGCATGCAGATGGACGCCAGATCGTTGCTGGCCGAAAATTACGTTGACCTGCTCGACGGGCTGTCCAGTGATGATTCTCGCGTGCAGGCGGCTATCGAGCGCCTGCGCGGCTGGGATCAGCAGTTGCAGCGGGACAGCGTCACGGCGGCGCTCTTCGAAATCTTTTTTATGCACCTGGCCCAGGCCACGCTTGGTGATGAGTTAGGGCCGGTAGAGGAGGATTTTCTGGGCAACAGCGGGGGATCGCAGCGTGTCTTCTTCCATCACCTGGCGCAACAGGAGAATGCTCGCTGGTGGGATAACGTGAATACAGAGGCCGAGGAGACGCGCGACGAAATCGTAATGCAGGCCCTGCGAGACACCGTGGTGTGGTTCGAGGAGAACGCCGGGGGTGATATGGAGACGTGGACCTGGGGACGGCTACACACGGCTACGTTCGTCAGCGATCCGTTGGGCCAGAGCGGTATTACCCTCGTGGAGCGCCTGGTAAACCGCGGCCCTTACGCCGTAGACGGCGGTGTCAGCGTCGTCAACGCCAACAGCTGGAGCTGGGATGATATTGCAACGGTGACCGGGCACCCCTCGATGCGTATGATCGCCGACTTGAGCGATTGGGACGAGAGTCGCACGGTAAATACCACCGGACAGAGCGGACACCCGTTCCACCGGCACTATGACGATCTCATTCCCTTATGGCAAGACGGTGACTACCACCCGCAGTGGTTCAGTCGTGAGGCTGTGGAAAGCGCCGCTGTCGATCACCTGTCGTTGGAGCCGCCGGAGCGGTAAGCAGACGGCGGCGGCAGCAGAGCGCTGCGACCAACCTAGATGACGTTGAACAAAGCCATCGCGCCGATGGCGATGACGACGATGTCCAAAAGCAGCAAGAACAGGAGGATCAGGCGCTGGCCCGGCGTGATCTGGCTGAAGAATCCCTGCGGTTCTTCGTCGTATTCCTCATCCAGCTCCATGTCATCGTAGACGGCGCTCGTACGAGTGGTTTTTTCCCGCAGGCGATCAAATTCGTCTTCGAAATCGAAGCCGGCCGATTCTTCCGCTTCTAGATCCTCAAACTCTTCCAACTCGTCGAACTCTTCGAATTCAAAATCCTCTTCCGCCATCCCACGCTCCTTATGCTGGGTCGTGCCTCGTGTGGCCAGAAACGACTGATTATGTCCATAGGCTACTCTTATTTATGGTAAATGTCAAACCTGCGGCAGCGCC
>JBMCFH010000139.1:0-8849 GCA_048620455.1 Chloroflexota bacterium | reverse complement strand
CCGCTTTCCGCCTCTGGTGGGACGATTGGGTGCCGATGTTGTTGCTCAACGCGGGGTGGTTTTTGCTGCAGTTGCCGGTGTTGACCGGCCCGCCGGCAACGGCCATGGTCTACGCCCTGGTCCGGCAGCGGTATGAGGGGGATTACTGGGGGCCGCGGGAGGCGTGGGACGCCTTGCGCCGCCTGTACTGGCCCGCGTGGAAGTGGGCCCTGCTGAACCTCGTCGTGTGGCTGGTGAGTGTGGCTAACCTCTTTGTCTACTGGCGCGCGCCGGGCACGATGTGGTTTCTGCTACGCCTTCTGTGGATCGCGGGGCTGACGATCTGGCTGATGCTGAACCTGTTCTATTGGCCCTTCTGGCTGGCGCAGGCGGATAAGTCGCTGCGCACGACTTACGCCAATTGCGGGCGCTTTCTGCTGCGCCACCCGCTGTCGGCCCTTTTTCTTACCGCCGTCTCTGTGGCGCTCACCGTCGTCAGCCTGGTGACGACCCTGCCCTTCACCCTGGGTCTTATCTGCTGGCTGGCCCTCCTGGGCGTCGTCGCCGTGCAAGAGTCCCTGGCCTTAGAAAAAAACTGAGAGGGGACACGGATTCACACAGATTGACACTGATTTTTTCTTAGGTCTTTGGACTGTGGTAAGCGTAGTCCGGGCCGCAGGGCAGTGACCAATACGGAATAAGAAATCGGTAAAATCTGTCAGGCGCGTCGTTTCATCGAGACCGACGCGGACGGCAGACAGCAGACGGCGGTGGGTGGAGGCTGGAGGTCGGTTGATTGGAGATCGGCGATTGCGGTGAATCTCCAATCTCCAATCTCCGATCCCTCCCCCTACAACTCCGCATTCATGTACCGTCGCCACAACCCGTCTGCCAGCGCCGCCGCGTCGGCCTCAATGTCATAGGCGGCGAAGTAGTCACAGACGCGCTCGACGTCGCGCAGCAGCAGGCCCAGGGTGTTGGGATTGCTGCGGGCGTCGACCATCTGTGGGAAGTCGATTAGCGTGATGCGCCCCTGCCAGTAGAGGATGTTATACGCCGAGAGGTCGGCGTGCACCATGTGGTGGCGCAACATGATCTCCACGTTGGTCATGACGCGTTCGAATAGCGGCTGCGCTTCTTCGGGCGCCAGACTCACCTCGTGTAGCGTCGGCGCGGGCATCGTTTCTTCGCCTACATAGGCCATGAGGATGACGTTGCCGCCGTGAGCCAGGGGCCGAGGCACGTCGGCGCCGGCCTCGAAGAGCAGGGTCTGCATTTCGAACTCATGCCCGATCCAGGCTGCCAGATCCAGGTCCTTGCCAAAGCGCGTCTTCTTGGCCATGGCGCGCTCCTCGCGAGAGCCCAGGATCAGCTTGCCGTCCGCGTCGCGCAGGAAACGCCCTTCTTTGTAGACGGCGTTGTTCTTCAGGTGGCGCAACATGCGCGGGCGATATAGCTTCGCCGCCGCCAGGTCCATACCCAGTTTGGGATTGGCCCGGCAGGCGTAGACGTTGGCTTCCTTTCCGCCCTTGACCAGACGAAGCACGTCCCTGATCTGGTCGTTACCATAGAAACTGCTCAGCGAGTCGATCAGCCACTGCCGTTCGTGATGCTCGGGAGCCATGTTGGCCACGTAGGTGGGCACGAAGTCTTCCATGCGGTCGCTCATCTGGGCCATGCGCCGCGCCTTCTTCTGGCGATAGCGGCGCGCACTATTGGAGGGATCTTTGCCCTGCCGCCGCCGGCGTGCCTGGCGGCTGTTGTCGACGTACTGGTACTCTTCGTAACGCTCGTACGCGTCGTATTTATCCATCGTTTGTCTGAACTCCTCGTTCTTCCGTCGGAACCTCCCGGAGGTCCGCGACAGCCGGTGATGCTGTGATTGGCGGTGCTGCGATGACCTCCGGGAGGTTATTTCTTTTGTAATGGAAATAGGCCACGGTCAGAGAGATCCGCGGCCGGTGGAGGAGAACAGGACGCTGTGGCGGGGGCGTCTGTCAAGAAAAAGGGGCCACGGATCGGCGTCGTGATCCGTGGCCCAGAGAGGCAAAAAAAATGGCCACAGGTGCTACACACCTGCGGCCACTCCTTCAGGTAAAACAGGAAGGTGGTGGTTTAGCCGGCAGGCATGCGCTCACAACGCGGAACACGTTTGGAATCAAAAACAGTGACTTGCATTGTGTCGCACACCTCCTTTGCTTAAGATGTGCACAGTGTAGCAGAAGTGTAGGTGGGGCGTCAACATTAATTGCTTAAAATGACGCAGGAGACCGGGCGACCGTGCGATTTGGTCCGGCAAACCATGTTATACTAGACACAAGTAGAAGGAGATTACCGATGAACGATGAAGCGTGGGTGGTTGCGGTAGAGACCAGCGGCCTCACGGTAGCCGAGATGTTGGCCAATGAATTGAATGGGGCCGGTATCCCGGCGCGGGTGGAGCATGAGGGAGCGGGTCGCGCCCTGGGCCTGACGGTGGGCATTCTGGGCACGGCGCGTGTGATGGTGCCCGAGAGTTACCTGGAACAGGCGCAGGAGTATCTGGACGTTGAGGCCGAGCTGGATGAGGAAAATGTCGTCACCTGTCCGCACTGTGACGCACAGATCGTGCTCAGCGATGAGGAGTGGGAGCAGGATTGGTTCATCTGCCCCGCCTGCCAGACGCGGGTTGAGCTGGACGAGATTTTCTAGCAAGTATGCGTACTCTCCCAAAGGCCGCCTGGCGCTTCGGGAGGCTGCGTGGACTACAGGTAGCGCACGAACTTGTTGTTGCCGTCCACCAGGATCATCCTGGCCTCCAACGGCTCGTCGCTGAGCCGAAAGCCCATGATGATGATCTCCTCGCCAGGCCCGATCAGGTGCGCGGCGGCGCCGTTCATGGCGATCATGCCCGAATCGCGCTCGCCCTCGATGACGTACGTTTCCAGCCGCGCGCCGGACGTGTTGCTGACCACCAGCACCTTCTCGCCCGGCCATAGGCCCACTTTCTCCAGCAGAGCCTCGTCAATGGTTATACTGCCCACGTAGCTAACGTCGGCCTCGGTTACAGTCGCTTTGTGTATTTTTGCATGTAGTATCCATCGCATAGGGGGAATGATAGCAGGGTCTTTATTTGATGCCTATGGAAGAGATTGGAGATCGGTAAATTGGGGATTGGTCTGGCGACCGCAATCTCCCACTCTCCAATCTCTGATCTTCAGTCTCCACCCTTACACCGCCACCGCCTGTCCCTTCTCCGCCGACTCATACAGCGCCAGCACCGTCCGCACATGGTCGCGTGTTTCGGCCAGACTCAGGTAAGGCTCGGCGCCGTCCAGGATCGCCGCGTGCATGTCTTCGACTTCGCCCAGGTAGAGATATTGCTGTGGGCCGTCCACTTTCTGGGGCTCGCCGTCGGCCGGATAATACATGATGCGCCCTTCTTCAGGAGCCACAAACGGTCGCGTAAAGGTCAGGCGTCCCTGGGTGCCGATGATCGCGGCGTAGGTGTAGAATGGCGAGCGGAAGGAGGACATGATCTGGGCGAAGGGGCCATCGTCGCGGCGATGACCGTAAGACATCTGGCCCATGAACACCTCATCCACACCGGAGTCGCCCACTATCTGGTGGCCCATGACCTCTTGCGGCCTGCCGCCGAAGATGTACTGTGCCAGGCTCAGGGGGTAGACGCCCACGTCCCACAGACAGCCGCCGCCCAGCTCCGGCTGGAGACGCACGTCGCGGGCATCGCTAACCTGGAAATTGAACACGCCGCGCACCGCCAGTAGATCGCCCAGGCGACCCTCCTGCACCCACCGGCCCAGCAGCTTTGTTTGGGGGTGGTGGCGGTACATGAAGGCCTCCGTGACCACGTTTCCCGTGGCTTTCACAGCTTCCACGACGGAGTCCACTTCCTCCAGCGTAAGCGCGAACGGCTTTTCGCATAGCACGTGCACGCCGTTCTCCAGGGCGCGGATAGTCCACTCCGCGTGCAGGGAATTGGGCAAGCCGATATAAACGGCGTCGACGGCGCCCGATTCAAGCATCGCTTCGTAGCTGCCGAACGCCTGCTCAATTTCCCACTCGGTCGCGTACGCCTGCGCTCGCTCTTTTGTGCGACTGGCAACAGCGACCAGCTCCCCGCGCTGCGAGCTGCGGATGGCGGGAATGACACGGCGGTTGATATTTGCGGTGGATAGGAGTCCCCAACGGACGTTGCTCATGGTCGTTTCCCTCACTGGTTTGTCTTGCTTTTTCGATAGGCCGGTCGCTGTCCTACGGGGCCGGCTTCCACTCCCCATCTTCTGTTGCCCAGGACAGCGCTAATAAATCTTCGTACTGTAGCCGGACCTGACGCTCGACGTGTGCCTGTGGTGATAGGGCGGCAAAGCGGGGTGCAGTGCCCACGTGCGAGCGATAGCGCTCGTGCGCCAGCCAGCCGTGTTGGTCGACTTCCGCCAGCCGGTAGCGTACGCCCGGATGCCCATCGTTATTCCACAGGAGCAGCAGCGGGTCGACGGCCTCTTGTAGCCGGTGCGCGCCCGCGCCGTAGATGGTTTCCAGCAGTGCCCGCAACTGCGAGGCGCTCAGGGCCACCGCATAGTCTGCCAGCAGTTCCGGCCTGGCGCAAATCGCTTCTAACCGCTGGTCAATGGCTGCTTTGACGCCGGTCTCCAGGCGAAAGGCGGCGATCATCTTTCTCAGCGCCGGTAACTGCCACTGCGCGGGCGGGGCCAGATCGGCGCCGTCGCCCACTATCTCCACCTGTAACCTGTCCCGCGGCGTCACCGTCACCGCTTCCAGGGTGATGGTGCGTGTGGCGCGGTCGTAGCTGAAGGTGAGTGGGTGGGGCGCACCGTTGACCCGCAGGCGCACAGCCTCAGGGCGTCGCCAGCCGCGCAACAGGAAACGCACGTCGCGCTGTGGAGGCAACGGGGACACGTCGCCCTGTGCTTCGTGCAGCGTGAGCACGGCCCGGTGTCCCTGCCACTGTTGTTGAATTCGTGTCAGGGCGTAAGCTCCGTCGCGGTAAGCCTGTGATTCCCCATCGTCCTCGTACAGCTCAAATTCGTTGTCCGCGCCGGGAAAGACGAGCACGTCCAGCTGGCGCGGGTTGCTGACGTCGCCCCATTCTACAGCTCCGTCCAGGGGCACAATGGCCCCGGCGCGGGCCAGGACCGGTATCTCGTCCAACGCGCCGTAGAGCGCCTGCCACCGGTCGCCGGCGAAGCGCTGCCCGTCGAAGAAGCCATACCAGTCGCCCGGCGGCAGCCAGATGACCTGCCGGCTGAGGCGCGTGTCGGGGTCCGCAGGCGAGACGTAGGGGGCGGCGATCAGCTCGCTGCCAAAGGTGTATTGCTGGCGACAGGCGTAGGCGGGCTCATGCTCGGGATAGTCGTGGTACAGAGGCCGGACGAGGCACAGGCCCTCCTGCTCGTTGCGCCAGGACATGGTGTACAGGTAGGGGATCAGGGCGTGGCGCAGACGAAGAGCCTTGCTCGCAGTGCGCTGGATTTGCGCGTCATAGCCCCAGGGACGCCGTTCGTGGTAAGGATTTTTGGTGCTGTGCAGGCGCAGAATGGGGCTGAAAACGCCGAACTGCACCCAGCGCGTGTATAGCTCCGGTTCTTCCACGCCGAGCATGTGCCCGCCGATGTCGTGGCTCCACCAGCCAAAACCCACGTTGGCTGCCGTTGCCGTCTGGTAAGGTTGGAAGGCCAGCGATTCCCAGGTGACGTAGGTGTCGCCGGAAAAGCCGATGGGGTAGCGATGGTTGCCCGGCCCACCCCAGCGCGAAAAGATGAACGGTCGCCGCCGACCGTCACGAGCCCGGTCGTAGAAATGCAGGTGGTTGAGCCACCACAACGGATCGAGGCCCGGCAGGCTGGAAGCGTCGCCCTGTTGCCAGTCGATCCACCAGAAATCGACTCCCTGGGCCTCCAAAGGGTGGTGCAGGTGTTCGAAGTAGGCGCGGGCGAACGGTGGATCGGCGATATCAAAGGGCACCGGCTCGCCGCTTTGCGGATCCAGGCCCACGGCGCGCGCCACGGCTTCGTACGCTGCTTCGTGGTTGTGGACGCCCTCTGCGGGATGCAGGTTCAGGGCCGCTTTCAGACCCTGGTCGTGCAGCCACTGTAAGAAGGCTTCTGGCTGCGGAAACAGCCGGCGATTCCAGGTGTAGCCGGTCCAGCCGCTGGCCTCGTTTTCTGTGTCCGTGATGTGCCAGTCCATGTCTACGATGCACACCGACAGCGGCGTATCATGCCGCCGGAACTGGCGCATCAGCTCTGTTAGCTCCTCCTGCGTGTATTCCCAGAAGCGGCTCCACCAGTTGCCCAGAGCCCAGCGCGGCAACAGCGGCGTTGCGCCTGAAATCTTGAAATAATCCTGCAACGCGAGCCGGTACTGCTGTGCGTAACCCAGGAAGTAGAGGTCCTGTCCCGCGCCTGTTGTCCGCGCTTGTAGCCAGCCCTGCTCGTTAAACAGCAGGCTGCGCGAATCGTCCACCACCGTCCAGCCCTGGCGCGAGAGGAGGCCGGGTTCCAGCGCCACCGCACCGCTTGCCATATCCAGGGTGCGCACCGTTCCTCTCAGGTTCTGCTCGTCGCGATCTCCGAAGCGCCATACGACGCCGGTCTCACGCACTTTGATCGACAGCGTATCGCGGGTAAAGGCGCCGGCGTCGCGCCGGACGCCAGGCTCGTACGTGAGGTGTAAGCTTTCGGTGACGATTTCCAGCCGGCCATCGCCCTCGTGCACCTCAAACGGCGGAAGGGGCTGCCGCCGAAACCAGACAAGCTGGCTGGCCCGGTCTACAAACGTTTCTTCATCGCTGTACTCCAACCGGATCAGCCGTGGCGTGAGCACTGTGAAGCGTGCTTTTGCAGCGCGTACCACGGACCGGGGATCTGCTATTGGCTCGAAGGGCAATTGGAAGTGGGCAGGGACAGTGGAGGTCATGGCGTCGTGTAGAACGATTGTGTAAACGTTTGCCGGAAAGTCTGAAATAAACTGAACGATTTGAAAAAATCGTTCTACGGGTGAAGGACACTACGATGGAATAAGGCCCAACTGGCGACCGGTGTCGGCCAGTACGTCCAGGGCGCGATCCAGTTGTTCGCGGGTGTGGGTGGCCATGTAGCTGGTGCGCAGGAGGGATTGGCCCGGAGGCACGGCGGGCGTGATCACCGGGTTGGTATACACACCGCGTTCGAATAGTAGCTTCCACGTGAGGAACGTGGGCTCGTCGTGA
This sequence comes from Chloroflexota bacterium, assembly GCA_048620455.1. GTDB lineage: Bacteria > Chloroflexota > Anaerolineae > Promineifilales > Promineifilaceae > JAAYYY01. The sequence continues at coordinate 1,639 of JBMCFH010000139.1, read as the reverse complement.
CCGATCACGATGGGAATGATCGGAGTTTGTGTGTTGCCGGTGTTGAACCCCATCTCGTTGAGGCAATTGACCATGTAGTCGCCGTTCTCCCACAGCTGTTGGACGTGCTCGGGCTCCGTTTCCATGATCTCCAGGGCCGCCATCACGGCCATTACATTCGGCGCGGGCAGGCTGGCGCTGAAAATAAGGGAGCGGGCGTAGTGCTTGATGTAGTTGATGACGTCGGCGTCGCCGGCGACGAAGCCGCCAATAGAGGCGAACGACTTGCTGAAGGTGCCCATGATCACGTCTACGTCATCTTCCAGTCCGAAGTGCGCCGCGGTGCCACGCCCGCCGCCCAACACGCCGAGGGAGTGGGCGTCGTCGACGTAAAGGCGCGCGCCATAGTCCTGGCATATGGGCACGATCTCGTCCAGCGGCGCGATGTCGCCGCCCATGCTGAACACACCATCGACGATGACCAGCTTTCCCGCATCCTGGGGTAGATTGCTCAGAATAAGTTCCAGGTGGCGCACGTCATTGTGACGGAAGCGCTTCATGGTGCCCTGGCTCAAACGCACGCCGTCCACGATGCTGGCGTGATTGTCCTTGTCCAGGATGACGTAGTCATGGGGGCCGACCAGGGCCGAAATGGCGCCCAGATTGGCCTGCATGCCCGTGCTGAAGACCAACGCGGCCTCCTTGCCCACAAAGCTGGCTAATCTATCCTCCAACTCCTGGTGCAGCTTAAGCGTGCCGTTTAGATAGCGCGAGCCGGTGCAACTGGTGCCATAATCGTCTACTGCCTGCTTGGCTGCCTGGCGCACCCTGGGGTGGGTGGTGAGTCCCAGGTAATTATTGGAACCGATCATAATCACAGAACGGCCGTTCACGGTTACTTCTGTGCCTTCTGTGCCGTCCAGCGGCACAAAGTAGGGGTAAAGACCGCTGTCTTTCACCGCCTGAACCCTCTGCAGCCGCTCATCACAATGAATTTTCTCGAAAATGTCCATAGCCTCACTCCGGAGCTGTCTGCTCACGCCGGATTGTATGGTGCGCTCAATGGCGAGTCAAGCAACCGGCGCAACGTTGCGCCTTTGCGTCGTTCGCTTGCGAGGGAGGAAGGCCTGGCCCATTGCGGAAGGCGTTACTGGGATTGGTTGGCTTCTTGTTGGAGCATGCGGATGGCATCGCGCGTGCTGTCAAAAGCCAGTTCGGGCAACTCGTGGGGGCCGAAAAAGCCGGCAGCGTCGGCATCATCGCCCGCCTGCAACTCGCCGCCCAATAGCCGGGCGCGATAGAGGATAAATACGGAGGCCCCACCCTCTCCTGTGGGCCTGTTGTAATAGACGCCCAGCAGTTCGTCGATGGCCACACGGAGATTCGTTTCCTCGTACGTCTCGCGTACCGCGACTTCTTCAGGGTCTTCGCCGCGATCTAGAAAGCCGGCAGGGATGCTCCACTTGCCGCGCTCGGGCATCATGGTGCGCCGCACCAACAGGATCTTGCCCTCTTTGGCCACGAGAACGCCCACGCCCACCTTGGGATCGGTGAAGTAAACGAAATCGCATTCGGGGCAGGCGCGGCGCGGTCGGTCCCCCACCATGCGCGTCACCAGCGGCGTGGCGCAGCGGGGGCAGTAGGCGTACTCTTTGGGGGC
>JBMCFH010000138.1:0-9001 GCA_048620455.1 Chloroflexota bacterium | reverse complement strand
GCTGGCGCACACGGCCGACTACGTGGCGCGCGTGCGCGAGGGACGGCTGACGCGGCAGGAGATACGCCGCATCGGCTTCCCCTGGACGCCGCAGCTGGTGGAACGCTCGCGGCGCTCGGTGGGCAGCACCATCGCCGCGGGGCGCGCGGCCTTGCAGGAGGGCGTGGCAGTGAACCTGGCGGGCGGCACGCACCACGCGGGGCCGGATTGGGGCCAGGGCTACTGTGTGTTTAACGACGCGGCAGTAGCAGCGCGGGTGTTGCAGGCTGAGGGGCTGGCGCGACGGGTGGTGGTGCTGGATTGCGACGTGCACCAGGGCAACGGCACGGCGGCGATTGCCGCCGGCGACGAGTCGCTGTTCACCTTTTCGATCCACGGCGCGAACAACTTCCCCTTCCACAAAGAGAAAAGCGATCTGGACATCGGGCTGCCGGATGGCACAGGAGACGAGGCGTATCTGCAGGCGCTGGAGCGGGGCGTGCGCCAGGCGCTGCAGCGGGCGCGGGCGGACCTGGCTATTTACCTGGCGGGAGCCGACCCGCACGTGGACGACCGCCTGGGCCGGCTGGCGCTGAGCAAGGCGGGGCTGGCGGCGCGGGACCGGTTGGTGTTTGAGCAGTGTCGCAAGGCGGGCCTGCCGGTGGCGGTGACGATGGCGGGCGGGTACGGGCGGCGGGTGGAAGATACGGTGGATGTTCATTTTCAGACGATACGGGCGGCGCTGGAGATATGTGAAGGCCGGCAGAGGAAGAAATTGGCCGCAGATGAACGCGGATAAACGCGGATTTGTGATAGCGGAGATCAGTCGCGTGGCTCAGGCTGACACCTTGACTTGCAGGAGAGGAATATGACACAGGGAACGAACGGGAACAACGGCTTCGAGCAGGAGGAGCTGCGGCGGGCGCGGGAGGCGGCGCAGGAGGAGGTCACGTCGACCACGCAGCACAGCGTGACGGTGGCGGGGCGCACGTTGGAATATACGGTGACGGCGGGGACGATGTTGTTGAAGGAGGAAGCGGAGACGGAGGGCAAGGCACAGGGGGCCAGGCCCAGGGCGCGGCTGTTCTACGTGGCCTACACGCTGGACGGCGTGGAGGATCCCGCCGAACGGCCGCTCACTTTTTCCTTCAACGGCGGCCCCGGCTCTTCGTCGGTGTGGCTGCATCTGGGCCTGCTGGGTCCGCGTCGGGTGCAAATGGGGGACGAGGAGGGCCACCTGCCACGCCCGCCGTTCCGCCTGGTGGATAACGAGCATACGCTGCTGGACAAGAGCGATCTGGTGTTCATCGACCCCGTGACAACCGGTTACAGCCGGCCCATCCCGGGGGAGAAGAGCGACGAGTACCACGACTTCCAGAAGGATATCGAAGCGGTGGGCGAGTTTATCCGGCTGTACGCGTCGCGCGCCGGGCGCTGGACGTCGCCGAAGTTTTTGATCGGCGAGAGTTATGGCACGACGCGCGCGGCGGGGCTGTCGGGCTTTTTGCAGGAGCGGCACGGGCTGTACCTGAACGGCATCATGCTTATTTCCTCGGTGCTCAACTTCCAGACGCTGCGCTTTGACGCGGGCAACGACCTGCCCTACCTGCTGTTTCTGCCCACCTACGCGGCGACGGCGCACTATCACGGGCGGCTGGACGACGAGCTGCAGCAACGACCACTGCGCGATCTGCTGGACGAGGTCGAGGCCTTCGCCATGGGCGACTACGCGCTGGCCCTGCTGCAGGGCGCGGCGCTGCCGGCGGCGGAGCGGGAGGCGCTGGCGCAACGGCTGGCGCGCTACACCGGCCTCTCGCCGGCGTATGTGGAACGAACCGATTTGCGCATCGAGATTTTCCGCTTCACCAAGGAGCTGCTGCGCGACGAAGGGCGCACGGTGGGCCGCCTGGACAGCCGCTTCACGGCGGCGGACCGCGACCAGGCCGGCGAGCGCTTTGAGTTTGATCCCAGCTACGCCGCGATCCAGGGGCCCTATACGGCAACGCTGAACGACTACGTGCGGCGCGAGCTGGAATTCGAGACGGACCTGTCGTACGAGATCTTAACCGGCCGCGTGCACCCCTGGCGCTACGACAAGTTCCAGAACCAGTACGCGGAGGTGGCGGACACGCTGCGCAAGGCAATGAACGTCAACCCCTATCTGCAAATCTTCGTGGCCAACGGCTACTACGACCTGGCGACGCCCTATCTGGCAACGGAGTATACGTTCAACCACCTGGGCCTGCCGGCGGCGCGGCGCGACGACGTGACCATGCGCTATTGCGAGGCCGGGCACATGATGTACGTGCGCGAGCGGTCGCTAGCGCGGTTGAAGGGGGATCTGGCGGAATTTGTGGACGGGGCGACGCCGGAGTAATTATTCGCGCCGGTATCCACCGATAGAACGATTTACAAAATTGTTCGACTCCCGAGCGAGGGAAGCTTTTGCTTGACGACGCAGCGCGCCCCACGCTGTACGGCGGGACGATTTGCACCTGGTCTGTTTTGAGTACATCTGCTCGTAGTTGATGCTGGAGGAGGAGAAATCCGATTTTTTGGAAAAATCGGATTTCTCCAGGCTGAGTCGAACCTGCCCGCCACCCCCCTGATGAATGCGACCTTAGAAAGCGATTGTCACGCGAGCCACATGAGCATACAATCGCGCCCGTAATTTCGTTAACATGTTAACTATTTCGGGAGCCCCCATTCGGTGAACCATTTTGTGCACAGAGAAAGACTTGTGGCCTTTGCTGGAGGCCGGTGAGCGACGATGTCAGAAATCAGGGACGTCTGGCTGCATGCCCACAATATGATTCGTGCTGCGAGGCAGATCATTAATGAGAATCTGCGCCCGCTAAACCTTAGCAGCGCCGAGGGCAACATTCTGCTTCACCTGTGGACACAGGGTGAGGAGATGGGGCAAGAGCAGCTGGTGCAACAACTGGATATCAGCAAGCCGGGCGTGTCACGCGCCCTTTCCGCGCTGGAGACGAAAGGATTAGTTATCCGTCAGCCGGACCCTGACGACGGGCGCGCGCGCCGGGTCAGGCTGACGGACAAAGCGCGCGACATTAGCCCGCAGGTTGAGCAGGTCTACAACGAGGTGTATGCGCTGGCAATGGAAGGCATCTCCCAGGAAGAATTGGAGTCTTTTCTGCGGCTGTTCGGCCGGATGTCCGAGAACTTTACACGCGAACAGGCGGAGAATAAGTAGTAGCTGGAGTAAAGAATGATGATTGCTACCGAGGCAGTGAAAGAGATACCGGGCCCGAAAAGTTTCTACGGTATCAAGAATATCCGCGAGCTGGGGCAAAAGGGCATGCTCCACTTTGTAGGGGAGTATTGGCAGGAGTATGGCGATCTCTTCGCGGTACAGGTTGGACCAAAGAAACTGGTCATGGTCATTCACCCCGACCACGTGCGCCACGTGACGGTGACTCATGCTGAGAATTACGACAAACTGGAAAGCTACGACCCGGTGCGCAAGTACGTGGTGGGCAACGGTGTGCTGACCAGCACGGGCGAATTGTGGAGACGCCAGCGCCGTTTGATGGCCCCTTTTTACACACCGCGTGGCGTGGAGGCGTTTTCTGAGATTTTTCTCCGCGATACCATTGCCATGCGCGAGCGGTGGAAGCGGCTGGCGGCGGATCAATCACAGGTGGAAATGCTGGACGAGATGGCGCTGATCACGGCCTCGATCATTCTCAAAGCGGTTTTCAGCACCGAGTCTGAGCAGGACATTCTTGAAATCAAAGAATGCGTTGAAACGATGATCGCCTATGCTGAGAAGCGTGGGATGAATCCGTTCCAACTGCCGGATTGGGCGCCGACGGCGCAGAACAGGGAATATTGGGAAGCGCGCGAGCGGGTTCACGATTACATCAACAGGGTGTTGGACGCCCGCCTGGCAATGGATGAGTCTGAGTATCCGGATGATCTGTTGTCAAAACTGATTACGGCGGAAGACCCGGAAAGCGGCGAGCGCATGTCGCGTGAGTTGTTGCGAGACGAAGCGCTGACAAATTTCTTCGCCGGCTATGAAACGTCGGCCCGCGCCATGAGCTATACGTGGTACGCGCTGGCGCGAACTCCTGAGGTGAAGGCGACGCTGCATGAAGAACTGGACCGGGAATTGGGCGATAGGGCGCCCACGTTAGATGATCTCAAGCGGCTACCGTACACGCTAGGCACGATCAAGGAGGCCATCCGCCTCTATCCCCCGGCGCCAATGTATGCCCGGGACGTGGTTGACGACGACGTGATGGGTGGCTACCACGTCGAAAAAGGATCGGTGGTGATCGTCTTCCCCTACTTCACGCACCGCCATCCTGAGTTCTGGGATGAGCCCGCGCGCTTCGACCCGAACCGTCACACGCCGGACGCCGAGAAGGCACGCCACCCACAGGCTTACCACCCGTTTGCAGCGGGCAAGCGAATCTGTCTGGGGAATCACTTCTCATTGTTGGAAACACACATCATGCTGGCCATTCTGGCGCAACGGTTTGATCCGCAACTGCCGCCGGGGTATCAGGCAGATTTTAAGGTTGCGGGAATCCTCAATATCAGCAACGGCTTGCCGATGATCTTGAAAAGCCGCTAACAATTTACTGCTCGGTCTCGCCGTGCAGGGTGATGACGAGGCGGCGAGAGCGGGCGCGGTTGCGGTGCTCGCAGAGGTAGATGCCCTGCCACGTGCCGAGGTTGAAACGGCCGTTGCGGATGGGGATGGTCAGGCTGCTGCCCAGGAGCACGGCTTTGATGTGCGCGGGCATGTCGTCGGGGCCTTCCATGGTGTGCGTGTAGTAGGGTGCGTTCTCGGGCACCATCTCGTCGAAGTGGCTCTCCATATCGCGGCGCACGGTGGGGTCGGCGTTTTCGTTGAGGGCCAGCGAGGCGGAGGTGTGCTGGATGAAGATGTGGGCCAGGCCCACGCGCACCTGCTGCAGTTCGGGAAGCTGGGAGCGGATCTCGTCGGTGATGAGGTGGAAGCCGCGGGAACGGGCCTGCAGGCGAATCTCTTTCTGGAACCAGCTCATGGTCTCCCCCTGCGACTACAGGTGTCTACCCTCCCGGAGGGTGGCCCGGGGCCGGACGCCAAGCTGATCTCCGGGAGGGTGGTTGATTCTCAGGAATCCGCCGGGTCGGGCAGGGTGATGGGTACGATGACGGTGTGGTAATTGTATTCGGGCAGCGTGAAGTCGTCGCTGGTGGCGAGCAGCGTGTCGCGATCCTCGCCGTCATAGACCAGCCAGCGGAAGGGACTTTCGCCGAAATTTTCGGGACCAACCCACCACTGTACGTAACCGTCGGCGTTGAATTGGCCCTGCCAGCTCTGGACGTCGGCCCAGTGCCCGAGCGCCGTTTGCCACTGTACGACGGTCCAGGCCCCGGACGGGATCGTTTCCACGTCATCGGGTAGCAGGATGAGCGGCGCGCCCTCGACGTCCGTGCCGGGCGGGGGCGGGGTGGGCGTTTCCGGGCGCGGCGGCAGTTCACCGGCGGACGCCGGCGCAGCCGCCAGGGAAAAGGCGGCGAGGGCCAGGAAGCCCAGAGCCACAAGAAGCGGGAGTAGGATTGAGTGTTTTTTCATGATGCGCTTCAACCTCGATTATTTTGTGTGGGCGCTTTGTTCAGAGCAGTGCGGCGCGTCACTGGCTACTGCACGCCGCCGGTGGCCTAATTATGACACAAAGCAACGGTTCGCCCAAACAGTGAAATGGGCCAACCGCGCTGTGTTTCTGCGCTCCTTTCTCAGGCGCCGATCAGTTGCCGGTACTGGCGGGCCAGCGGGTCGTTGTCGCCCATCAGCTCCAGAACGCCTTCCATGATCGGTTGCGCACGTCGCTCGCCGGCGGCTTTCTCGCGGTTAAAGACGGTCAGCAGGTTGTAGAGGGCAGCGCCATAGTCGCGGCGGCGCAGGGCGTTGGCAGCCTGTTGATAGGTATCCTGCAGGTCCCCGTTAGCGGCCTGCGCCGGGCGGCACAGGAATTGGGCCAGCGGCTTGAGGCGGGCGGCGCGCTCGGCCTCCGCGCCGGCGGGGAACTTTTCCAGCAGGCGCAGGGCCTCGCAGCCATTGCCCTGTTGCAGGGAATCGCGCACCTGTTGCAGGCGGCGCGCGGGATCGCTGCTGGGCGTTGCGCCGGCGGCAGCCTGCGGCTGGGAGCGCGCGGCGCCGCGCACGCGTTGCAGGAACTGGCGCACCATGGGCTCAGGCTGCGCGCCGACGAACTCGTCCACCACGCGCCCGTCGCGGAACGCTTTCACGGCGGGGATGCCGCGAATACCGTACTGCCCGGCGAGCGCCTGGTTCTGGTCTGTGTTCAGTTTGGCCAGGACGAACCCGGCGTCGGGCTCGTTGGCCAGCCGCTCCAACACGGGGCCCAACATGCGGCAGGGGCCACACCACGGCGCCCAGAAATCGACGACGACGGGCGTCTTGTGCGAGCGCTGGATGACTTCTGTCTGGAAATTGTCTTGATGAACATCGATGACGTTGTTGCTCATCGGTCTGGTCCTTGTTGTGGTTTCTGGTTTCAGGTTGCAGGTTTCAGGTCGCAGGTTTCAGGTTTCACATGTCAGGTCAACTTCTGGCGATGCCAGGGCGTTGCCACGGTAGAGGGTAGCAGGGGTTCGTTGGATTCTGGTATGAGAAATTATGTGCCCCCGAGAGGGAGCTCGGCAATGGCGCGCCAGGCTGTGTCCTCCGCACCGCGTTGCATGAGGTGCAGGCGGCCGATGGGCACGGTCCAACGCTCTGTCTCCAGCTCCGTTCGTTGCAGCGCCGCCACCATCTCGTCCATCTCGTCGGGCGCCAGACGCATGGCCAGGGTGAGATGCGGCGTGTAACGGCGGTGCTTGTCACGGCCGATGACGCGCAGCAGCGTCTGGCGTGCCGCCAGCAACCCTTCGCTGGGACGAACGCCCAGGTAGACAACCCGCTGGCCAAAGCGGCGCACCCCGCCCAGCACGAGGTCAAAAGGGGCGATTTTCATCTGTGTGGCCTGCAGACGCTCGATCAGTGCTGCTTCATTCTCCGGTGTGGCGGGCCCGCTGCGCCAGTAGGTACCGGCCAACGTCACATGCGGCTGCGAAATGGCGGCGGTGGCCGGATCATACTGTTCGCGAAGAGCCTGCAGCCGTTGCGCCAGTTCGCCCTGGGGAAAGGCGCCGACGAAGATGCGATAGTCGCCGCGCCGTTGTCGCCGTCTCGGTCTACGCATGTTGCCTCCTCTGATTGGTTGACAGTATAAAGTAGGCGACAATCGTGTTCAACACACAGTGGTATTTTGTAAAAGCAACGGAGGAAAACGATGGACGAGTTTTTGCAGGTGTTTATTACGGCGGGGGACAAAGCGGAGGCGCGGCGGCTGGCGCGGGCGCTGGTGGAACGGCGGTTGGCAGGCTGCGTGCAGATTGTGAGCCCCATCGAGAGCGTGTACTGGTGGGAGGATGAGATTGAAGCGGCGGAGGAGTGCCTATGCCTGATCAAGACCAGTCGCGCGCGCTACGCGGCGCTGGAGGCGGCGATCAAGGAGTTGCACTCGTATGACACGCCGGAGATCCTGGCGATGCCGGTGGCGGAGGGGAATGAGGGGTATCTGGCATGGTTGCAGGGGGAGATCGGGGATTAAGAGATTGGAGATTAGAGATTAGGGACTGGCGATTTGCCGGCGCAGGCCGTATTCGTCGTACTCTTCCCAGACGTCGACGATGAGAGTATAGCATAGGGGCAACGCCACCTTTTGCGCCCGGCATTTTTTACACAAACCATCATTGACACCACGAACATCAGTTCTATATAATAGGGATATGGACGCTGTGCAGAAGCTGTCGTTGTTCGCCCAGGAGATGGACCTGGAACCGGCCGAGGAGACGCGGGCGGAGCGTATTCCGTTGCCGGTTGTGGGCCAGGCGAACGGCTCCGACGATTCCTTCCCCTGTGGCGCGCCGCGGCCCAAGAGTAAGAAGGAGCAACTGGGCGTTTACGAGGCGGTGATGCCGGGGGGCAAGACGAAGCCCTTGTTGAAGACGATGCTGACCTCGGCCTGCGAGCGCAACTGTTACTACTGCCCTTTCCGCGCCGGGCGAAATTACCGCCGGGCCACGTTTAAGCCACAGGAGATGGCGGACACATTCATGGATATGCAGCGGGCGGGGGTGGCCGACGGGCTATTTCTCAGCTCGGGCATTATCAAGGGCGGCGCAGCGACGCAGGACCGGCTGCTGGACACGGCGGATATTTTGCGCAACCGGCACCAGTACCGCGGCTTCCTGCACCTGAAGATTATGCCGGGGGCCGAGCGGGCGCAGGTGGAGCGGGCCATGCAGCTGGCGGACCGCATTTCGGTGAACCTGGAAGCGCCGAATACGAAGCGGCTGCAGGCGCTGGCCCCGCGCAAGGAATTTCTGGAGGAGCTACTACGCCCGCTGCAGTGGGCGGAGGAGATCCGCCACTCGCAGTCACCGCACCAGGGGTGGAACGGGCGCTGGCCCTCGACGGTGACGCAGTTCGTGGTAGGCGCGGTGGGCGAAAGCGACCTGGAGCTGCTGAACACGGTGGATTACCTCTACCGCAAGCTGCGCCTGCGCCGGGCCTACTTCTCCGCCTTCCGGCCGATCAGCGACACGCCGCTGGAAGAACACGCGGCGGAGAATCCATGGCGCGAGCACCGCCTGTACCAGGCCTCGTTCCTCCTGCGCGACTACGAGTTCGACATGGAGGAGATGCCCTTTGACCAGAGCGGCAACCTGCCCCTGGACGCCGATCCCAAGCTGGGCTGGGCGCGCCAGCACCTGCTGCACGAGCCGGTGGAGCTGAACCGCGCGGACCGCGAGACGTTGCTGCGCGTGCCGGGTATCGGGCACAAGGGGGCGGCGTCCATCCTGCGCGCGCGCCGCCGCCAGACCTTGCGCGACCTGCAGGATTTGCGCCAGATCGGCGTGGTGACGACGCGGCTGGCGCCATTTGTGCTGCTGGATGGGCGTCGACCGGCGCGGCAGTTACGGTTGTTTTAGGGGG
>JBMCFH010000137.1:0-9006 GCA_048620455.1 Chloroflexota bacterium | reverse complement strand
TTCTAGCTGCTGGTTTCAACCGGCAGCGCCTCCGGCCCGCCTTCCCGGATTAAAAAAGCGAACCGCCATACAACTCATTTTACATTATAGAATACGCCTGACTTTGTCGACAACGCCCCAACCCTCCGACTGCCGTACGATCAGAGCCAGAAGAGGCCATTGTTAGACATTTCTAATCTTTAGGGTCGGAACGGTGTCTATTTGGTGACGATGACTCGTCGTCCTGTTGGTGGATGAAGTAGATGTACCCGCCGCCCAACATCAGGGTGAAGGCAAACCATTGGATGGCGTAACTGAGGTGCGGGCCTTCCGACAGGTCGATTTCCGGCTCCTGGCGATAGGGCAACGAGCGGTTGCCCGCTTCCGGCGCCTGCATGATGTAGACCGGCAGCAGGTCATAGGGCATCTGCCGCTCGATGGCCTCCACGTCGATGCGGAACCACTCCTGCTGCGGCTCCTCCGGCGGCGGCACGTTGCGCGCCGTCTCCGTGTTCTGGATGGCGCCGGTCACGGTGACCGGCCCTGTCTCGTCAAAGGTGGACCAGTTGGAGGGAGCCATCTCCGCCTCCGGGATCCAGCCGCGGTCCACCAGCACCGCCTCCTCGCGCCCTTCCAGGCGCAGGGGCGCCACCAGGTGCCCGCCTGCCGAGCCCTGGAAGTTCTTGGGCTGCACCAGGATCTGCTGGGAAAGGTCAAATGTGCCGCTTGCCGTGACCGCGCGGTCGGGCATCGCCGTGAGGTCCACTTCGTCGGGCGCGACGTCGTTCAGCAGCAGCGGCTCGGCCTGCAACTGCTGGCGCAGCACGGCGTTCGCCGCGCGCCGCTGTTCCAGGCGATCCAGCTGCCAGATGCCCAGGCGCACCATGAGGCCCATGCCCACGATTACCAGAATCGTCACCCACCACCAGCGACGGCTGATGAGTAAGGCGGCGGTCTTGCGCAGAAAATCGATCATGACGTTGTATTCTGGCGGTTGCTGCGCCAGGCGTTCACGGCAAAAACGACGGCAAAGAGGGCCACGCCCAGCCCGCCCAGCAGGGGCCAGTTGACGCCGCCGGCAGCCGTGGCCTCTATCTCAAAGGCAGCCTCGCCGGCGCCATGCGGCCCATCGACCGCGATCCCTACCTCGTAAGGACCTTCCGCCGGCACCTGCAGGTCGGCCTCGTAGAACAGCCGGTTGGCGGCAGCCTCGTTGCTGGCGCGGGCCGTGGCGGCAGGCGGCTGGCGCTCAGCCGCGCCCGGCGCCGTCAGGCGCACGTCCACCGCCGCGCCCAGAACGGGCGGGCCGGCTTCGCGCCCCTGCCCCGGTTCGGCCACGGCGATCGTAACGTGGAACTCGCCCGGCCTTGGTGGGTCGGGGTCGGTCCACGCCGAGATCACATAGGGGCCGGCAGGCTCGTTGACCAGTTGCGGCGTCCCCCCGCCGTGGGCCGCCACGTCCAGGGGCGCGCCCAGCAGCAACAGCGCCGGCAGCAGGAGCCAGAGGGGGTGAATGAATCGACGAAGTGACATCAAAAGTAACCTAGCGGCGCTTCAGGCCCGGGGCAGCCATCCGTTCATCCGTCATCCAGCGCGAGGCGGGCAGCGGCGGCTTGCGCTCCTCGCCCTGCAGCCAGCGGGCGGTCAGAATCAGGATGGCCATAATGTACATCATGCTCCCCGGCACCCACATGATCACGCCGCCCAGCGTCTGGTCGCCCAGCACGTCAATGCCCCACACGCGGGGCACGCCCAGGTAGTAGGTGTAGATGGGCTGTCCGGCGAAGGCGATGGCGATGCCGGTGAGCATATTGGGGGGAATGGCGGCGATGACGTATAGGATCTGCGCCGCGCGGGAGAACCGCTTGTGAATGTGCGGCGCGGCGCCGACGACGTGCCACCAGTAGAGGACGGCGGGGGCGAAGAAGGTAAAGTGCTCCACGTCGTGGATAAAGTCGTTGCGCAGCGCGGCGTTGTAAGCGCCCGGGTCGTGCCAGCCGAGCAGGAAGAACACGAAGGCCATCCACACCACGCCCGGCCCCGTCGCCGCGCGCAGATAGCGACGCGAGCTGGATTTGCGGTGCAGCAGGCGCGACAGGAAGCGGCCCACGCCGCGGCGCGCCCCGGTGGGCAGCCCCCACAGCAGGAAGGGCATTGGATCGGCGAGCATCAACAGCGGCGCAGCCAGCATGATCAGCATCAGGTGCTGGATCATGTGCATGAAGAAAAACTGGCTGGCGAGCACGTCGATGGGCGACATCAGGGCCAGGGCCACCAGGAGCAGCGCGCTCCAATAGGCCGCCAGCCGCCAGCCGTTTGCCAGCCGGCTGGGTCGCCGGCCCACATGCCGCAACCGGCGCCATCCTCTGAAGTAGATGACGCCGGCAAGCAGGAGCGGTATGATGATTTCGACGCGCCACTCCCAGGATTGGAGTACCGCGAGTGTGACTGGGTCCATGAGTGGTGTATATTGGTTTATTGGTTTATTGGTGTATTGGTTTATTAGTCTATTCGTGTATCAGTCCAGACCTATATTACCACCCCACGCCCCCCAATACACCAATACACAAATACACTAATATACCATTACACTAATATACCATTACAAATGCACCGCCTGACCGATGAGGTAGAGGGCGGGATAGAAGAAAACCCAGACCACGTCCACGTAGTGCCAGTAGATGGCGGTGGCTTCCACGCCCCAATGTTCCTCGGCGGTAAAGGCCCCTTTGCGCCCGTTCCACCACACGATGAGGATGAGGATGACGCCGCTGAGGACGTGCAAGGCGTGCAGGCCGGTCATGGCGTAGAAGATAGCGCCGAACGCGCCGTCGGTGGGCGCCAGGTGACCGCCCCACTCCAGGCCGACCACGCCGATGAGGAACAGGGTGCCCAGGAAAGCGGTGATCAGGAAGTTGCGCGAGAACGCCTTGCGGTCGCCGTGGGCCATCGCCGTCTCGCCCAGGGCCATGAACAGGCTACTGACCAGCAGCACGCTGGTGGTACCCAGGCCCAGCAACTGGTCCAACTCGGGGCGCACGATGGCGCCGCTTGCCGGGTCGCGCCACAGGTAGAAGCGCGCCATCAGCAGGCCGCCAAAGAGGAACAGTTCTGAGAAGCAGAAGAGCCACAGTCCCAGCCGGTTATTGCGCAGGCGCTGCGAGTAAGGCAGCTCCTCCATTTCGTGTTCTTCGTGGAAATCGTGGCTGCCGGCAGTGGTAGCGCTCATTAATGTTCCTCCTCACGCCACAGACGGTAAACGTGCATAAAGAATTGGACGATCAGAGCCGCCTTCGCCAGAGCGATCAGGATGAGGAAGACGGCCGATCCCAACTGGACGCTGACGAAGTACTCGGCAATGGTCAGGACCGCCAGCGCCACAAAAACGATGTAAATGCGGCGATAATCGGCCGCTTTGCTTGTCTCCACAGTTCAGTCTCCTTGCGAGTTGTGCGGCGAGAGCCCTGCCCTCGACGCTCTGATTCACCTCGTCGCTCAGTCGCCAGAAACGGACGGCGCCATACTCACGTACGTCGAGTCCGCCAGCCCGTAGTCATACGGGTCGCCGATTACCTCGAAGGGCCGGTCGTAGTTGAACTCGGGCATGGGCGAGGCCACCTGCCACTCGGGGGAGCGGGAGCGCCACGGATTCTGGGCGGCGACGGGCGCCGTGCGCGCGCTGCTGACCAGGTTATAGAGCATGATCAGCACCGACCAGCCGATGACCAGCGCGGAAATGGTGATCAGGGCGTGGGTGAAATCGAGGCCCAGCGCCGGATCGTAGTCCGCGATGCGGCGGCGCATGCCCATGAGGCCCACGCGCATCTGGCCCAGGCTCATGAACCAGAAGCCGGGCACCATGAGCCAGAAGTGCACCTTGCCCAGCGTCTCGTTATACATTCGCCCGGTTATCTTAGGATACCAGTAGTAGACGGCGGCGAAGAAGGGGAAGACGAACCCGCCGAACATGGTGGCGTGGAAGTGGCCCACGACCCAGTAGCTGTCGTGCAGGTGCAGGTCGGTGGGCACCGTGCCCAGGATGGGGCCGGTGACGCCGCCGATGAGGAAGACGGAGATGGCCCCCAGCACGAACAACATCGGCGTGGGGAAACTGATCTTTCCGCCCCATAGGGTGCCGATCCAGCTGAAGAACTTCACCCCCGTGGGCACCGCCACTAACATGGTGGAGAACATGAAGGGCACGCGCAGGAATTCGGACATGCCCGAGGTAAACATATGGTGCGCCCACACCAGGAAGCCCACCAGGGCGATGGCCACGCTGGAAAGCGCGATCCACTTATAGCCGAAGAGCGGCTTGCGCGAGAACACAGGCAGCAATTCGCTGATCACCCCCAGCCCGGGCAAGACGAAGACGTAGACCACGGGGTGGGAGTAGAACCAGAACAAGTGCTGGTAGAGGATGGGATCGCCGGGGGGAATGCCCGCCGCAGCGGTGGGGTCAAAGAAGCCGAGGCCGAACACGCGCTGGGTGGTGACCATCAGCAGGGCCAGGCCCACCGTCTGCGTGGCGGTGAACTGGATCAGCGACGCGGCTACCGAGCCCCAGACGAAAATCGGCATGCGGAAAAGGCTCATGCCCGGCGCGCGCATGGTGAGCACGGTGACGATGATGTTGATGGCGCTGGCGATAGACGAGAAGCCGTTGATATAAAAGCCCAGCAAGAACAACTGCGTACCCAGCGGACCACGCACGCTGAGCGGCGGATAAGCTACCCAGCCGGTGTCCCAACCGCCGCCGATGAACATGGCGCCGATGAGCAAAAAGGCGCTGGGCACGCCGATCCAGTAACTGAAGGCGTTGAGGCGGGGGAAGGCCATGTCCGGCGCGCCGATCATCATGGGCACAAGATAGTTGCCCATGGCGCCCACACCCAGCAGGATGCTGGCGATCATGATGATGCCGTGCGCGCTGAAGATGGTGTTGTAGGTGTCCATGGTCAGGAACTGCATGTCGGGCATGGACAGCTCCAGACGGAAGATGATGGCCAAAATGCCACCCACCAGCAGCAGGAACATGGAGGTCACGCCGTACTGCAGGCCGATGACCTTATGGTTGTAATCCACGCTTAAATAGCGCGTCCAGGAAGGCTTGCCCTCAGGCGGACCGTGGCGCAGAGGGGTTTCCTTGCCCATGGCCCACTTGATCCAGTCGGTCAGGACGCCGGCGAACAGCAGCGAGGTAATGACCCCCACCAGCGCGCCCAGCACCCAGGCCGGTTCCGGATCGGGCTCCAGGCCCATGGCCTGGCGCATGCCCGCCACCAGGCCGTAGCCCAGGGCGGTACCCACGATCTGCCCGATCAGGGCTCGGACAACTCCCAGAGACAAAATAGTTAACATTATTGCGCTCCTTGTACCTTACTCATGACTCACTCCCCCGCAGCTTCCTGCTCGTCCAGGCTTCGTATGAAGGCAATCAGGTCTTCTGTAATGCTAATTTCGCCGTCGTACTGTGCTTCAGTGTCCGCAAACTGTTCTTCAAAGTTGGTGGGCATGGCTGCCGTGAACCCTTCCACAAGCTCCTCGTTGGGTTGCAAGATGGACCGGCGCAGATACTCGTCGTCGGCGACGACCGTTTCGCCGCTCTCTAGCGGGCGCTCGCTGCCGTAGAGGTCCTGCCAGCTGGGGCCCACCACCACGCTGCCGTCCAGGCTGTGGCAACTGTTACAGCCGAACTGCTCGTACCATACCTCGCCTCTTTCCTCCGGCGACAGCTCCAGGACAGACTCGGACTGTTCCTCAGTCCACGTCTCGAACTCGCTCTGCGACAGCACGCGCACGGGAGCCAGCATACCGGCGTGTTGCGAACCGCACATCTCGGCGCAGCGCACCTTGTACTCACCCGTCTCTGTGGGCGTCACGCGCAGCTCGTCCACCTGCCCCGGCACCAGATCCTGCTTCACGCGGAACTCCGGCACCCAGAAGGAGTGCAACACGTCCAGCGATTCCATTTCCAGAATCACCGTCTGATCCACGGGCAGCACCAGCTCGCTGGTGCGCATGTCATCCAGCTCCGGATACTCGAAAGACCAGGACCATTGCTGCCCAATGACGCGCACAACCATAGCGTCTTCCGGTCTTTCCGTGATGTCACCCAGCAGTTGAGCCCCCCACACACCAAAGAAAACGACCAGCCCCAGCGGGACGATGGTCCAGGCGATTTCCAGGCCGGTGTGGCCGTGGAAATGGTCGCCGTCTTCCTCTTCGCCCGGTCGCTGGCGGAAGACCACCAGGCTATAGAGCATAAAGCCCACGACCAGCGCGAATAAAAATGAGATCAGGAAGAAATGGGCCTCGAAGAGGGAGTCGATGGCGATGGCTTCACCGCTGGCGGCAATAGGTAGCTGATAGATGGCCCGCAGCAGCACATAAACGATGATGAAGAGAACTGCAACGAGACCGGTGACAGCAACAAAATGTTTACCGTATTTCATATGATCTATTCCTGATAAACCGATGGCCTGGATAAGGATTCTGAGGGGGCGCGCCAAAAACTCTGGCCCCCTGGCCAAATTGTGTGCATTTTATCACAAGCAATACGCTATGACAATCTCAGGTAGCGCCCGCCAACGTGTGTGTCCGTTGTCGCCTGCGCCAGAAAAGAAGGAGGCCCAGAAGGGGGAGGATTGAGCCAAGCGCTGCCGCGCCCATCCATAACGGTCGTCGTCGCCCACCCGTGTTCACTACCATAGGCGCGGGCCGATCTTCACCGGCAGCCGCGTGTAACTGTTGGCGCAGGTCCGCCCTGAACGAGGGAGGGACAGGCACCGGGACCAGCGTCTGCTTCAACTGCCAGGCCAACGCCAGCAGCGGACGTGCGCCGGGCGGCAGCGCCGGGTGTGAACGGAGGAGCCGGCCCACGCTCTCCTGTCCCTGATTCAGCGCATCGGCGTGCGCGGTCAGTAGATCCTGGAGCGCTTCATTGTCCATAAGTGTCTCTTCCTTGACAGTAAACGATTTCCCAGGTCGCCAAATCGCCGTACAGTCGGTAGAACGAGTTGGTAACTCGTTTGGCAGCGATTTACCAAATCGCTGTACAGGTCTACTCCTGCGGCATCGCCACCAGGCCCAGCGCGCCCGGCCCCAGGTTGATGGCCACAGCAATCGACATATCCACGAGGAACTCCTCGGTGACGTTCAGCTCGGCGCGCGCCTTTTCCAGCAGGGTCTGACCGGCATCCGGCTGCCCGGCGTGCATCACCGTCAGGCTCACCGGCGCCTGGCCCACATCGCCCACGGCGGCGTCAATCATGTATTGCAGCGCTTTCTTATAGGTGCGCACCTTGCTCGCCTCTACAATCAGGCCATCGTCCAACGTCATAATCGGCTTGATGTTGAGCAACGTGGCCATCGCCGAGCGCAGGGAGCTGACGCGCCCGCCCTTGACCGCGTATTCCAGGCTGTCGATGAGGAAGTAGACGCTAAACCGCTCGCGCAGATGCTCCAGGCGCGCCATGATGGCCTGGATGTCCGCACCGTCGCGAGCCATGCGCGCGGCCTCGACGACCATCATGCCCTGTACCGCAGAGCCGGCCTGGGAGTCGAAGAGGTGGAACGTGGCCTTTCCTTCCAAAGTGCGCGCCGCAGCCACCGCCGAGGCGTAGGTGCCGCTCAATTTCTCGCTGACCGTTATCGTCAGAATCTCCTGCACTCCCTGGTCTATCAGCTCGCCATAGGCCTGTTCGAACTGGTAGGGCGTGGGCTGCGAGGTCTTGGGGAAATTATGATCCCCGACCTCCTCCACCTTCTTATAGAAAGCAGCGTGGTCCAGGTCTACGCCGGACAGATACTCCTCGGTGCCAAACATGATGTTGACGGGGATGATGTAGATATCTAACTCCTCACGCAAGGACGCCGGCACGTCTCCGGCATCATCCATCACGATGTGCATACGTTCTCCTTTCGCGCCTGGTTTTCAGGAACTATGTTCGTTGGTCTGCCGGCGCCAGAAGGCGCGCAACAGATGTCGTCGCCTGTGCCGCCGGTGAGTCAAATCATCGTGCAAGGCCTGAAGCGTGCGGTGGTAGAGGGATTTGATGGCGCCCTCGCTGCGGCCCATTATTTCGCCGATCTCGGCATTGCTCAGCTGTTCAACGAATTTCAAAATGAGCAGTTCCTGGCGATCACCCGGCAGCCGGTGGAAAGCCTCGAGCAACGCCTCCTTATCGTCCATCAGCTCGGCTGCGGCCTCTGGCCCATCCTGTTCCACCTGCCAATAGGCCAGGGCGTCCAGGGAGACCATCTGGTGGCGGCTGTTGTCGCGGTGCCAGTTGGCTACAAGATTGTGCGCGATGCGGTAGAGCCACGCCGAGAAGGCATGTCCGCGATCTTCGTAATCGGGCATGTGTTGCAGCGCTCGGAAAAAGACGCGGGCCGTCAGATCTTCCGCGTCGCCGCGGTTACCTGTGCGGTAGTAAACGTAGTTATAGATTTTATCCACGTACTTTTCGTACAGCAGGCCGAAGGCCTCATTGTCCGCCCTGGCCCTTGCAATCAGTTCCGCTTCATCCATGCCGTTATCTTTTCACGATAACCCCCGGCATGTTACTTAAGTAAACACGCCACACAGCCAAAAGTTGCGCTTATGTTTGTTGGGGGCACTTGAGATCACGATAAACGTTAGAGATGAGTATAACAAAAGCGTTTTGACCTGCCACCTTCTTGACTGCTCTGGCTGCCCTGCGCTATTCTCACCGACGCTATGGCTGGAAGACCAACGGGTATGCGCAACGGAATCGATGGCATTGGCTGTGTCGGCATTTTACTGCTGCTCACCCTGGGCATTTCGGCCCTGGGTATGCTGATGCGCTCGCCGGACGAGGTGAGCCAGGCGGCGGAACCGCCGGCCGGGGAGGGCATGGGCATTGTCGAACCGGCCACGGACGTGCCCACGCAATCGCCGACGGCGACGATGACCAACACGCTGGCGCCGCCCATCGTGTCCACCTCCACCTCGTCGCCGACGCCGCCGGCCACGGCGACCAACACGGCCACGCCGACCAACAC
>JBMCFH010000136.1:0-9018 GCA_048620455.1 Chloroflexota bacterium | reverse complement strand
CTTAGGAAAGAGCATTTTATGACCAACAACGACGTTTCAATTATCGGCATTGGTAAAACCGACGTAGGCGAGCACTGGAACACGTCCATCCGCCACCTGGCGTGGTACGCCATCGAGGAGGCCCTGGACGACGCTGCCACCACCGACATCGACGCCCTCTACGTGGGCAACATGCTCGCCGGGCGACTCAGCCAGCAGGATCACCTGGGCGCGCTGGTGGCCGACTTTGCCGGCCTGCGCGGCGTGGAGGCGGTGACCGTGGAGGCCGCAGACGCTTCTGGCGGCGCCGCCGTGCGCCAGGCGGTGCTGGCGGTGAAGAGCGGGCTGGTGCGCACCGCGCTGGTCGTCGGCGTGGAGAAAGTGACCGACGAGACGGGCAGCGCCGTCATCGCCGAGTTGGCCACGGGCCTCGACGCCGACTACGAGGCTATCCACGGCCTGACGGCGGCGGGAGCCGCGGCGCTGATGATGCGCCGTTACATGCACGAGCACGGCCTCGAGCTGTCCGACTTCGCCAATTTCAGCAGCAACGCGCACAGTAACGGCGCCAATAACCCCGACGCCATGTTCCGCAACCAGCTGCCGCCGGAGCGCTTTGCGCGCGCGCCGGTGGTCGCCGACCCCGTTTCGCTCTTCGATATGGCGCCCCTGGCCGACGGAGCCGCGGCGCTGATTATCACCGGCAGCGAGCGGGCCAAGGACATGGTGCCCAAACCGGTGCGCATTGCCGGGTCGGCGCTGGCGACGGACACCATTGCCATTCACGACCGCCGCGATCCGTTGTGGCTGTCCGCCGCTGCGAAGAGTGCGGAGAAAGCGCTGAGCGCCGCGGGCGTCACAACGCAAGAGATAGACCTGTTCGAGCTGCACGATTCTTACACCATCATGGCGGCGCTGGCGCTGGAAGCGTGCGGCTTTGCCGCGCGCGGGCAGGGCTGGCAACTGGCGCGTGACGGCGCCATCGGCCGTGGCGGCGCGATTCCCATCAGCACCTTTGGCGGCCTGAAAGCGCGCGGCAACCCCGTGGGCGCCACAGGCGTCTACCAGGTGCTGGAAGTGGCGCAACAACTGCGCGGCGAGGCGGGCGAGTGCCAGATCCCCGGCGCGCGCGTGGGCCTGGCCCAAAATCTGGGCATGACGGGCGCGACGGCAGCCACGCACGTACTGCGCATTGACTGAACGACATCTGATGGCTTTATGTCACCGTCTTGACATCTGATGACATGATTTTGACATAACGAAGGATAGATAGAAAAAGACCGGCTTCTATATGGCCCTTTTTCGCGGCTTTGATAGCTTTTGAGAGCTTTGAGAGTCGCTCTGGCAGCTTCTGAAAGAGATCTCACCTTATAGTAGTCACTGGGTCGCAAGGACCGCGTCCCGCTTTTGGTACCCGCGATTGGGTCTTATCGATAGTTAGCAATCATAGCGGGAAAGGCAGAAAAAAGAGAGGTTACACTACGATGCAGGTATCACGTCATTGGCGTTTAAAATCAGAACGATACAAACTGGTCGGCGAAACGTGCGACACGTGCGGGGTAAAGTTGTTCCCACCGCGCGACGTTTGTCTGGCGTGTGAGGCGCCGGCCAAGGAACTCTATACCTTCACCGGCGTGGGCGAGGTCTACTCTTATACCACCATTTACGATCCGCCCGCCGGCTTCGAGAACAACGCGCCTTACACCGTGGCGCTCATCAAGCTGGAAGAAGGGCCGCTGGTCACGGCGCAACTGACCGATATGGATGAGGAAGAGGTTCAGATCGGCATGCCCGTGGAAATGGTCACGCGCAAGCTGCGCAGCGAGGGCGAAGAGGGCATGATTGTCTACGGCTATAAGTTCCGCCCCGCTGTAACTGTGCAGGAGCGCGCCGCAGCCTGAAAGAATACTTCAAGTAGAAGAGGTTATGAGACGGCCTGGCATTGATTGTCAGGCCGTTTTTTCATTTGGGAGACAACCTCCGGGAGGCTCTGCGAGCGTCACCGGCAGTGGGCGTCTATCCGCAAGCCTCCCGGAGGATTCCCTAGCCCAGCCGCATGCGTACCTCCGGCACCCAGTCGGCGATTTCCCCGCTGAGCAAGCCCGCGTCGCCCCACTCCGCACTCGCCAGTTCACCCGCAGCCGCGTGCAGGTAGGCGCCCAGCGCGGCGGCGTCGAAGGGCGCCAGCCCCTGGCCCAGGAGGGCCACGATGACCCCGGCGAGCACGTCGCCGCTACCCGCCGCGCTCAGCAGCGGGTTGGCGAAGGGCAGGAGGCGGCAGCGACCGTCGGGTGCAGCCACCACCGTAAAGGCCCCCTTGAGCAAGACGACCTGGTTCCAGGCCTCAGCTTTCTCGCGGGCCAGCGCCACGCGATCCTGTTCCTTAAGGTCGCCCAACCCCACGCCCGCCAGCCGCGCCATCTCGCCCGGGTGCGGCGTCAGCACGCTGTTCGCCGGCAGCCGCTGCCACCATTGCTCCATCTGGGCCAATACGTTCAGCCCGTCGGCGTCCACGACCAGCGGCGGCAGCGATTGGGCATCTTCCAGCAACGCCTGCACGAACGTCGTCGCCTGGCCCAGGCCCGGGCCAAAGAGCAGCGCGTCGTAGCCCGTCATTTCTTGCAGCAGGAAACGGGCGCTTTCCCTGTTGAAATTGCCCTCGTCGGGCGCCGGGGGGTAAGTGGCTTCCGGCAATTGGCCGGCGACCACCGGGCGCACGACGCCGGGCACCGCCAGCGCTACCAGACCCGCGCCGGCGCGATAGGCGCCACGCCCGCAAAGCAGGGGAGCGCCCCAATAATGCTGGGACCCGGCGGCGATGAGCACCTTGCCAAAGGTGCCCTTATGGCCGCTGCTGGGCCGTTGCGGCAACAGGGCGCGAGCGGCGTCCGCCGTGACCAGCGCCACGGGCACCGCCTGTACCTCGGGTAGCTCTTCGCCGATGTCGATATCGGCGACGACCAGCTCGCCCAGGGCCGCCGCGCCGGGAAAGATGAAATGGCCGCGCTTGGGCCCGGCGAAGGTCACCGTCAGGTCCGCGGCAATGGCCAGGGGGTCCAGTTCGCCCGTGTCCGTATTCAGGCCGCTGGGGCAGTCCACGGCGACGATGTAGGGGCGCTCGCCGCCGCCGTCGCTGGCCTCCACCGTCGTTGTGCTCGTCAGTCCGGGCAGGTCGTCCGGCGAGCCGGCTCCCTCGCGTTCCTGCAGCCCGGCCTGCACCTGGCGCATCAATTTGGCCAGCTCGCCGCCGATGGGCCGGTCCACGCCGGTGCCCAGCAGCGCGTCGATGACCACGTCGGCGTTGCGCAGCCGCAGGCGTAACACCCGGTAGCGCTGGTCGAAGTCGGCGTTGGCCTGGAACAGGTCCATCTCCACGATGCGGGCGAAATTCTCATCTGTCTGCGCGTCGCGCTCGCGATAGAGGTAGAACGACACCTCCGCGCCCATCTGCGCCAGATAGCGCCCTGCAACCAGACCGTCGCCGCCGTTGTTGCCCGGTCCCACCAGCACCAGCACTTGCTTGCCCTGAACCGGATACCGTTCCGCCAGGGCCAGGGCCACGCCGTGGCCCGCCTTTTCCATCATCTCCGCATAGCTGACACCGGACGCATCCGCAGCCTTTTCTGCCGCTACCATTTCCTCAACGGTAAAGACCTTGATTGTCATGGTTCCTCCGCTTGGTTGTGTTTATGACGCTCAAGAAATCCGATGTCTCAAAGACATCGGATTTCTCAGACGACTCCGGAGCGCTTATAATATCCCCTGCTCCCAATACCATTTTAATGTCATTCGCGCGCCACGGCGAAACGGGGTGGTCTGGAATCCAAGCTCCCGCCGCGCCCGTTCTGAGGAGAGCGGCCAATCCTGGAAAACGTAGTGGGCCAGGTTGGTGGGGTAAAATGGCTCGCGTCCCGTGAAGCGCGACAGCGCCGTCCAGGCGCGCGCCAGCAGCAGAACAGCCGGCGTGGGCACGTTCAGCCGCCGGCGGCTGATGCCCGCCAGGTCGCTGACCACGTCGTTAATGGCGTTGTGCGACAACGATTGCCCGCTGAGGTTATAGACGCGACCCGGCCGGCCCTTCTCCAGGGCGGCGAGAATGCCGCGGGCCACGTCCGGCGCGTAGGCGGGAAAGGTCAGGCGCTGACCGCCGTGCACCTTGATGCGCAGACCGCGCAAGGGGTCCTCGAAGAAGAGGCGATTGAAGGCGTAACGGCCCCAGGGTCCGTAGAGCGCGCCGGGTCGCACGATGGTCACCGGCAGGCCGCAGTTGCGGTGGTAAGCGAGCGCCAGCTGTTCCGCTTCCAGCTTGGTGCGCTGGTAGAAATCCTGCGGGTCGCAGGGGTGCGTCTCGTCGACGACGGTTCCCGGTCGAGGCCGGCCCACAACCACGGCGGTTGAGACGTGCACGAGGCGCTCCACGCCCGCCCGCCGCGCTGCCTCCAGCACGGCGTGTGTGCCGCCCACGTTCGTACGCCAGAAGTCGGGCAGGCGGCCCCACAGGCGAAAGAGCGCCGCGGCGTGAATGACGTACCGGCAACCGCGACAGGCGTCTTCCAGCGCCTCCCGCCGGCTGATGTCGCTCACCGTGACCGGCTGCACCCCGGCTGCCTCAAGCTGTCGCGTGTCGCTGCCCGGTCGCACCACGGCGCGCACGCAACTCATCTCTCTGCCCCTGGCATGCAGGATCTGTTGCAGTTGCGCGACAAGGTGGTGGCCCAGGAAGCCGGTTGCGCCGGTCAGTAGAATCATCGTCGGTGGTTGGCCTCCTGGAACGTGGCTATTGTGAGTGTCATTGCCTCATACTATCTTGCACGTAGTATAGCCCACGGAGCGGCAATGCCGATAGGGCAGAGATGACCCTCGTTGGAGAATAGTTAACGCGGCTGGACGCCAGTTGCAACCGCTCATCCGCTCACTTATAATGCCCGAAGGTGAAAAATGGCCACGATTGAGGAGTCCCAATACAAACCCCCTTATCCTGCGGTTTCCAGTGAAGGCGCGGTCGAGCAGCGAGTTCAGCAGCCCTTCCGCGTCATCGCGCGCGAAATTGTCGAGACACTACTCCTCACCCTTTTTATCTTCTGGCTGGTGAACACGGCAACAGGTCGCTATCGTGTTGAGGGGCACAGCATGATGCCCACGCTGGAAGAAGGGGAGTATCTGATTATTAACAAGCTCAGTTACTATCTGGAAGAACCGCAACGGGGCGACATCATTGTCCTGCATTTTCCTCGCGACCAAAGCAAAGAGTACATCAAGCGCATCATCGGGCTGCCCGGTGACCTGGTGGAGATCTCCGATGGACAGGTGAGTGTCAACGGCGTCGTCCTCGACGAGCCGTACCTCAACGGCGCTGCCAATTACCAGACGGGCAGTTGGCGGGTGCCGGACGGGCAGTATTTTGTCATGGGAGACAATCGCAACAACTCCAGCGACTCCCGCAACTGGTCTTTCTTGCCCCACAAAGATATAGTGGGGAAGGCCTGGGTGATATATTGGGGCATTGAGAATTGGGGCCTGGTTCCTCATCATGCCCATGCCGTGGGCCCGGGCGCATAGCCATTATGCCCTATAGCGTGAACCGTGCCGGCGGAGAAAATGGCAGCACGGTTCGATGTGTCAATAACGTGCCGGTTCAACAGTAGCATCCAATAGCAGTAACGACACGCGGGGAGCATTATCGCCTGAAAAGCGAGATTGTTGAAGGTCGTCCTGTGTGTCGGCTGCTGTCCGGATGGCCATCTGTCTGGGAAAAGGGAAGAAAGGATGAGCGCGCTTGGACGCCACATCATCAATATTGACCTTTTTACCGATGCTTATCGCGTTTCGGGGCGAACACAGGTCGGCACCAGCGGCCTCCTGTCGGAGCTCAATAACCCCAACACCGATTTCCTGGATCTGGAAGACGCCTACGTGTCGCGAATGCACGAGCCGGCAAAAATCATTGGCAGTTACTCGGCCGCTTCCTTCCGCAAGGATAATATCAACTTTATCGTACTACAAGACCGCCGCGAAGGCACGATAATGGGCTCAGCACAAGGGCGCTCGATTTTCGCCCGCGGTCGCCCCGTTCAGGTATTTTTGACCGTCCCCTCTTTTGAAATCCATGGCTCGGTCATGCACGATGGGCAGATGACCCCGGGTGCAATTCTGGTACACACGCTCGGCCATTTCCAGCCGATTTTCGATGCCGAGGCCTGTGCGGCCCTTTATCCGGATGTTACCTACAGCGGCGATCTGATTCTGGTGCGAAAGGAGCGCGTGGGCGCTTTTTGCCTCTCGCGCCATAAGGACTGAATTCGCACGCTGTCTGGTTAAAGGAGACGCATTGTGGCCAAGGTTCTGGTAATCGACGACGACGCCCAATTATTGCATATGGTGAGCATGATGCTCGAGCGGGGCGGGCACACGCCGACCACCGAGGAAGACCCGCGCAAGGCGCTGCAGCGCATCAAGGACGAGGCGCCTGACCTGCTGATTCTGGACGTGATGATGCCCGACATCAGCGGGCACGACCTCTGCGCAATGATCCGCAATGATGAGGAGACGGCCCATCTGCCAATCCTGATGCTCACGGCGCGGGCCCAGGCTGTGGACCGCGAGGCAGCATTGGCCAGCGGCGCCGATGATTATATGAGCAAGCCGGTACAGCCAGAGGCCTTGATGGAGCACATTGACGACCTGTTGCACCCGGCGACGGCTGAATCCGATGACGAAGGGCCGGGAGGCTTTGTCGCCAGCTTCTTCGGCATGCGCGGCGGGGTGGGGCGCACGACGCTGGCGGCCAATCTGGGAGCCGCGCTGCGGGTGGCCAGCGGGCAGGAAGTGTGCGTCGTCGATCTATCGCCCTCCGGCGGGCAATTGACGGCCCACCTGCGGCTGGCGACGGGGGCCACCTGGAATGATCTGCCCTCGATCGACGAACTTGATTGGCCCACGTTAAAGGAAACCCTGTTGCTGCACCGCTGCGGTATGCGCGTGTTGGCTGCGCCGTCACAACCGCAACTGTCCAGCGCTCCCCCCGGCGAGCTGACAGCCGCTGTGCTGGCTCTGTTGCGTCAGCACGGGCGCTTTGTGATCGTCGATCTGCCGCCGCTGCTCAATCCTGCCGTGCAGGTCGTACTGGAACGGTCCGATATGATCTTCCAGGTGGTGACGGCCGACGTTGTCTCGGTACAAATCGCTCGCCACGCCGCGCGGTTCCTGGCGCGAGTGGAGGCTGAGGGGCAGAGCGCCTACATTCTGAATCAGGTGACGCCCAACCCCCAACTGTCCTCGGACGCCGTGGAAAAGGGGCTTCGCTCGCGGCTTGCATTCGACGTGGGATATGACAAGAATCAGTTGCGCGCGCTGGCCCAGGGCGTGCCCCTGGCGCTGACAAAGGCGCGTTCGCCGCTGCCGGCTACGGCGCGCCGGCTGGCGCAGGCTATCTGGCAGCGAGCCCAGGCGCAGGATGGCGCGGCCGGCGACGAGGCGCAAGAGGAGGAGCAGCCTCTCAACGCCTAGATATCTTGTTAGATCCGCCGCTTCATCGTCGACTGCACTTGATCATATCTAAGCGCGGTGGTAGAATTCTTCCTGCTGTTTTGGCCTCAACGCCAGGGGGGCCGGGTTACACCCGGTCAGCGGCGACAGAGGCGCGAGACGCCCCATTCGTCTAGTGGACTAGGACGTGGGCCTTTCAAGCCCAAAACAGGGGTTCGATTCCCCTATGGGGCACACACAGAATATGAAAAGCTCCAACCAGGCGGTTGGAGCTTTTTCTTTGCAATCCGTGCGGTCAATACCTTACAAAAAAAATCCCGCAAGAAAATCATTTCCTGCGGGATAGTCGCGAACGTGCTGTTTCGCTTGGCTCCCCTAACTCTCGGGAAGAGGTTATGGTAGAGACAATACTACGGGAGCCGGGTGCTTTACGCCTGGGTGAGAAGTACTGTATCATCTCATACAAATATACTAAAAAAACGGCTGCGATCCTGACAGATGGCAGCCGGCTTCGAGGGACCCTATGCAACTGGGATTGATGTTAGGCTACTCCAGCGGAAAAGTCGAGTTGCCGGTAGAGATGGTTCAGGAAGCGGACCGGCTCGGCGTGTCCGCCGTGTGGACCGCCGAAGCCTATGGCTCGGACGCCGTCACGCCCCTGGCCTGGCTGGGCGCGCTGACGGAGCGCATCCGGCTGGGCACGGCCATCATGCAGATGCCGGGCCGCACGCCGGCCAATACGGCGATGACGGCGATGACCCTGAATCAGCTCTCCGGCGGGCGCTTTCTCCTGGGCCTGGGCCTCTCCGGGCCACAGGTGGTGGAGGGCTGGCACGGTGTGAGCTATGCGCGGCCCCTGCGACGCACGCGCGAGTACGTGGAGATCGTGCGCGCCATCCTGCGGCGCGAGCGGGTGACCTATGACGGCGACATTTTCCAGCTTCCCTATGACGGGCCCGACGCCACAGGCCTCGGTGTACCGTTGAAAAGCACGCTGGCGGCGCAGCCGGACATTCCCATCTATCTGGCAGCGATTGGGCCGCAGAACGTGGCCCTGGCAGCGGAGATCGCCGACGGCTGGTTGCCCATCTTCTTTGCGCCCCAACGGTACGACGAGATTTTCCGCCCACACGTGGAGCGCGGCCTGCAGCGGGCGGGCAAAAGCCTGGACGCTTTTGACATCGCGCCCATGACGCCCGTGGCCATTGACGACAGCCTTGGTGCCTGCTATAACGCCCTGCGCCCGATGCTTGCTCTTTACGTGGGCGGCATGGGCTCGCGTGACAAAAACTTCTATAATGATCTCGCCGCGCGCTATGGATACGAAGAGGCCGCGCGTGAGATCCAGGAACTGTACCTGTCGGGACGCCGGGGGGAGGCCATGGCCCGGGTGCCGCCCGCGCTGATCGACGAGGTGGCCCTCGTCGGCCCCCGCGAGCGCGTGCGCGAACGGCTGGCGATATGGCGCGACAGCCCTATTACGACCCTGAACCTGATGGTCTCGGACGTGGAGACGTTGCGCACCGTTGTTGAGGTGGCCGAGCAGGTGTTGTA
>JBMCFH010000135.1:0-9040 GCA_048620455.1 Chloroflexota bacterium | reverse complement strand
AAGGTAGCCGTAAGCCGCACTCTAAACTACAATCTAGCGCATCTTCTATTCGACTTGCTACGAGGAAATCGCATGCGAAACCTATGGCACGACCTTCCCGCCGGCCCCGACGCTCCGCACCTGATCAACGTCATTGTGGAAATCCCGGGGACGACGCGCAATAAGTACGAATTCGACCATGAGGGCGGCTACATTCGCCTGGACCGTGTCCTGGCGTCCCCCCTGCACTACCCGGCCGATTACGGCCTGATTCCACAGACCCTGTACGATGACGGCGATCCGCTGGACGTCCTGGTGTTGATCAAAGAATCCACCTTTCCCGGCTGTGTCCTGCAGGCGCGCGCCATTGGTCTGTTCCGCATGCGGGACCAGGACCTCTCAGACGACAAGGTGCTGGCTGTGGCCGATCACGACCCTCTCTACGCCGACTATCGGGACCTGTCCGACGTGCCCAGCCACTACTTGAGAGAAGTGGCTCATTTCTTCAACCGCTATAAGGATCTGGAAGGAAAACGTGTGGAGGGCCTGGGCTGGGAACCGCGCTCGGTGGCCCTGGACCGCATCTCCCACGCGCAGACGCTGTATCGCGAACATTACGGGCGCTTGCGGACGGAGCAGCAAACGGGCTAGCGCTCGCAGGGCGGGTACACCTCGCGGGCCATGGGCCAGCTTTCGGCGTGCCAGTCCAGGTACTCGCCCAGGTGTTCAAACCAGTAGTAGTTGGCGTGGTTTCCCGGGCTGATCTTCACGCGGTGTGGAATGCCGGCGTTCATCAGCATCTGGTGAAGCTGTTCCTGGCCCGCGCGCAAGAAGTCACGCTCGCCCCAATCCATCCAGATGCGCAGATTAGAGAGATTGGCCGAAGCGTACGTAGCCAGCGGATTATACTGGGGCGGATCGACAGACAGGCGCAGCTGGCTGCTGTGGCCCGAGACCGCGGCGAACATCTCCGGCTGCCGGAAGGCGATCATCAACGCCCAATAGCCGCCGCGCGAGATACCGCCGATAGAACGTCCCTCCCGGACGGACCAGCTACAGTAGGAAGCGTCTACGTAGGGAATCAGATCCTGCACCGTCACGCCTTCGATGCTGCGTTCGCCGCCCGACGTGGCATCGCCCCAGGAACCGCTGTCGGGCATAATCACGATGAAGGGCGGGTAGCGGCCCTCGAGGATACCCTGATCGATGTGTTGCGCCAGGCCCAGGTGGATGTACTGGTCGTCATTGTGGCCCGAGCCGTGAATGAGATAGAGCACGGGATACACACGCCCATCGTGCCCATAGCAGGGCGGCAAATAAACATGGTAGTCCCGGCTACTGCCCGAGACATTGCTGGGGAACTGGCTGTAGAAGACGAAGCCCCTATCGCCACATTCGGTGCTGGCAGGCGGGCCGTCCAGCGCGTGCACGTCGACCGAACGCTCCAGATAATCGGGGACTTCGAATGGGGTGGGCGTGGGCGTCGCCGGGGGCGCCGTGTCCGGAATCTGTTCGTCCGGTGACAGTGTGGAAGTCGCCGCCGGCGTGGCAAAGTAGGTGGCGCCGGGAACGATTGTAGAAACGATGCGCGGTGTATAGGTAGGCGGAATGGTGCGATCTTCGTAAGCCAGCAGATCCGGTGTGGGGTCACCTGACGAAGAATCGCCCGACGTGCTCTGCAGACGCCAGCTCGCTACCTGAAACAAAATGACTGCGCCGATTGAAATCTGGATACCTGACCAGAGCAACGAGCGCAGCGAAAAACGCTTTCGTCTCATCGGCGGGCCTATTCGTCGACTCCCGCCTGTTTCCGTTCCAGTCGCTGCAGGCGATGTTCCAGTTCGGCGCGCACCGCAGCGGAGCCGGCGCCATCAACCAGCGCCAGGGCGCGTTCCGTCCACGTCTGAGCCAGGGGCAGATTCACATCATGCCACTCATATTGTTTGGCCAGCTCCACGTGCGCAGTAACGTCGTCAAAGCTTATACAGGCCACCTGTTGCCACACTTCGACAGCCTCCTCTCGCCTACCGGCCCGCTTCAAAAGGTAACCGAGCCGCAAGAGCGCCTGCCGGTAAAGGTCAGTCGGTAAATCCGGTGTTGCTGCCAGCCGCAACGTCTGTTCCGCCTCTTTCTTCAGACCCAGATCCACCTGCCACTTACCAAGCCCCAACAGGTCGATAGGGTGGTCGCCTGCCTGCGGCGCGTCAAACTGGCGCACGATGCGCGTGGCGAGAGTGACCATGGAGAGCATATCCATGCGATTGTGGTAGAAGACGCGGGACAACTCGCGGCCATCCCCTGTGCGCAGATAGTGATGATAAAGGCTGGGAATGAGCCATCCGGGGACGTCCTGGTGCGTGCGGGTGAGCCCCAATACATTTTGCTCCAGCGCGCCCAACGCGCACGAATCGAAGCGCCTGCGCCACAGGCGGCGCGATGGCGGAAGCAAATCCAGGTGGGGCCACTCCCGCAGCGAAAGCGGCATGCGATTCAGTAAGAAGCGGCTTTCCAGTAACGGCAGGTCAAACGATTGGCCGTTGAAGGTCACCAGCCCGGCTCGCTCCTGCAGCAACTCGTCCAACATGAGCAACATCGCCGGCTCGTCGCCATGGTCGCGCAGGAAATATTGGCGCACCACGAAGGCATCGTCTTCGTAAAACGCTGCGCCGACCATAAAGGCCAGGGTGCCTGCGCCGCCAAGGCCCGTCGTTTCCGTATCCAGGAAAAGGTAATCGCGAAAGTGCGCCTTGCCCAGGCGCTCATCCTGGCAAAAACAGGCCACCGGCCCCGTCGCCAACTCCAACAGCTCGTGGAGGCACGCCGAACCGTGACGGTAATCCAGGGGATAAACCTTGTCCAACACGTAACACTCCCCCTCGGCCGTCTCGGTCAGCTGCAGGCCCGGTAGCAACGATGGAAGCGGTTGAGGATCGCCATCAGGCGCCTGCAAATGAGGCGCCTTCTCCTCTTTTTCACTGTCTCTGCTCGACGCGGGGTGCGATTGCGCGGATGTTAGGTTCTTAACCCCTTTCACCACTCCCAGGCGTCGCAGCCGTGCGAGAGCTTCCCGGTTCATATGTTCGATTGTAATGAGAAGGGAACGGCCCGACAAGCTGAATTTGGAGTATGATGATATAGTTGAGCAGTCGTTAATAGACGGCGGTGCTCGCCTGCCGCTTGCTAATCAACTCGAAGTCATCAGGACCAACTCCATGACGCTCGCCATCGGACTCATTCTTCTTTTCGGCATCATCTACCTGGCAAATGTGATCGAATCCAGCGGCACGGCGACAGCACGCCGCGCCTTCAACTGGGTGCTCTTGCTTCTAAACCTGCCGCTGTTCTTACTGGGGCTGGCGCTGTTATTAATTCCGCCCGATCAGCTGCAAGCAGCCGACCTGGGTATGAATCTGTCCGTCTTCCGCCCCGCGGGGCTGGCGTTGCTGCTCACCGCCATCTGGGGGCTTCTGGCCACGTTGCCCGAGGCGCGCCGCCTTTATGCGCGCCTGATTCCCATCGATCCGCACTCCCCGGTGCACACGCTGGCCCTGATATTGGCCGGATACCTGATCGGCAACAGCGTGTTGACCCTCACTCAGGGAGGGCTGGAAGGGTTGGCAGAAACGAGCACCGCCGCATCCCTCGTAGAGGTAGTCGCTTCGGAAATGCTCTACGCGGCTGTGGGCATTGCCGGCGTGGGGCTCTTTGTGCGCCGCGATGGCTGGAAGATCCTCTCTCGTCTGGCCCTGGAGAAGCCAACCGCGCGGCAGCTGTGGCACGGCCTGCGCTGGGTAGGCCTCCTCCTCGTCCTCCAATGGCTGACCGGATTGCTGTTTCTGCTCCTCGATCCCGAACAGGCAGAGATACTGGAAGACCTCAACTCGCTACTGTTGAGTAACATGGACACCGTTGGAGAGTGGTTTATATTGGCCCTGGCGGCGGGTGTCGGCGAAGAGATCCTTTTCCGCGGCGCGCTGCAACCGGTCTTTGGCCTGTGGGTCACCTCTTTCATCTTCGCCCTGGCCCACATTCAGTACGGGTTCACCCCGGCAACGATACTGGTCTTCGGCATCGGCATTGTGCTCGGCCTGGTGCGCGACCGCTATAATACGACCACGGCCATATGGGTACACTTTGTTTACAACTTCGCCCTGGGCATGCTAACGCTCCTTGCTCCCTACCTGGAGTCAGTGGCGACCTGAACGCCGTTCTCTGGGACGACGGCCGTTAGCAACGGCCCGTTAGTAACGGGTTGGATTATTTGCATGGAAGCGGTCGAAGTGCTAGAATCCAGACTGCTCGGGGCATGGCGCAGCTTGGTAGCGCGCTTCAATGGGGTTGAAGAGGTCGTCGGTTCGAATCCGGCTGCCCCGACAGACGAGAGAACGCCGCGTATTGTGCGCGGCGTTTTGTTATTCGGCTGGCCAATCACACGGATAGTGAGACAGACTCATCCATGAACCCACAACAGAAGACGCTGGCGTGGAACATTATTGTCCTGCTTCTATTCCTGGTGGGCAACGTACTCACTGTGGTTTCCCTGGCTGCCGAAATTCTGGGCCTGGACCTGACGCCCGGCTTCGGCATGGTGCAGATGTTCCAACTTTTGCTGGGACTCACTTTGCTCACATTGGCCGGCTTCCTGCACATCTACAGCCTGCGCGACCCCGACACCCCGCGCTCGTTGCAGGCGGACATTGGCATCCGCCTGGCAGCGACCGGCCTGGTATTCACTTACATTGCCGGTCTGTCCGACCTTCTGGGAATTGGCACCCACGTTTCACCCCAATTCGAACGCCCTTACGTGGGACCGCTGCAGCTTGGTGGGCTCGTTTTGGGTATCATCTCCATCACCGTAGGCATGATTCTCTACCATACGAGCCGCGGCACGCGGGAATCATCGTCTCTAGAGTTCTTGTTTAACGGATCGGAAAACGATTCTGTCGACGAAACCCAGATGCAGGAACAGCCTGATGGAAACGCGAGCCGGCAGGCGCCGGCAACGAGCGAGGAAGAAACAGCGGGGGAAGAACGGGCCTGACCCACTTCCTGGCAACCCGCAGGTTAGCGCAATCCGCTCAGTTCAAAGGGGTAATTCAGAATAGTGAAGAGCGCTTCGGCCCCCGACGGGCGTTGGAACGAGAGGGAAAAGGGAACGCTCTGACCGGGCGGCACCGTCCAGGGGAATGCAGGGTTCGTCGACAGCATCAGGTGCACCGTCCCATTACTGGTCAGCGTCACGTTCGATTCGCTGACAATCAGTGGCTGTGACCCGTTATTCGTTATCTGCCCCGTCAGATTTAGGCTGGTGCCATCAGTTGAGACTTCCGCACCCTGCAGGTTCACTGTGGCCTGCTGCGCTGCCGCCTCACTCGTCTCCGCAAAGGGAATTGACACCTGGATTTGCCCTGTGCCGCCGGAGCGGCTGACGGTCCAGGTCAGCCTGGAGCTGCTCAGACTGGCAGGAATCTGGTAACCGACAATAGCGTTACGCGTCTCTTCTGAGGCCAGCACACCCGATGGTGGCTCATTGTCACCCGACTCCGCTGCGCCTATCTGCGCCGCCTGTTGATTCAGCGCATACTGATTGCCCAGATCGTCGCTGAGCACAAAGCGCAACTCGCCCAGGTCCACCGGCTGGGTACCCGCGTTCTGTATCTGGAAATTGACCAGATAGAAGATAAATCCCGATGGCGCTTCCGGCCGATCATAGAGCGCGCTGGCGTCGGTCACTGTGAGCCGCAAATTGCCCAGCTGAGCAGTTTCGCCCAACTCCACGGCGTTACCTGTCGCGGCGCTGTCTTCGACGCCGTCGACGCCGGCCCCAGTCGTATCCACGACATAATCCGCCTGCACCACCAGGCGCTCGTCGCCGCGGGCGCGCACAAGAATCAGCGTGAGGCCGGGCGTCGCCTGCTCAAAAACGTCGCGCCGATCAGTCGAGACGTACTCGCGATTGGTAACCGCGAAGCGATGTTCTGTACCATCGCGCATCGTCAACTGTAGCTCGTCGCCTGCTCCTACGCTTTCTAACAGAGAACGATTGTCGTCATTGCTGGGCAGGCCGATGACGTAATTGATCAGGGAACCGTAAACCCACAGAGCAGTGCGTCCTTCAGTCAGTTCCGGCGTCCAGCCGCCCTCTTCGTCTACCGGCTCAGCGCGCACGCTAAACGTCTGGGTCCCCACCTGCAGCGAAGTGGGCATATTCAATGTGAGGCTCACCGGCGTGGAGCCACTGAGGCCAGCCACGATCACATCATTTTCAGAAGCATCGTCGGCAGAAGCAAATGGCGTCGGTTCGCTGCCGTTGCCCAGAATCCCCTCGCCCCGCAACAGCAGGATGGCAAACACCGTCAGGAGACATAGGCCAATCAGAATGGCGCCAATGGCCACCATAAGGGGGCGGTTGGCGAGCACGTCACGAATACTATATTGTGTTGTCGGAGCGTCGGACATGAACCATCCCTAGGGTGCTGGTCAAACTAAAAGGACTCATGGAATCCCCCCGGGTAGCGGTCGCGGCGCAATGCGCAACTGTATCGCCGTGCTCTCGTCCACCAACTGGCTGAAATTGAGATACGGCACCGCCACGCGTATCGCGTTACGGCTGGAAATGGGGCCAAAACGCACCGTACCCGCCTCATTTGTGTAACCAAAAGAGAGTAGCTCGCCACTGCCACTATCAAAGAGAGCCACGGCAACATCCATGACGCCTTCGCTCTGTTCTGGCATCTGGTTCATATTGGCGTCGTAATAGACGGTGACGTCAACCGAGATTTCGCGCTGCGGCTCGGCTGCCGGCGTGACTGTCGGTAGAGGATTGATCCGCACATTTGGCGGCTCGGTCGGCGGCGGCAACGTGGGAAAATCGGATGGAGTCGCTGTTTCCGAAAATTCAAACGGTGTGGGCGAGGCCACGGGGTCCCCGCCGTTGCCATTTCCTCCGTTTCCCGTAGGCGGCGGTGGTGGAGATGTTGTGGTGGGCTCCGGCGTGGCCGTGGCCTGGGCCTGCGTGCACTCCAGGCTGTAGGTATAGAGGTGCGACACACTATAGTCAGGATCCATATTGGGGCCGGGGCCCACCAACACGTAAAGCCAGCCGGTGTAATTGGCGTGGAAGCTCACCTGGCTGCCGAAATCGCCGCCAAGACGATCCTTATCATCGTTGCCGTCAATGCCAAACTCGTCGCCCGGCCCTGAATAGAAGATCATATTGGTGTCGTTGACGCTGGACAGATTGAAAGTCTCACAAGTATAGTGCAGCCCCTCTTTTACCCACACCCGGAAAAAGTCGTTGTCCTCATCGGTGTCCTCGGGCGGCACAAAGTCAAAGTTGTAGGTCGTGTCCAGCAGTATGAGGCACGCATTCTGGAAACTACCATTTGGCTCGCAGTCGTCCACACTGGCCACCGGGGTTCCGGTGGGCTCGGCCGTCGGCGTCGCCGTGCCCAAAATCTCCTTCACTTCAAAGCTGTACGTCTGATCGGCAGGATCGGTGGGATTCAGATTCGTCACGGCAGCGAAGTAAAAATTGCTGCTGGACGCAGAGAAAGTCACCTTTGAGGCGCGCGATAGAGAGGTATCGTCGTCGTTTTCGCCGATCACATTGCCGTTGCTATCGTATACCACGAGGTATGTGTCAATGCCCGCATCCAGATCGCGCGTCAGCACCTCGTAGGCCGACCCTCCTTTGGCGTGAAAGCGGAAATAGTCCACATCGCCGACCGGCCAGATCGTGTTCAGAGGAAGAACGATTCCCGGAGACGTCGTATAGGCTTCCTCAAAAGTGTTGTTCGGTTCGTACTGATCGACATAGATAGGCGTGCTCTGCGGCGTCTGGCTGGCGGTTGGCGACGCTGTGGCCGAGGCCGTGGGCGTTGAGCTGGGCGTGGCCGAGGCTGTAGTGGTAGCTGTCGGCGTATTCGTCGCCGTATCGGTGGGTGATATCTGCTGCGAGGCGCCCAACTCGTACATACCGGACGGTTGGGACTGAACGGCTGCCTGCGCCGTCTGGGTCCTGACTTCAGGAATCTGGGCCAGCCATAGGGCCACCAGGGGAACGGCGACGGCGATAATACCAAGACCAAGGCGGGCAAGGCGACTGAGATTCATAGGGCATCTTTCATAGATAATGTAACTGGATTGAGCGAAGTATGGTGCCGCGACACGAGAGTTAGCCTCAACCAGACAGTCAATGCGAAGGGATTATAAAGATAGTATACATCACCTGCAAATCAGAACCAGCCCGCCGTTAGTGCTCTCTCATCCTCTGCAGAACAGAAAAAGGGCCGGGGGACCACGCTTAACGTAGTCCGCCGGCCCTGGACCATGTTGGGCCATAAACGCAAGGGCTAGGACGAACCGCCCGAACCATTGGCCTCGGCCGATTCTGGATCGGTGCCGGGCTCCGTCAATACCTCGTCTACCAGGCCATAATCTTTCGCGTCCTGGGCGCTCATGTAAATGTCGCGATCGGTGTCCTGCTCGATCTTGTCCACCGGTTGTCCTGTGTGCTTGCTCAGGATGCGGTTCAACGTGTTGCGCAGGCGCAAGATCTCCTGAGCCTGAATGGCAATGTCAGACGCCTGGCCCTGTGCGCCACCCAGCGGCTGGTGCATGTGAATCGTTGCATTCGGCAGGGCGTAGCGCATACCCTTGGTGCCCGCCGTCAGCAACACCGTACCGAAGCTAGCCGTAAAGCCCACGGCGACGGTCGACACCGGGCACTCCACCTGCTGAATCGTGTCGTAAATGGCCATGCCGGCATAGACCTGCCCGCCGGGCGAATTGATGTACATGCGAATGGGTTTGTTGGGATCCTCGCGGGCCAGATAAAGTAGCTGGGCCACGGTGAGGTTGGCGATCTGATCATTAATCGGCGTGCCGAGCATGATAATGCGCTCTTTCAGCAGCAGCGAATAGATATCGTATGCGCGCTCGCCTCGCCCGGTGGTCTCGATCACCATGGGCACAAGGGAGGTTGGAAGATTCTCAAACATAGGCTTTTGATCTCCTCGAATTTCTAGTCAGTCAAATATTAGCAATCAGTAGATAGCAA
>JBMCFH010000134.1:0-9108 GCA_048620455.1 Chloroflexota bacterium | reverse complement strand
GTTAAGATCGCCGCTGATGGACGTGTACCAGGCGGCCATCCAGCCTGCCTGACCCTGGTAGGTGACCTGAATCCAGTCGCCGGCCTGATTGCGGGCCTGGACCGGCAGAGTGGTGCCGTAGGGAACCACGGTCAGAATCTCGTTGTTTGTGCTCGGTCCCGAGCGCAGGCGCAGATTGGCCTCTGTGGTGGCCTGGGTGCCGGTTGGGGAGGGAGCGGGCTGTTCGGCCGGGGCTTCTGTGCCGCCGGGTAAGGTCAGTACCTGGCCGGAATTGATGACGTTGGGATCGGCGATATTGTTGGCGGCGATAATATCGGCCACGGTGAGGCCGTACTGGCGCGCGATGGCCGATAAGGTTTCGCCGGGCTGCACGGTGTGCGTCTGAGGTGTGTCGCCGGGTGCCGGCGCAGGTTCGGGCGCGGGTTCCTGTTCGGGCGGCGGCGCCGGTTGCTGGCCGACGACGACGAGTGAAGCGTCATCCCAGTAGACGTCGTTATGCCTCATGGGGAAGGGCGGCGCAGAGTAGGTGAAGACGGTAACCCGGCTGCCTTGCGCCTGGGCCTGCACCACAAACTGCTGGTAAGCGTCATATGGTTGTTGCAGTCCAGACCACACGATGTTGGGGCTGTAGGGATCGGTGCCGCCAAAAGGATCGATGCCGATGCGCATATTGATCGGCGCGTTGCCGTCTGAGGAGGCCTCGTCGTTGCTGCTGACCCAGGCCTGGCCCCAGATGCTGAATTGCACCGTGGCATTGGCAGGCACGTCGACCTGCTGGTAGAAGCCGGCCTTGTGCGTGCGGTGGAAGGTGAAATATTGTCCCGCCTGACCACCCTCGTGCACGCGGTTCATAAAGGGTGCGCCGGCTGATTTGTACTCAGGGTTGGCGTCGGTGCCCTGTTCTTTCACCCACCAGGGATACCAGCCGGATGGAATCTGCACGGTGTTGCAGATACCGTCAGGGCAGTCGGCGTGTTCCTGCGCCGTGCGCGGCGTGTAGGCGGAGTAACCACCTTCGAAACCAGGATTCTGTAGCAAGTTGCCGCTCTGCGCCAGCGCCGGCGGCGCAGCCAGAAGCAACGTGACCACACAGATAAAGAGAAGGGTGTACAGCAGAGAACGGTTCATCATGTTTTCTCCAGGGATCTGTTTTCGACTGGCGGGGCACAGGAAAGGGTGAACGGTCGTCCATCTACCAGACTCTGCCCCCATCAACTACCGCAACGGTAGCAGAAAGATGGTAAGGCTGTCAACATTGACGGCGGGGGTTTGAGGGGCTAGAGGCGGGGGCAGCAGGACCTTTTTAGTAACGAAACGGACTGCAGTACGTTCTATATAAGTAGGGGACCCTGTCTCGCCTCGGAGCGGGTAGCCATTCCCTTGCTCGGCGCCGATGGTCAGGAGCCCTGGCAAACGTAGCTGACACCATAACAGGCGAAGGGTAGGTGTAATAGATTATGTTGCGAGTCTTAATTGCGGATGACCACCGTTTTGTGCGAAGGGGGTTGCGGCGTTTGCTGGATAGTCAGGAGTGGATCAAGGTGGTTGGGGAGGCCAAAGACGGCGAGCAGACGCTGGAGCTAACCGGGGAGCTGAAACCGGATCTTCTCATTCTGGACCTCTCCATGCCGCGGATGAGTGGCCTTGATGTGTTGAAGCGGCTGCGGGAGTGGGTGCACCGGCCCGCCGTTATTGTTTTATCGATGTCTAATTCGGCGGACCTGAAGCAAGAGGCCGCGTGGGCGGGCGCCGACGTCTTTTTGACCAAGGGCGGCGCGGTGGAGGAACTGCTGCGCACCATTAGAGAGGTGGCGGGCAAGAGCCGCTTGCCGGCGTCCGGGAAAGAGACGTAACATCTGACGTGGTTCTGTTGAGAACAGTCGCGGCATCAGTATACTAAGGGTATGCAAGACAATAGAGAACCATTAATTGCACAACTGCAAGAGACGCAGGCGAGGCTTATCGAGCGCCTGCAGGCTGTGGCTGAGGAGCAGGATTGGCAGCCAGGGTCGGATGAGTGGTCGTTCCGCTATGTGGCGGCGCACCTGGCGGCAGTGGAGAAAGATTGCATGTGGGAGCGCCTGCAGCGGATTGCGTCGGGGAGCGAGCCGCACTTTGAATATTATGAGAACACGGGCTGGGATTTCAGCCGGCAGGAGCTGACCGCGTCGCTGGAGACGTGGCGCCGGCGGCGTGAGGAGAGTATTGCGTTTGTACGCTCGCTGCCGTCCGACGCCCTCTCGCTGCAAGGCACGCATGTCTCCTTCGGTACGATTACGGTGCAGGACGTGATGCGCATTATCCTGGAGCATGATCAGGAGCACCTGGTGGAACTGGACGAGGTATTAGAGAGGTTTGCGGAGGAATAGAGTAGGCGATAGGTGACCCATGGCACGCACCGCGGTGGTGCGTGCTTTTTTTGTGTGCTAAAATATCATTACATGCTGATATGATGTGAAATCAGGGAGAATTCTATGTTGCTGGCTGCCGATCAGTCAGAATTATCCGTCAAGGCCAAGTTGTTCCGCGGGTTCAGCGATCCTTCGCGACTGAGTATTCTGGAGGCGTTGCGCTCCCAGCCGTTGACCGTCGGTGAGATCGTGCAGGCCACGGGTCTGTCGCAGTCGAACACGTCAAACCACCTGGCCTGTCTGCGCGACTGTGGGCTGGTGCTCGCGGAGCAGCAGGGTCGTTACGTGAGTTATCGCCTCAGCGACGACCGCGTTCACGAGTTGCTCACCCTGGCGGAGTCGTTGTTATCTGACGTGGCGCGGGGCGTCTATGAGTGCACCCGGTATGACGTAAGTGAGCGGGTCAGGTGAATCATGGAGCGTAAAGAAACGGTGGAACTGCCCATCACGGGCATGGATTGTGCGCAGTGCGCATCGCACGTGAAGCAAGCGCTGGAGACGGTGCCCGGCGTGGACTCCGCAGACGTTCTGCTGGGCGCGGAGAAAGCGGTCGTGCGCCTGGACGAGCGGCGCGTGGAGCGCGCGGCGTTGCAGCAGGCGGTAGAGAAGGCGGGTTATGGTCTGGGTCAGAGCGCAGGGCAGCGCGACGATGATGAGGAAACGGACGGCGCAGAGCTGGCTGCGCTGAGTTCAGCGCGCCCCTTGTTGACCGTGTTGGGCCTTGTGTTCGGCGTGGTGCTGGTCGTGGTCGTCGTCGGCGAATGGCTGGGTCTGCTGGACGCGGTCACGGAGCGCATTCCCTGGCCCCTCATGCTGGCAGCGATTATGCTTGCAGGCTATCCCATTTTCCGTAACGTGTTGCGCGCCGCGCGCCGGGGCAACATCATTTCGCACACGCTGATGACCGTGGGCATGCTGGCGGCAATCGCCGTAGGCGAGTGGACGGCGGCGGCGGTTGTGGTCTTCTTCATGCGGCTGGGCGATTATGTGGAGTCGTTCACCTCAGAGCGCGCGCGAGGGGCGTTGAAGGATCTGACGGCGATGGCGCCGCGGACGGCGCGCGTGGAGCGACCGGGCGGCGCGGTGGAAGTGCCGGTAGAAGAAGTGCAGCCGGGCGACGTCGTCGTGGTAAGGCCGGGCGAGAAGATTGCCGTGGACGGCGTGGTTATCGAGGGCTCGGCGACGGTGGACCAGGCCACGATTACGGGAGAGTCGATGCCCGTAGAAGCAGGCGCCGGATCGCAGGTGTTTGCGGCGACGATTGCGCGCCTGGGCAGTTTGCGCGTGCGTGCGGAGCGTGTGGGGGCGGAGACGACGTTCGGTCGCGTGATTCGAATGGTGGAGGAGGCTGAGGCCAACCGCGCTGACGTGCAGCGGGTGGCGGACAAGTTCTCCGGTTACTATCTGCCCGTGGTGTTGGGCGTTGCGGTGCTCACATTTCTGCTTAGCGGTAACGCGCTGGCCACGGCGGCGGTGTTGTTGGTAGCCTGCTCCTGCTCCTTTGCCCTGGCTACGCCGGTAGCCATGATGGCCTCTATTGGCGCAGCAGCGCGGCGCGGTCTGTTGATCAAGGGCGGCAAATACCTGGAAGCGTTGGCTGAGGCGGACGTTTTGTTGATCGACAAAACGGGGACGCTGACGCTGGGCCAGCCACAAATCACGGACGTCTTTCCCTTGAATGGTGTCGGCGAAGATGAAATGCTGGCGCTGGCTGCCTCGGCCGAGCGCGACTCAGAGCACCCGCTGGCGGAAGCGGTGCGGCGGCAGGCGGCCGCGCGCGGATTGTCCTTGCCGGACTCGGAGGCGTTTTCGGCAACGCCGGGGGTGGGGGTAACGGCGCGGGTTAACGGCGCTCGTGTGACGGTCGGCAGCAGGCGTGTGCTGGGCGACGCGGCGCCGCCTGAAGAGAGCGCGGCGCTGGAGGCCGAAGGTAAGACGCTGCTCTACGTGGTTCGCGAGGGGCAGCCTGTGGGCCTGATGGCGGCGGCGGACACGGTGCGACCGGAAACACCGGAGGCTGTGGCAGCGTTGGCATCCCTGGGCATCCGGCGCGTGGAATTGCTGACGGGGGATAACGAACGCACGGCTGCGGCGCTGGCCCAGGCCCTGGGGGTGGCCTACCAGGCGGAGCTGTTGCCGGAAGATAAGATTGACATTGTGCGCCGTTATCAGGCGCAGGGTCACCGCGTGGTGATGGTAGGGGATGGGGTCAACGACGCACCGGCGCTGGCCCAGGCCGACGTGGGTATTGCCATGGGCGCTGCAGGCACAGATGTGGCCATCGAAGCGGCGCACATAGCATTGATGCGTGATGATTGGATGTTGGTGCCGCAGGCAATCGAGGTTGCACGGCGCACCCTGCGTGTGGTGCGCATGAACCTGTGGTTTACGGCGCTGTACAACGTGAGCGGTTTGACGTTAGCGGCGTTCGGCCTTCTGCCGCCGACGCTGGCGGCAGCAGCCCAGTCGCTACCGGATCTGGGCATTCTGGCCAACTCTTCCCGCCTCTTACGCCAGCGGTAGCCGGCGGTAGCTGGCGGTAAGCAACACAAAAAACGGGCGACGCACCTCGCGCCGCCCGCCGGATTTCCTATGTGGTGGGTTGCCGCCTTCGGCCCCTCTTATCGCTCAGGGCTGAGGCGGGGATCGAGTGTTTTCTCCTCTGCCAGTTCAACAACAAGCTCGCGTGCCTCGTCGAGTTTGTCCTGAGCGTCTGCCAGCGCTTCCATAGCCTGGCGCAACTGCAGGAGGGCGTGTTGCAGCGGTTCTTCCGGTCTGTTGGAGACCGGTATCACGTCTTCGAGCGGCTTGCCGGAAGTGATGCGCTGATAGAGGGTCTGGGTTTCGGCCATGGGGGAGATACCCAGTTCGTCGTGAAGCACTTTCTCGCAGGTTTCATATTGTTGCACGGCGAGGCCGGGTTGGTCGTTGCGCACGTAAAGGCGCATCATGTAGCGGTGAACCTGTTCGCGCAGAGGATCGACGGAAAGTATCATGCGCCCGTAGCCCAGCGCCTTGCTAAAGAGGCGCCTGGACTCGAAGTATTGCATG
Organism: Chloroflexota bacterium; assembly: GCA_048620455.1. Lineage (GTDB taxonomy): Bacteria > Chloroflexota > Anaerolineae > Promineifilales > Promineifilaceae > JAAYYY01. The sequence goes on along the minus strand of JBMCFH010000134.1, from coordinate 3,646 downwards.
AGGCGGCCCAGGGACGAAAGGTACTGCAGGTGCAGGCGCTCGCGATGGCGCAGAATCCAATCGTCGTAGCAATCTTCAAAGAGGTCGCCCACGTAAAGTGAAAGGGCTTGCTGCAGCGCGTGGGCGTCAGCTTCTGTCATGCTGGCTACCGGCCGGCGCAGTCCCTGTGCCGTCTTTTCTTCAAAGGCAGTGACGTCCAGCCAGTGATCGCTGGCAAAGTTGAAGCCTACTTCATCGTTGCTGGTGACGATGTAGGCGTCGCCCGAAATCCCCTCCGCTTCCAGCGACCGGCGTAACCGCCAGAGCGCTGTGCTGAGGCAACGACGCGCCTGTCGCTCCTCGTAGTCGGACCAGAACTGGTTCGCCAGCAATTCGCGGCGCGGCTTCGCAGTTCGAGGGCGGCGGTATTGGTAAAGCAGGAGGTAGGCCAGCATAGAGCGCGTGGCCGGTTCTAACTCAACGGTTCTGTCGCCGTCTAGCGATATGTGTAGATTCCCGAAGAGGCTGATCTTCAACGTGGGCACGAGATCCTCCATCGAGCGGTTCGATTGCGCCAAACAGCACCGCGAATGGATTCTGGTAGCGTTACGAAAACTGCCAGAAGTCGGGGCTGCATTGGAACAGGACCAATATTGTTAGATTGTGAGAGTTACATCTTCCCGAGGTCGACTGGATGCGACGGTTAATAGACGATGTAATCGTGTTTTTATTGATAACCTAAGTCACTGGGCCTGTCAACAGGACTATATTCTCGTTTACCTCGAATTGGGGGAACGATGGTCTGGCATTTGAAAAACGTAGTCGCGGATGGAAGTGCACACCCATCCGCGACTGTGAAACCCGGCGATCCGGCGACTACATTCGTTAGAAATCGTCGTCATCGTCGTCCAGCGGCATGGGCGGCTTTTTGGAAAGCTCCACGAATTCGTCGGGGGCCAGTTGTGTTTCGTGTATGGCCCATTGCGTGACGTCGTAGTTGGCCAGTTGATAGAAGGGTGAAATCGGATCGTCGTCGGCCATGGGCGCCTCGATGTAGGCGATGGTCGCCGCCGGATCCTCATCACTATTCAGAAAGCCGGCGTATTCCTGCAGCAGGTCGTCACGGGCCTCTAACCACAGTTGCACGTAGACCGGTTCCAGCGCAGAGGTCTCGGGTATCTCCAGGCCCTCGATCATCCCCGATTCTTCCAGGAACTCGGCGCTCACGTCGTCCAGCAGAACGTTGAGGCGCAAAAACGGTTCTTCTGTATCTACCTCGACCTGAGTATAAGGGCTCAGTAGCGGCATGCCGTCAGGCAGGTAGAGGGCAAAGTTCTCGGTTAAGCTGCTGAAGTATCCGTTCATCTTATCTCCATCTGGTGAATTATCTGACCAAAGTCCAGTCGTAACTGCTTATGAGGATCTGCGCTTTAGCTCGCTATCCAGCGTCGTCTCCATTATTTCCTCTAAATGTTGATATAGGCCTTCTTCCCAATGTTTCTGCCGTTCCTTCTTGGCCTCTTTGATCGCTTTCGTGAACTTTTCACCTTTCCTGACTTTAGTTTTATAGATGGTGTTGAACAGCTTCTCGGAGGCTTCGGCGTGTTCGTGGAACTCCGCGTCAAGGATGGTGAGGCCCATGGGGAATTTCTCGAACTTGCGAAGGCGGCCGGACTTGACTTTCTTTACCAGTTTCTCCGCCGGTTCGTCAGGCTGTTGGTAATTGATCTTGATCGTTTTCGCTTTGCCGCTGCCTACGTGCCGGCCCCTGAAAGTCAGTTGATTCTTGAACCCTTCTTCATAGGCCTCGCGCAACGTACGCGGGAACTCGGGATCCATGTCGTCCTGAACGCCCTTGTCAAACTTCAATTTAGTCATCTGCGGTTTAAATGGGCGTTGTCGGTCATGCACTTCGGCCCGTACCTGACCGGAGCGAACCAGCCGCCATGTCTTGGCGTCGTCGTGCTGGCCCACGGCGCGGGCAGCGGCAAGGTAGGCCTCAAAGTAGGGCATGACGCGCGCCTGCAACGCTTTCAGGAGCCGCCGGTCCGACTCATTCTCCATATCGTAACGGGCCATCTTTTCTTTGCTGAAGCGGGCCTGACACATGTTAACGAAAGCGTTGGCCTTCCGGATAGTCTCATTATCCAGCTGGTTGGCCACCTTGCTAGTGTCCAGCCTGCCGGCCTCCTGGGAGGCAGCGGAGGAAGGGTCGGCGACGGAGATGAACATCTGGTAGATCTGGTGTTTGTGCGCCTCGCGGTACTGGTTCCACTGGTTCTGGCCGCGCCGCCCGCGGTTGAGTAGGCCGTTATAGACGGTCTGGATATAGGTGAGCGTGCGGCTGCCCAGATACTCGCCGGTGCCCACGCTGCGCGCGAACTTCAAGCTCTGACCCAGGGACACGTTGAGTCCAGGAACGTTGGTGGGGATGACTTGCTTGGCGGTGACTTCCTTGCTGAAGTTCTTGGTAAGCCGCGCGTATTGCAGGAAGTAGTCGCCATCTTTTAGCTGCTTGAAGAATGATTTGCCGGTTTTGACCGGGACGCGGGAGACGAGGTTAAACTCCAGCGCCGGACTTTCCGTGGGCAGTGCGCCGGCGAGGGAGGCGATATTGATGGGGTCGAACATGCTCCTGATGAAGCGCTTCATAACCTCTTCCATATCGCCGCCGTTCAAAACCGTAGGCGCGTTCTGCAGAGCCTGTTCCAATAAAGGCTTACCGAAGGGAATACTGGGCGTGATCTTGACGTTCAGCGAATCCGATCCGCTGGAGGCGATGGTGCGCGTCACAGCGATTTCGAACTTCACGTCCAGAGCCTTAATGGGCAGGCTGATCGAGAGTTTGAAAGCGGCTGTCCGCGTCGTGCCCACTTTCTTCACGCGCTTGCCTTTGGCGTTCCTTTTAAAGGTTGTGGTGCGCGTAGCGCCGCCGGTAACCGTGACGCCGACGGTGGACGCAATCTCTGTGCCCACTTCGGAGTTGATGCCCACGCTGCGTGAGTGCGAACTAACCCCTTTCTTGCTAAGCTCTTCGTATCCTTCTTCGCTGTCACCGGGCATACCAAGCTGGTTGACGGCTGCGATTTCCTCACGCGTGAGCTGCTTCCGCCGGTCGCGGGCGCGCCCCAGAATGAGCCGCTTGAAGCCTTTAAGCAGCTTGGCGGCGTGGGCGATGATATACGCTGCGAGGTGCTTCTCGTCCTCAAAGCTCCCGGCGAGCGCCAGCTTCATGCCGATTTTTGCGTGCAGTTTCCATAACTTGGCAATGTCCAGCTCCGATTGGGCGCCAAATTCCAGGCTGGCCCCTACGCTGAGACTGCGATCGTCGCCAACCTTCATTGTGCCGCCAAGGGTGATGTAGGGGCCAACGGAGGCGTCCAATATGTTGGCTACGCCAGCACTGACGCCAATGTTGAAAGTGAAGCTGACAGACAGAGAAGCAACTGCAGTGGGGTCGTTGAGACCGAGAATCTGGCGCAGGAAAAGCGCGAAGCCGCGGTAGCTGAGATCCTGCAATTTGAAGGCCGCCGTGGCGCTGTCGCTGCCCTCGGCGTTCTGCTGTTCATCCTCGTCGCCCTCGCGCTGCACGCTGCGCCGCGCGGCGCTACCCTGCTGCACGACGTGGGTCAGCTCGTGAGCCAGCAACTGCTGCCCGCTGCGGCTG
>JBMCFH010000133.1:0-9138 GCA_048620455.1 Chloroflexota bacterium | reverse complement strand
TCCTCCGTTGAGGAAGTAATCTGACTATTAAACTGCCTCTACTGTTTTGGAATTGAAGGTGCATAGGAACTTCCCCTGTTTCTAATTGATAGCCACAACTCGCGTCTCGTTTACGCGAGCCCGTTGACTGTAGCTTAGAGGATCGCAGCCGCCCCCGCCTCATCCGGCGGATTTATATAGAGTCACCCGATCGGGTGATATTGAGGAATTGGTTGATTGGGGAATAGTTGATTGTAGCTTGGAGTTCTACGCCTCGTTCTTCGGCCCGCGCCTGAGAACGACACCACCTCCGCCCCAGGATGGCTGCCCTACCCAGCTTCCTGCGCCGCTGGAGGACACTGGGCCGTCCGCGGTCCGCCGTCCGCCGTCCCTCGCCCAGCCATGCTGGGCCGCACAGCTATGCTGGGCCGCACAGCTGTACTGGACCGTCCACCGTCAATCATCAAACGGCGAAATAAGCCCCTTCTGCACCGCATACGTCGCCGCCTGCGTCCGGTTTTCCAGCTGCAACTTCTCCAGAATGTTGCGCAGGTGCGTTTTCACCGTGTTCACCGTAATAAAGAGCTGCTCGGCAATATCAGGATTGCTCACCCCCTGCGCCACGAGGCGCAGCACTTCGATCTCACGCTCCGTCAGCAAATCGTCCACACAGGTATCTTCATCACAGTCATCCGCCAGCCCTTTCAGCAACCGCGCCGCCATCGTCCGCGTGATCGCCGCTTCGCCGCAGGCCACACCACCGATCAGCTCGAACAATTCCTGAGCATCCAGGCTCTTGAGGAGATAACCGGCAGCCCCCAGCCGCACCGCCTTGTGCAGATTTTTGTCCTCCTCGGAAGCCGTAAGGATCACCACAGCCGTATTCGCCAGCTGCTTATGGATCTGCTCCGTCGCCTGCAGCCCATTGCCGTCGGGCATAGCAATGTCCATGAGCACCAGATCCGGCTCCAGCTCCGCCGCCAGCGCCACCGCCTCGCGCCCCGTCGCTGCCTCGCCCACAATCCGCACGAGGTCAGGACGCGTATTCATCAGGCCGATCAATCCCTGCCGGAACAGGTGGTGGTCATCCGCAACAATCACGGATAAAGGAAGGGACATCTGTTTCGTCATTTCCATCACATTACTCCCGGAGTAACGGCAGCCACAAAGAAACTTGTGTGCCCCCTTGCGGCTCAGTCTGCACTGCCAGCCTACCGCCAACGCTGCTGGCGCGCTCTTCCATCGTCTGCAGCCCAAAACGACCATCCGCGTCGCCGGGCTCGAACCCCACGCCGTCATCTCTCACCAGAATATTCAAACCGCCATCCAGCGGCGACAGTTGAACCTCTACGTGCTCCGCGCCGGCGTGCTTGCGCACGTTCGTCAGCGCCTCCTGCACGATGCGCACCAACTGCACCTCAGCCAGCGGCGACAGGCGCGGCGGGCTGTTGAAACAGGTCACAAGACGAGCGTCCGCGCCCGACTGCACGCCAAACTCCTTAACATATTCCTGCAACGCCGGAATCAAACCCGCATCGCCAGAAAGCGTCGTGCGTAGGCTGAGAATATTGTCGCGCACGTCATCCTGCGCCAGCTTCACATTCTGCCGCGTTTTCTGGATCTCCTCCAGCACCTGCTGCTCCTGCCCCTGCTTCACGTAGGCCTCAATCGTCTGCATCTGGATACCCAGGTAGCCCAAAATTTGCGCCAGCCCATCGTGCATCTCCCGCGCAATGCGCGAGCGCTCCTCCAGCGTCGCCACCGACTGCAGCTGAGCCGCCATTGAAGCATGTTGCAGCGCAATCACCGCCTGGTCCGCCAGATTTTGCAATCCAAACAGCTGCGTCGACGTGAAAAGCCGCGGGTGGAAGCGCGCAGCCCAGATACCGCCCACCACCTGGTTGTCAAATTGCAGCGGCACAACCGCCGCGCTCTTTATCTCGCGCGCCACCGTGGGACAGTGCCAGGAAACCTGATCCATGTCGTAGTCCTGCGGAAAGCGGTAAGAACGGCCCGAGCGCAACATCTTGACCAGGGCCGGGTTGTCCAGAACGTGACGCCCCCCAACGGCGTGGGCGCTGGCCCCCATCGCCTGGTACCGTACCTCCAGCCGCTCGCCGGACTCATCCAGCAGCCCCAACAAGACCGTGTCCGTATCCAGCAACTCTCGCGCCTGCTCCATGATATGCAACAGCACCACGTCCACGCTTTCCATGTGCGCAATCCGCTGGCCGATTTCCACCAACGTATTCACCCAACGCTCCGCCACGCGGCGCGCTTCCGACTCAACCTGCAACTGCGCCTCCTGCGCCCGCTCCTGCTCCCGGCGCAGCGCCGCTTCCGCCTGTTCCTGGCGCTGCGTCGCCGCTTCCAGGTACTGCTTGCGCTCAAAGTCAAACACATCCAGCGCGCGCACCACAAACACCGTCACGCCCAACGCCGAAAGCATGCGCCACACCTGCACCGGGAAGCCCGTCGCCTCCTGCACAGCCTCGTAATTAAGCCAGGGAGCCAACCCGTAAGACGCCTTAGGTACGATCAGGCCCGCAAAAAACGCGTATAGGAAGAAGGTGACACCCGCCCCGGTCATCATACTCCGCACCCGTGGCGAGTAAGAAGCGTCCAGCTCCCGCGCCTGCCGCAAAAAGCCGGCGGTTGCCAGCAACGCCCCCGGCAAGAAAAGCAGATAGCGAGACCAGATATCTCCCGCAACTTCCAACCCCGGCTCCGTGATCGTCACCACCAGCGCATAAGCGCCGACGAGCATCATCGGCACCAGAAGCACCGCGGGCGAGAGAAGCAGCCAGCCCGGCAGCGGCCCCGCCTCGCTGATCAACCCCACGCCGAACCGGATCAACAACAGCGCCGAGAGCGGCAGCAAAAAGAAGTGCCCCGCACTCAGCGCTGAGCGCAACGGTTCCTGCGTCGTGGTCTGCAGCAGCAGCTCAGACCACTCCACGAAACTGTGCACGAAGCCAAAGGCAGCCAGCCACGGCAGCTGGCGACCGAGTAACAGGCCACTGCTGCGGCGACTTTCCAGAAGGGCTGCCAGACCCAGGGTGAAAAAGGCCAGGCCGTAAAGCAAATAAGTTGCAATCAAGGTAGTGTCACTTGGAGCTGCACGCTGCACGCGTGTAGCGCGGGATCAATTACTGTCAGGCTCTATTGTGCCCCGCGCACCCCCCTGGCAGTAGTGACAAAGATCACATCTCGGGGGTGAGGATAGAGCTGGAGAGTGAAGGAAGTATTCTCTAGGAGGAAGCGTCGGCGGACGGAGCGTACCCCTTATTCAACGCCAGCTCGTTCAACCGTTGCTCGCCATACTCCGCCGCCAGCGCCTCGGCAAGAGCCGCCGCGACCCGCGACAGATCCTCCTCCTGCCCCTGGTAAGCCTGCCACGGCCCGGGCCGCCACCCCTCCTGGAACGGCTCCCCCGTAATCGCCTTCGCCCGAAACGCCGCGCGATACACCGTCTGCTGGAAACGCTGCGGCAGCCGCGCCGACGCCCGCTCCCGCCCCCGCCGCACCCGCACCTGCGCCGGCACGTCCCGCCAATAAATCACCTGCTGCTCGACCCTCATCACGCAATCGACAACTGTTGATCCAGAAAAGCCACAATCGCCGGATACGCCACCCGCTTATTCTGCAACTTCACAATGCCGTGCCCCTCGTCGTCAAAGACCAGGAACTCCACCGGCACGTCCCGCTCGCGCAGCGCCTCCACCAGTTGCTGCGCCTCGCTCAACGGCACCCGCGGGTCATTCGCCCCGTGAATCACCATCAGCGGCGCCCGTATGCGCTCCACGTGCCGCATCGGCGCAATGCTCTCCAAAAATTCCCGGTGCTCTGCCAGGCTCCCATACTCCGCCTCGCGGTGCGCCCGGCGATAATCGCTCGTATTCTCCAGAAACGTCACAAAATCGCTGATGCCCACAATGTCCACCCCCGCCGCCCACAACTCAGGATACGTCGCCAGCGCCGACAGCACCATAAAGCCGCCGTAGCTGCCCCCGTAAACCGCGATGCGCTCCCCATCCACCTCCTCGCGCCCCTTCAGCCAGCGCGCCGCGTGCGCCAGGTCGGCCACCGCGTCCATGCGCTTCTCCGCGTTGTCCAGGTGGCTGTAGCTGTTGCCATACCCCGTCGACCCGCGCACGTTCGGCGCCAGCACCCCGTAACCATGGTGCACCAGATATTGCGCCAGAAAGCTGAACGCCGGCCGGTACTGGCTCTCCGGCCCGCCGTGAACAATGACCACCACGGGAAACCCCGCGCCGTCCCCACCCGCGCCGGACGGCCTGTAATACCACGCCGGAATCTCCCGCTCGTCAAACGTCGGATAATGCACCAGCTCCGGCGCCACAAACGAGTCCACAGGCAGACCGCCGTGCGCCGACATCGTCGCCGGGTACACCCCGTCCTCCTGCAGCTCCCACACGTACACATCGCTCGTGCGCGTCGCGCTGCTGAAAGAAAACGCCAGCCGTTCGTCGTCCGGCGAAAACGCCAGCCGCTGGTCAAAATAGCCCACCACGCCCGGCGTCGCGCCCAGCTCCGGCCCCGGCCACCCCGCCCCGCGCGCCATATCGATCATCTCCAACCGGCTGCCGCCCTCCACGTTCACCGCATACGCCAGATAGCGCCCCGAGGGCGACAGCGCCATCAGCTCCACGTCCCAGTTCGGCGACACCAGCGTCTCCCACGTGCCCGACGCCGGTTCCAGGCGGCGAATGTGCAAAAAGTCCGACTCCAGATCGGTCACCACGTACAGCGTCAGCCCGCCCGGACTATACGCCACCTGCTCGTACGTCGCCCGCTCCCCCGCCGGCGAAAGCTGCCGCGCCTCGCCCCGGCGCAGGTTGAACTCAAACAGATCGTGCTTAAACGAACTTTGCACCCGGCTGAACGCCAGCCGCGCCCCATCCCGCGTCGCGCTAAAATTGGCCAGATACCCCGGCTCCTCATGCTCCCACAACAACTGCGCCGCGCCCGCCTCCAGATCGTAGGCGTAAAGGTCAAAGCGGCCCGGGTGCCGGCGGTTCGCCGCAAAATAGAACGCCGACCCATCGTGCGCCCAGCAGCCAAACAGGTGCATCGCCTCCTCGTGCCCCGCCGTCAGCGCCCGCCGCTCCCCACTCTCCCCATCCAGCAAAAACAACTGCGCGTTCTCATTCCCGCCCGCATCCCGCGCAAAAACCAGCCGCCCGTCCCCCGGCGCCTGCCACAGCCCCAGCACCCGATCCGGCGCAAACGTCAGTTGCCGCGGCCACCACGGCCGCTCCCCCCGCGCCGCCGCCACCTGCCACACCTGCGGCACGCCGCTGATGTCGCTAATAAAAGAAATCGCCCGCCCATCACCGGAAAAGTCCGGCGCATAAGCCGCCTGCACGCTCAGGTAGCGCGAAATAGAATGCGTCATAGAAAATGTGGCCCTTTGCTAACTTATCGACTGGCAAGAAGTGTAGACAGATTGAAGAGGAGGGGCAAATCAACCCCGGCCGCCACCCGCCGCCAATCACCAATCAACCAATCTCCGATCTCCCTACCCCTCATACTCCGCCAACGCCTCCTCCGCCGGCCAGAAATTCGCATTATAGCGCAGTGCCTGCTCCAGATAAGCCACCGCCCGCTCCTCATTCCCCTGCGCCGCGTAGCCCAGCGCCTGATAATAGTACGCCTCCTCGTGCCCGCCCGCCGTGTACGACGTCGCGTAGCCCAGGTCAATCACCTCCTGGGCCCGGCCCACCGCCAGATACGCCTCAAACAACTCAAACTGGTACCACAACGTGCGCAGCGGCAACCCAATGCGCCGCGCCTCGTCAAACGCCGCCGCCGCTCGCTCCATATCGCCCACCAGCGTGTAACTGCTGCCCAACGTATACCACGCCAGCGGATCCTCCGGATTGGCCTCCGCATCCGCCCGCGCCTCCGCCAGCGCCTTCTCATGCATCAACTCATCATCCGCCATCGGCCCCAGAATCGCCTCTACCGTCTCCGCATCCTGCGCCTCATAAATGATAATGTACTTGCGATTAAACACACGCCAGGAGCGATTCAACTCCTCAAACGGCACCTTCTTATCCGGCCCAAAATAAGAATCCTGGGCGATAAAATACCCCTCCGCCTCGTCAAAGCCCGTCAGCAGCCGGTAGTGGCCCATGCCCCCGCGATCCTCCGGCAAAATCCAATCCTCCACAATCACCGGAATGCCGTTGCTCACCAGCTTCTGCAGTATCTCAATCGTCCCCGCCACCCGAATCATCGTCTCAAAGCCCTGCGACTGCGCATACGCCGCCATCTGCTCCGGGCTCACATTCTTATCGTCCCCATTCGGCTTCAGGAACGCCGCCGTCTCCCGCTGGTGCAGATTCAGGTCATAGTAGCTCAAATTCATGGCCACCGTCGTCGGCCCGCAATTGTTCCACATCTGCGCCGCGTGCTGCACCCCCTCCAACGCCACCGTCTCCGGCACAGGCGTCAGCGGATACGGCGTTTCCGTCGGCGTCGGCGTCACACTCGGCGTCGGCGTCACACTGGGCTCAGGCGTGACACTCGGCCTTGGCGTGGCGTCGAGCGCCACACCCGGCGGCGTCAACGTTGCCGGAATCACCCGCTCATCCGCCGCCGCTGACGCCGTAGGTACATCATCCTGCAACAACCGCGCCCGGTCGCTGCTCGCATCCGCCGCCAGCGTCGGCACCGCCACCGTCGGCTGCCACTGCCGCACGTAGCCGCGCACCATATAAGGCACCGCGTCCACACGCCGCTCCCACGCCTCGCTCGTATTCACCAGGTAAAACAGCACCACCGCGCCAACCACCGCCAGCAGCAGCGCCGCCCCCGTTCCGATCAGCAACCACCTTCGTACCATCACTAACTCCGGCGCGCCCACGCAAGACGCGCGACACGCTCATTTCCATTCCCACTGCCTACAACTATAACGGCAACCCCCACCCCCGGCCCACTTTTTATGAGCTTTATCATCTTTTTGCCAGACCCCCTCCTAAAGACGCGTCACCCGCAACCCAAGGTGTCATCCTGAGCAACGCGAAGGATCTCTCCTACCCCACCAACAGCCGCCCCCTCCCCCCTACTCAACCCCCTCACACAACTCCCCCTCCACCCCTCGCCCCCCATTCACCAGACTATACGCCCGATAATAATGACACACCCCCAACAACGTGCGATGGTGCGCCTCCAAAAACCCCTCGTCCAACTTCCCCAACGTCGGCAACTGGCTCTCGTGGCACCGAATCGCCTCCCACACCGTGCGCCAGTGCGCGTCCCCGTCAATACTCGTCGTAATCGCCCACCGCTCCCAGCCCACTGCACCGCGCTCCACGCCATCAACCACCATCGCCAGCCCGCCAAACGCCTGCTCATAAAGGTCCAACTCCTCCCGCGTGTGCGCCATGTAATACAGCTTCGCCACCCGGTGCGGCTCCTCACCGCCCGGCGTCTCAAACTCAGCGTCCGCCGCCGCCACCATCGCCGCCGTCGCCAACTGCGAAATCGCAATATGGTCCGGATGACCATACGCTCCATCCGGCGAAAACGTAATCACCACCTGCGGCCGGAAACGGCGCACGTGCCCCACAATCCGCCCAAGCGCCTCCGCCCAATCAACCCCATCCAGGCCCCCATCCTCATACCCCAAAAAATGCACCTCCCGCACCCCCAACACCTCCGTCGCCGCCTCCAGCTCCCCCGTGCGAATCTCCGCCAGCGCCGCCGCCCCCGGATTCTCCTGCGGATCCCCCTGCCACCCATGCTCCCCCCGCGTCGCCGCCAACAACGAAATCGCCGCCCCCTCCGCCGCATACTTCGCCAGCGTACTCCCCACCCCCAACGTCTCATCATCCGGATGCGCAAACACACACATCAACCGCCGCTCTTGCATACAAAACACCTCAATCTGGGACTACCAACAACCCCAAATGGACCGCGAGCATCCCTGCTCGCCATGTAAGCGGGCAAGATGCCCGCGCTCCCTTGACCATCAAGCCGTTCGCAGCCCCCTCCATTCCCAATCTCCAATCTCTATCCTCCCTACACCCCTCCGTGGTCCTCCCCGGCGGCCACTGGCCGCGCTTTTGCTCCGTGCCCCTCCGTGCAACATTATTCCCCTTCCCTCCACCTCTACACCCCCCCCTTCCTTACCACCCGCCACAAATGCCCCAACCGCCCAACCCCCGCCCCATACCGCGCCGCCACCCACGCCCGCTCCGGCCACAACGCCCGCCACACCAGCCGCACTGCATCCCGCCCCCGGTCCACCAACAACAGCAACAACAAATATCGCCTCAGCCCCGCCCACCGGCCTCCTCCCCCACGCAAATCCCGACCCCGCAACACCCCCTCCGGCGACACCAGCCGCCCCAACAACCACCGCCGCGCCGCCCCCGGCCGCAGTCGCGCCAGCGCCTCCTCCACCCCCTCCACCCCAATCAGCGCCCGCAACAACTCCAGCACCACCCACACCGCCGTCCCCACCCGCTGCGCCCGCGCCCGCCGCGCCACCAGCGCCCAATCCACGCCCGCCTCCCGCGCCACCAGCGCCACATCCACCAGCGCCCGCACCCCCGCCAGGCCAAACTGGTGATTCACCGCCAGATGCACCGCCACCTGAATCACACAATCCTCCGCCGCCAGCCGCCGCGCCATCCCACCGCCGCCTGGCAACTCATACTCACACGCCCGCTCCCACATCCCCTCCACATCCAGCGCCGCCGTCCGCTGCAACCACCAGCCGTGCAAAGGGCTCCCATGCACCTCCACCAGCCGCCCATGCTCATCATAAAGCTGCACCTCCCCATCCCCCAACAACTGCAACCGCAGCGGCCGGTCCTCCTTACTATGCACCCCGAATCCCGCCCCGTGCAACGCGCGCACCGCCCCCTCCATATCCGCCATACGCACCCACAAATCCACATCCGACATCGTGCGCCAATTCGCATCCCCATACACCCACCCCGCCAGCGCCGCCCCCTTCAACACCACCGGCACAATCCCCACCTCCGCCAGCGCCGTTATCACCTCTCTTAGGCGCCTGAAGTGCAGACTATTCTCTGCAGCTGCTGCAAACGCATCAGGGCGCAATTGTGTTTTCAACACGTCTACCAGTGCCTTCTGTCCATCGCCCTGCTCACGCACCAACTG
>JBMCFH010000132.1:0-9210 GCA_048620455.1 Chloroflexota bacterium | reverse complement strand
CGGACCGCCGTTTCGTACTGCTAAGAAAGGGGCGAGCGTCCTTCTCTACTCACCCCTTTCCTATCTCAACGACTAGGGCAGAGGCGACGGCGTGGGGGGTGGGCCCATGCTCGTGTTATTCAGGATGATAGGCAGGAGCTGCCGGAACTGGCAATCCTCGCTGACCGTCACCTGCTCGTGGCCAATGGCCACATTGCCCCAGGAATCCGTGGCCTCAACGCGAACGTCGAAGGTTCCACAGAACTCATAATCATGGCTTGCCGTGCTGCTCTCGTACGGACCAAAGTAGCCGGTGCCGTCGCCGAAGTCCCAACGGAAGCTGACGCCGCTGGTGTCCGTGATGTTAGAGGACACCGTAGCCGAGAAGACGGCGGTCACGGCCTCGTCGGGATAGTCCACGACACCGATCTCAACCTCGGGCTCGTCAAAGGCCCAGTCCAGGAAGTGCTGCATCAGCTCTTCGCGGCTGGTGGCGCCAACGCCGTTGTTCACGCCCTCCAGGCCGAACGAAGCGAAGATGGAACGGCCGAGATACTCCACCTCTTCATACTCCAGCGAGGGCTGGTTGCGGTGGGCGATACTCACCGTGCCATCCTGATCAGCTCCCGGTCCCGGATAGCGTAGTACTTCCAGGAAGGCGTCAGGCTTGCCCGGCACCGGATCCGGCGCCGGGTCCTGGTTCTCCAACTCGTCGATGAATAGCTGGTTGCCCGCGCCATCGCCGGATGTCTCATCCATGTAGATCTGGCCACGGATTTCGCCGCCTGGGTTATCCTCGCTGTGCACGTTGATGTACAGGTTGCCGGCGAACAGCGCCGCTTCCTCATCATCAGAGAAAGTCGCCGCGCCACTCCAGGAGATGGTGTCCGTGATGGGCACAGGCGCCGTGAAGGGGAAGGTGGGGTGGATAACCGGTCCGTTCACCCCGACGGTACCCGTGTGTACGTGCGCCGCGGTCAGGGTGATCAGTTCTGTCGTGTTCACCGTGATCTGGTAGGAGAGGATCTGGTCGACGACGTTGTAACTGACATGCGCTGTGCCCTCTGCCGGGGAGTCCACCGGCGGCACCTCATTGGCGCCCTCCAACGGCACGACGACCTGGTTCGGCCCGCTCAGGTCCACACTGAGACCATCAAAGGCAGGCGGCGCGCCGGCGAAGGGCACGACCGGCTGGTCGGGTAACTGGAAGCCGGTGATGCTATCCTGCAGCCGTTCGGCGCCCAGCACATAGCCCTGGAAGAAGCTGTCATTCAACACCCAGGTCGCATCCTGGCCCATGGCGATGATGACGCCGCCCTGGTTGGCGTATTCCACCAGGCGGTCCATGTCCAACGGTGTCAGCGGCGTGGCCACGGTGAAGGTGCCATCCGGGTAGAAGTTATCGCCGGTGAAGTAGACGATGGCGTCGTAGGAGGCGAGTTCAGCCGGTTCAGGAATGGTAGTCGGGTTGTTGGCGTTGGCGTCCGCATCCAGGTAGTGGTAATCAATTCCCAGATTGTCCAGCGTGCTTGTGTAGTACCAGCTGTAGTCGGGGAACCCGACGGTGGTGCTGCCGTCGTTGTCGATGAGCAAAACGTCCGCCGTCGATTCAGGCTCGGGCATCACACGCGCCCAGACCGGGAAGTGGGCCTCGTAGTTGTCGCTCTCCAGGATGACGTAGCCCTGATTCTCGCCAATACCCTGGCCCTCGGTCGTGTCGAACGTCACCTCGATGGGAGCCGAATCGCCAGGCGCCAGTGTAATGGAAGTAGGGCTGACACTGAAACCGGGCAACGTGGTGGTGCTGCCGAAGCCGCCGCCGGTGTAGAGCGTGGACAAATCATACGTCTCCGTGGTGTCGGCGGCGCTGGTTACCATCACTTCCATGGTGTGCGCCGTACCGCTGATGACGTAGCCAAAGCCCACGTTAACAGGCTCCAGGAAGACGCCAGGAGCGGTGACGTTGGCCAGATCCAGCCGGCCGGCGCCCATGTCCAGCGGCTGCGCCGGGCTGCCATCCTGATTAAAGATGTCCAGGTACTTGGACGTGGTCATCATCGCCGACTTGACCTGCTGCGGCGACCAGTCGGGGTGCGCCTGCAAGATGACGGCAGCAGCGCCGGCCACGTGCGGGGCAGCCATAGAGGTGCCAGACACCTGACCGTAGCCTAGATGCTGGTCCTCTCCCGTCACCGCTCCGTCATAGCCCTGGGCCATGATGTTCACGCCGGGCGCGGCGATGTCTGGTTTCAGCGTGGCGCCTGTGCTGGGGCCACGGCTGCTGAAGTTAGCGATAACGTCCGGCTGGTTGCCCGCCTGGAAGGCGACCGTGTCGACTTCCAGTTCTGCATCAGTTTCATGAGTGTCATACCAGTCCACCATATCCTCGCCGTTGGTCTGGCCGATGAAGATGGAGGAAATGGTGATATCGCCCGGGCCACAATCAGGCGCGTAGGTACAACTGAAACCCATGTTGAGGATCCCGTCGCCGTCATTGTTGTAAACAACGACGAATTCGGCGCCCGCCTCCTGGGCGTAGAACACCTTGTCGCCGAAGGAACAGGTGCCGCGGCTAATGAGCGCCGCACTGTCTTCGAAGACGTCCGCGGGGAACGACGTGCAGCCCTCTACGTTACCGGGATCGACGTCGGCAGCCGGGACGAAGGGATAGTTGATCGTCGTCGCTACCGGTAGCGGCGGTCCGAAATCTGCGGTGCCAAAGGGCATGTCCTGCAGCTCGTCCGGCACCGGAGTCGGCGCCGAGACGCTGAGAAGACCCGAAGCATACGTGCCGTCGGTGGTGCTGGCGGCGACGTTGATGTACTCCTCGGAAGGATGATCGCCCGTCCCCAGGCCGGGGCCGGCGTTACCGGCGGACATGCTGACGAAGACGCCGGCGCGCACGGCGTTGATCAGCGCCGCGTCAATGGGATCCGCGTCGCCGCCGATGCTGCCCGGCCCGCCGCCCCAGGAGTTGTTGATCACGTCCGCGCCGTCGCGCACCGCGTCCTCAATGGCCGCCAGACCCTCCACGGTGTAGAAGCTCCCGTCGCCGGTGACGCTGTTGTAAAAGACTTTGTAGCTCATGGCCCACGCGCCGGGGGCGACGCCGCTGATAGTGGGGACGTCGGCGCCCAGGTAGGTGGCGTCGGTGATGGTGTTGCCCACGGCAATACTTCCCGTGTGCACGCCGTGCGAGCAGCCGCTCGCGCCGGGCCAGGGAGTGGCATCATCCGCAGCCGGCGGATCCCAGGTGCGGAAGTAGACACGGGACACGATAATCTTACCGTTGGTGTTTTCCGTGTATCCCAGTGGATACCCATCAGGATACTCGAAATCGGCGCCATCGAACATCGGCGCCTCGTGGTGCAGGCCACAGTCGATAGAGGCCACCTTGACGCCCGCACCGGCGTTGGCCCGCCCGCCAATGTCGGCCTCATCCCACAGGGCTGGCGCGTTGATCAGATCCAGACTGCTGTAAAGATCCGGCCAGTAGGCGTAATCGTGGAAGACGGCTTTTACGCCGGACACCCGCATCAATTCGCGCCGGGCCACTTCCGGTTCAACCTCGCCGGGATCGATGGCCAGGCCATTGAAGGTTAGTTGGTAGGCTGCCCGCACCTCCTGCCCTCGTTCGTTCAGATAGGTCGCCACGCTGGCCGAGGGTAGGGCCTCGTTCATGGCATTAACGAAGGCATTTTGCTCTGCCTGCAACTGAGCAATGTGTGCCTGGGCTGCCGGTGAATTGGCGGCAAACTCGCCGCCGTCTATTGCCGCGGCGACGCTCACCGCCGGTGGGCTTTCCAATTGTACAATAAGACGATGTGACGTGACCGTGTCCCGCTGGGTATCAGCCTCCTGCGGACCGTCTGTGGGATTCTCCACAATGTTGACGGGTGCGGCATTGGCTGCCGAAAGGAAGACGCCGGCCGTAAGCGCCAGCGCCATGACCACAACCAGCAAGAACACCTGCCACGGGCGTTGCCTCACAATACCAGAGCTCATTTTCTGCTCTCCTGTTCCCTCGCTTGTTTGACAGTTTCAATGGTCTGCAGAGTGTGTCTACTCAATTTAGAGAAGATTGGGGCATAGACTTCCCTCCTCCTGCAATAACCCTTCCTCAAAGCATGCATTCCACGCGGTCGCGTTTCACGCGCCGGCAAAAACTCAACTTCAAGAAGCAGTCCCAGCTCCCCCGCCAGGCATCATTGCAGTCAGCGATGTGTGACGGGCGCCGCACACTGATCCCACCACCAGTTAGCGGCAGATAAGCCCAGTATTGCTGCAAAAGGAGCCTAGCAAATAATGAGGGGAAAAGTCAAGTAAACGAGGATATAAAAAGTGTAGGGGTTCGTTGGCGGAGGTACGTCACTTCCGCCGGCCTCGATTGTATCCGCATTGTATCCACTCCATGCTATGCTAGTAGATGTGGGAAACCGTTACCAATGGCGTAATGGCCCTTTGCAAATGAGAATCACGCTGGCAAGGAGATGTGCGATGCAGGGTGCGAGGCAACTAGCAGACCGGGTATGTCTGATTACAGGGGGCGCCGCGGGGATTGGCCGCGCCACGGCCCAGAAATTTATCGAGGAAGGCGCCACCGTTGTTATCTGTGACGTCGACGAAGAGAGCGGGCGCGCGGCGGCCGAGGCGCTGGGTGAACAAGCGCGTTTTGACCGGGTGAACGTCGCCGACCGCCGCGAGGTGCAGGAATGGATAGACGCCGTGGTTCAGGCCTACGGGCGCATCGACGTGCTTGTCAACAACGCCGGCGTCCTGCGCGACAACCAGCTGGTGAAGGTCAAAGACGGAGAGTTGGTCAAGCAGATGCCGGAAGGGGATTTCGACCTCGTGGTCAGCGTCAATCTAAAAGGCGTCTTTAATTGTACACAAGCCGTGGCCCCTGTGATGATCCGCCAGGGAGGCGGGGTGGTCCTCAACGCCTCTTCCATCGTGGGCCTCGACGGGAACTTTGGACAGACCAACTACGTGGCCACCAAGGCCGGCGTCATCGGCATGACCAAAGTGTGGGCCCGCGAGCTTGGCCGCCACGACATCCGCGTCAACGCGGTAGCGCCCGGTTTTACCCTCACGGAGATGGTGGCGCGCATGCCGGAAAAGATCCTGGACGGCATGCGCAGCCGCACGCCGCTGGGTCGGCTAGGCCAGCCTGAGGATATCGCCAACGCCTACGCTTTTCTGGCCTCCGACGCTGCCAGCTTCATCACCGGCGCCGTGCTGCGCGTAGACGGCGGCATCGTCGTCGGTACCTGAGGTTAACAGAACGAATGTGACATGGAGAGCCACCGAGACAAGAAAGAGAGGACCACTGAGAGAGAAAGAGAATCATTATGAATCCTCGTTACGCCCAGATTATGAGCACCGGTCGCTACGTGCCGCAAAAAGTACTCACCAACGCCTACTTCGACGAGCTGTTTCCCAGGCGGGACATCGACGGCTGGTTGCGGAAAAACGTAGGCATCGAACAACGGCACGTGATGGCTGAAGGGGAAACGACCAGCGATATGAGCCTGCACGCCGCCGAGCAGGCGCTGCAACGAGCCGGCGTCGCGGCGCAGGACCTGGACCTGATCATTGTCGCCACCGACACGCCCGATTACATCAGCCCCGCGACAGCAACGGTCTTGCAGGCCAAACTGGGAGCGGGAAACGCGGGCACCTTCGACATTAACACCGCGTGCGCCGGCTGGGTCACGGCGATGGACACTGCGGCCCGCTTCGTGATGACCGACCCATCGCTACAGCACGTGCTCGTCGTCGGCGCCTACGGCATGTCTCGTTTTATAGACTACAGCGACCACAAAACGTGCACGCTGTTCGCCGATGGCGCGGCGGCGACTGTGATTGGCGCGGGCAACGAACCGGGCTTTTTGGCGGGCAAGCTGGTTGCTGCCGGCGAGTACTACGACGCCTTGGGTATCTACACCGGCGGAGTGGCGCAACCGCGCACGCCGCCGGACGTCAACGAAGGCGTGCCGCGCGTGCAGTTCGTGCGCAAATTTCCGGCGACGTTCAATTCCGACAAATGGCCACCTCTGGTGCGGGAAGTTGCAGAAAAGGCCGGCTTAACGGTCGACGACGTCGATTTTTTCCTCTTCACCCAGCTCAACGTGAACACGATCAAAGAAACGATGCGCCTGTTGGACCAACCGCTGGAGAAAACTCACTGGGTCATGGACAAATGGGGGTATACAGGGTCGGCCTGCATTCCCATGGCCCTGGACGACGCTCTTGAAAGGGGCCGCGGGCCGCGAGCCGGCGACAATGTGCTCTTTGTAGCCAGCGGCGGCGGCATTTCTATGGCTGCCGGCCTCTGGCGCTGGACGGCCAACCATTAAAGAAATCGGATGTCTTGGAGACATCCGATTTCTCACCGGATTACGCATGTATATCGGAGATTACCTGGCACGGCGTGCCATCTACTCCCCGCAAAAAACAGCCATTGTCGACGCCGGGAAGTCACCGGCCCGACGCCTGACCTACGCCGAGCTGAACGAGCGGGCCAACCGCCTGGCTAACTGGTTAAAAGAGGAAGCGGGAGTGAGCTTCGGCGCTCGCGTGGCTATTCTGGCTCGCGACGGCGTAGAGCACCTGGACACGTTCTTTGCCTGCAGCAAGCTCGGCGCCATTCACACGGCCCTCAACTGGCGGCTGCACTGGCGAGAGCTGGCTAACATCCTGGCCAATACATCCCCCACAGTCCTCATCTACGCTGACGATTTTCGCGGCGCGGTGGAAAGCATCTGTGACGACGATGGGGGCCACTCGCTCACCCACCTCCTGCACCTCGACGGCGATGGGATCGCCGGTAGCCGCCGCTTTGAAGCGGCCCTTTCCTCGGCAAGCGCTGCGCCGGTCAGCGAGGAGGCGGTAAACAAGGAAACCGTCGCCGCCCTGATTTTCACCGGCGGCACCACCGGGCTGCCCAAAGCGGCGCAGATCTCGCACCGCATGATCGCCTGGAACACGTTGAATACGGTCATTCACGACCTGCACCACGACGACGTCTACCTCAACGTCTTCCCCATGTTTCACACCGGAGGATTATTCGTATACACGTTGCCGCAGGTGATCCTCGGCGGCACGACGATCCTGGTCAGAGCCTTCGACCCGCAACAGGTGTTGTCGCTCATCGAAGCGGAGCAGGTTACTGTTTTTGCCGGGGTACCGGCAATGTATCAGATGCTAACCCAGGCTGATAACTGGGAGACCGCCAATCTCTCGTCGTTGCGCTTCTGCACCAGCGGCGGCGCGCCGCTGCCGGTGCCTCTGGTGAAAAAATACACGCGCGAGAAGGGCGTCCGCTTCAAGCAGGGTTTTGGCATGACGGAGTTCGGCCCCGGCATCTTTGCCCTGGCTCCCGAAGACGCCATCGAGAAAGCAGGCAGCATCGGCCGGCCCAATTTTTACGTCGACGCTCGCGTCGTGGATGATGACAACCGGCCCCTGGGCCCCGGGCAGGTAGGCGAGCTTGTGCTCAAGGGCCCCAGCCTGTGCTCCGGCTACTACGGCGACCCACAGGCCGCCGGGGAAGCGGTTGACGAGGAGGGCTGGTTCCACACGGGAGATCTGGCCCAATATGACGAAGGGTGGTACTTCTACATTGTCGATCGCAAGAAGGATATGTTCATCTCCGGCGGCGAGAACGTGTACCCGGCGGAAATCGAGAAAGTGCTCTACGAACATCCCGCCGTACACATGTGCGGCGTCATCGGCGTGCCGGATGAGCGCTGGGGCGAGATTGGCCTGGCTTGCGTGGTTTTAAAGCCAGACGCTACAGCGAGCGAAGAGCAACTACTGGCGCACATGCGCGACCACCTGGCGAGCTTCAAGGTGCCAAAGCGCGTGGAGTTCATGGAGAGCCTGCCCATTTCCGGCGCGGGGAAGATTTTGAAGCGAGAGCTACGGGAGCAGTTCGTCTCCTCGTAGCCGAGATTTCCATATCTCGCACCCGCGCTGCATCCGCTGCTCCAGGCGAACCTTCTGGCGCAGCTATTATACGCCTTGCGAGCCTCAGACATGCCAATCGAAACAGTGATGCGGATAGCGCCGAGCAAGCAGATCTGGCGCATGACGTGCCGTCTGAGATTCCTCAGTATGTCGTTCGAACCCGCGGCATGTCGCCTACCGAAAGCGAGAGAATTGCCTCCTGTATTTAAGGTTTCTTGACTTCGTTACCTGCCACGCGTTTTTACTCCAGCGAAGCGCCCACTTCCTCGCGCTTCTCGCCAGTGAAGAAGTCGCCCAGCCGCTCGCGCCACCTCTGCACCGTCTGCTTCCTGGCCCGCCAGGCGCCCACGATACCGTAGGGCACGAACAGAACCAGAGCCACATAGAACGCGCCGAGCAGCAACGTGCCGCTCTCGCCGAACCAGCGGTCCAGATAGAAATCCATCAGGCGGAAAACGCCGGCGCCAACCATGGCCCCGCTCAGCGTACCCATGCCCCCGATCAAAATCATCAACAAACCGTCCACCGTAAAGAACACGCTGGCAATTTCCGGGCTGACGATGGGCCGGTACAGGGCCTGTAACGTGCCCGCGAGACCGGCCGTCACCGCGGATACGGTCAGCGCCGCCAGTTTGAAGTAAAAGGTATTATAGCCAAGCATCTGCGCCCGATCTTCGTTTTCACGGATGGCGATGCACACGCGGCCCGTGGGGGAGTCGACGAAGCGCCGGTAGAGGAGATAGACGATTAAGGCAAAGGCCAGGGCCACAAAGTAGAACTGAATGCGGTCGTTGGGATTGAGATAGTCGGGGCGCGGGATGCCCTGCAACCCCACGTCAGCGCCGGTGTAATCCGCCAGCTCCCGTGTCTTGATCACAATGTCGAAAACGGAGGCGAAGCCCAGCGTCACCAGGGCAAAGGTAATACCGCGCACGCGGGGCAACACGATGCCAAACAACAGGGCTTGTAGCACCCCGGCGACGATCACGACGCCGATGGTCGCCGGCAGCCCCCACCCGAAACTCTTCAGCATGATGCCCGTCAGATAGGCGCCCACCGCAAAGAACATGGCGTGGCCCAGAGAAAGCAGGCCCGTAATGCCCAGGATCAGATCATAACTGATGGCGAACACGGCCAGGATGAATACTTCAATCATCAGCCCCATGATGAATCTGGCGTTGCCGGCCTCATTGGCCAGCACACCGCCCGGCGCTTGCCCATAGAAGAGACCGACGACGAAGGGCAGGGCCGCCAGCAAGA
>JBMCFH010000131.1:0-9285 GCA_048620455.1 Chloroflexota bacterium | reverse complement strand
TGCACGGCCGGCGGAAATGGACGATAGGCTAACTGCTGGCCCCTATTGTAGCACGCCAATAGATTTATGGTTCCAAGTTTATGGGGGGTAGCGCTAAGGCCCAGATTGGATGAGCGGGAGGTAGGCGTGATAATAATCATTGTCGTCAATGAACACCGTCACGCCGGGGATGTCCAGTTCATCGTATTCAGGATCGCGGCTCGTGGATAGATGCGTGATCTGTCCACTGTGCGCGCCTTCCGCCTCGCCGTCGTCCACCGTCGTGACCCTGACGCTCTGATTCACGTGCCAGTTCGTGATGTCGAATTCCAGCCGGTCGGGAGTGGCCTTGAGCTGGGAATCGGCGAGAACAGTCACGGTGACAGTATCTGTTGGTTCGGTTTCCAATTTGAGCGTATAGGAAGCGGCGCTCAGGCCTTCGCCGACCACCAGTTCCGTGGGCCGGACGGAGATCGCGGCGTGATCATCCTGCACGATGGTCAGAGATGCGCGGGTTGTGTCGCCGGGCATCGCGCCCTGCGCATCGCCGAGCGTCAGCCACAGATAGCGATCGTCGCCGGCGACGACGTTGTCGATGATGGGTACCCTGAAGGAGTCCGTCGATTGTCCCGCCGCAATCGTGACCTCCCCGGCGCTGGCGACGTAATCGTGACCGGCGACGGCGGTTCCGTCCTCAGTTTGATAGGGAACGGTGACAGGGGCGAACGGGTTGGGCGCATCCAGGGTAACGGTGATCGTCGCCGCGCCCTGCGCGGTGTCCTCAGCCACTGTGTAGTTGGCGGCGTCAAAGGACACGCGCGGCACGGAGACGGTGAGTGCGGCGCTGTCGCTGTTGTCATCGAGTTCCTCGGCAGCGGTGCTGCTGATGCCGGCAACGTTGGTCAGCACGGCGCCGGCGGACAGCAGGGGACTGACGGCGCCGGTCAGGGTGATTGTGCCGCCCGCGCCCGGGGCCAGATCGGCTACGGCCCAACTGAGGTGGGGCGACGTCGCCGTGTTGGTGAGAGGTACGCCGCTACTGAGATAGCTGACGTTGGTCACCGGCCCGGGCATCGCGTCGGTAATGACCACGCCCGTAGCCACATCGTTGCCGGCGTTGGTGAATTGCACTGTGTAAGTTAGCGGTTGGCCCGGCAAGAGCGGAGTGGTTGGCAAGGCGGTCTTCGTAAGACTCAAATTTGCGTTCTGGGACGGCTGGAACCAGTAGGCCGCGCCCTGCCCGTCGCCGGCGCGTTCGGCGCCGATCAGAACGGTGTCGCCGTGCAACGCGACGGCCCAGCCGAAGCGGGCGTCGGTGGTCGCATCGGCGGCGGTTAACTTCGCCGTCTGACCCCAGGCGTCTGGCCCGTCCTGGTCGCGCCGGAAGACGTACGCTGCACCAAAATCACGGTGTGGGTCGTACGGCCCCTCTCCATCTTCCCGATAAGCGCCGACGAGAGCCAGATCCTGGTCCAGGGCGACGTCCATACCGAACCAGTCTTCGGACTGCGCGTCGTTGGCGATTAACCTGGCGACCTGGCCCCAGGCGCCGGCGCCGCCCCAATCGCGTTGGAAAATGTAGGCGGCGCCGGCATTGTTCGCGCCTTCGCTGTCATTATAGGCGCCGAGCAGGGCTGTGTCACCGTCCAGAGCCGCCCCCATGCCAAACCTGGCGTTGCCGCCAGAGGGATCAGGTGTAACCCGAGCAACTTGTTCCCAGATGGTTAACTCATCAGGGTTGTTTTGGAAAATATAGCCTGCGCCATTACCTTCGTCTTCGTTGTCGGCGGTGATAAGAGCCGTGTGTCCGTCGAGGGCCACACTCCCGCCAAAGTGACCGTACCGTTGGGCCCCGGTGAATTTTGCCGCCTGTCCCCAGGCATCCGGACCCCCGTGATCGCGCCGGAAGATGTAGGCCGCACCTGTTGCTACCAGATCACTATCTTTGTCTTTTAACCAGGCTCCGATCAGGGCCGTGTCGTTGTCCAGGGCCAGTGAGTATCCGAAGGAATCGCCGGCGGCTGTATCGCCCGGGGTCAATTTGGCTACCTCACCCCAGGCGTCTGGTGCGCCGTGATCGCGCTGGTAGACGTAAACGGCGCCGGCATTGGGCAACGGATCGCCGGGCCCGCCATCTTCCTGGTGAGCTCCGACCAGAGCTACGTCGCCATCCAGAGCCACAGAAGTACCAAAATTATCTGCAGCCTGCGCGTCCGAGGCGGTGAGTTTGGCCACTTGCTGCCAGTCGTTGCTGTCGGGAGTGCTACGCTCAAAAATGAAGGCTGCGCCGGTGTCCTGGTGCAGCAGTCCACTGCTGCCCTCGTCGCCCCAGGCGCCGATCAGCGCGGTGTTGCCGTCGATAGCCACGGCAGTGCCAAAATAGTAGCCGGCACCGGCGTCGGCGGCGGTTGCTTTGAACTGTTCCCGCCAGGCGCCGCCGTCGGCCTCAGCCGCGCGGGCTAAGTGGACGTTGTCTGTGGTTGTGGCTGTGAACCATACCCAGCCGCCGGCAATGAGCAAGATGAGCATTGCCAGGAGAATGCTCCTGCTATGCTCTTTGCGAGAGGATTGTCTGGGCGGAACGCTGGTCCCACGGACTTGGGAGGTCACAGCGCCATTCTCCTCGGTGCTGGTTGCTGCGGTGCGATGGCGTGGCGACGCCACAAATCGACCAGGGGAAACGGATCAACCTGGCATTGCTTGAGAGAAACGCAAATATGGTATCAGTTACCAGCCTTCTTCGCCAATGAGGGGCACGAAGCGCACGCCGCCAAGGTCCTTTTCGCGATAGTCGTCTTCGCCGAGACGAGTCAGGCGGATCAGGCTCTGCAGCCCGCGGGAGCGTCCGATGGGCATGACCAGGCGTCCGCCGATCGCCAGCTGCTCTTCCAATGTGTGCGGCACCCTGGGGCCACTGGCCGAGACCATGATGGCATCGTAGGGAGCAGCGGCGGGCCAGCCGCGGGTACCGTCGCCATGGTGCACGTGTACGTTGTCGTATCCCAGTTCCTGCAAACGCCTGCGCGCGTATTGTACCAGCTCCAGATGTCGCTCGATGGCGTGCACTTCGGCGACGATGCGACTGAGAATGGCGGCGGCATAGCCTGACCCAGATCCGACTTCCAGCACCTTTTCTTCCGGCTGCAGTTGTAGGGCGCGGATCATGAGCGCCACGACGTAGGGTTGCGAAATCGTCTGGTCCGCGGGAATGGGTAGGGGCGTATCGTCGTAGGCTGCTTCTCTGTATTCGTCAAGGACGAAGGCCTCGCGAGGCACCTGGCGCATTGCTTCCAGGATGGCGGCATCGCGAATGCCCCGCCTCTTGATTTGCCGCTCGACCATGGCTTCGCGCCGTCTGGTATAAAATTCCTCACTCATTGACGTAGCCCGCTTTGCTGCTTTGTGCTGATGCTATCTCAAATGCGCTCCCGGTAATTATCGTCTCTCCGGGCGGAAGCGCCCACCTGCGTTACCTAGAGCATATCGTCGCCGCCCGATTGGAGCTGGAGCCAGCGCATGACGTCGCGCCGCCGCAGCATGCCAACCAGGCTGTCGTGCTCCAGCACCGGAAGCTGGCGATGATCGCCCCGCTGCATTTTGTTGAGCGCTTCATCGGCTTCTTCTTCGGGAGAGGTGATCTGCAGTTTTTCGCGCGGCGTCATAATTTCGGCAATGCGCGTGCTCTCCCAGCGGTCACGAGCAACGCCGCGCACGTCGTGCAGGCAGACGAGACCCACCAGACGACCGTTGTCTATGACCGGAAACGCGTGTTCGTCGGTGCCCATGACGCGGTCGTGTACCAGGCTACTGACGGAGCTACTGGGAGCGACGATGGGCGGCTCGCGGCGCATGATGTTGCCCACGGGAACGTCTTCCAGCAGGTTTTGCACGACGACCTGGCGGTAGCTCTGCGACGCGGCATTGTTGAGGAACCAGCCGATGAAAGCCAGCCATAATCCGCCGACCAGACCCGTGCCGAAGAAGGGCACTTCCGCGCCGAAGGCCATGGCAATGCCGGTGATGATCAGCAACCAGGCGATACCCTGCCCCACGTAGGAGGCCCAGCGAGTGGCCTGTTGCAGGCTGTTGGTGATGGCCCATAGGATGGAGCGCAACACGCGCCCGCCGTCCAGGGGGAAGCCGGGAATCATGTTAAAGACGCCCAGCAAAATGTTGATGGGCCCTAACCACACCAGGAGGGTCGTCAGCGGGTTCAGGTTGGCCAGTAGTTCGGTGGCATCGGTCGTTGCCGTCAGAACGTTTGCGCCGCTGACGGCAGCCAGCGCCAGGAAAATGCCGCCCAAAACGACGCTGGTGATCGGTCCCACAATGGCGATGAGGAACTCGGCCCGCGCCGACGGGGGCTCGCGCTCGATGTTAGAAACGCCGCCAAAGAGGAACAGCGTAATGCTGCGCACCGGCAGATCCTGGGCGATGGCCATCAGGGAGTGGGCCAGCTCGTGGGCCAGGACGGAGCCGAAGAACAGGAGTGAGGCGATGATGCCGGTACCCACAGAGAGCGCCAGGCTCCACTCAGGGTGCCAGTCGCCGAAGGCGACGACCAGATTCCAGGTCACCAACAGGAAGATGAAGAGCCAACTCCAGTCCACGGTGATTTTAATGCCGAAGAGCC
This sequence comes from Chloroflexota bacterium, assembly GCA_048620455.1. Classification (GTDB taxonomy): domain Bacteria; phylum Chloroflexota; class Anaerolineae; order Promineifilales; family Promineifilaceae; genus JAAYYY01. The sequence continues at coordinate 4,673 of JBMCFH010000131.1, read as the reverse complement.
GGCCGATGCGAACTCCGTTGCCTAACATGTATGCCCTCCATTTCCGAGTTGAATCTTAGATAGTACCGCCTGAGAAGTCGTGCGATGTGGCGAGCAAACCGCTAACGGGTGTTATCGCTATCGTACTCCTATGTCTTCAGCTTCTCATTGAAAAGCGTAGCAAGAATGCGTAAGTTTCTTGTTATAGTCAGCCTGAGAAACCGGCAGATGAGGGGATATTGTTCGCGAAGCGCCTGTAGCGTTGCTATACTGAGTCCTATGTATAAGGTTTTACTACTTGCCTGTTACGAGTTGGGACACCAGCCGTTGAGCCTGGCCTGGCCGGCTGCCTTCTTGCGACAGGATGGGCGCCAGGTGACGGTCTGTGATCTGGCCGTGTCTTCGCTGGATGAGGAAGCGGTGCTCGGCGCCGTGGGCGAGGCTGATTTTGTAGGCGTGGCTGTGCCCATGCACACGGCGATGCGCCTGGGGGTGCAGGCCGCCAAGCAGGTGCGCACCCTGAATCCGGAGGCGCACGTTTGCTTCTTCGGCCTCTACGCCATGCTCAACGCCGGCTACCTGCAGCACGCCGAGAATGGCCAGAGACCACTGGCGGACTCGGTTATCGCCGGCGAGTACGAAGAGCCGCTGCGTAAGCTGGTAGCGGCGCTGGCGGCGGGCCGAAAGGCAGAAGACGTGCCGGGCGTTTCCACGCCCGGCCGGGAGGAAGAAGCATATCTGCAGCGGCTGCGCTTTCCCGTGCCCGACCGCCACGGATTGCCGGCGTTGAGCAACTACGCTCACTATATGTACGACGGCACGGCTGTGCCCGCCGGATACGTGGAAGCCAGCCGCGGGTGTCTGCACACGTGCCGGCACTGCCCGGTGGTGCCGGTTTACGGGGGGCGTTTCTTTGTGACGCCGCTGGAAACGGTGATGGCTGACGTGCGGCAACAGGTCGCCGCCGGCGCGCGGCACATTACCTTCGGCGATCCCGATTTCCTGAATGGGCCGGGCCACGCCCTGAAGGTGGCCCAGGCGCTGCACGACGAATTCCCGGACGTCACGTTTGATTTTACGACGAAGGTGGAGCATATTCTGGAGCGACGCCAGCTCTTCGGCTCCTTGCACCAGGCCGGGGCGCGCTTTGTGGTGTCGGCCTTTGAATCGACCAGCGACTTTGTCCTTGAACGGTTGCAGAAGGGTCACACGCTGGCAGACATGGATGAGGCGCTGCGCATCCTGAACGAGGCGGACCTTCACGTGCAACCGACGTGGTTGCCGTTTACGCCGTGGACCACGCTGGACGATTATCTGCATATGCTGCGCTGGATCCGGCAGCGAAAGCTGATTTCGCACGTGCCGTTGGTGCAGCTTTCGATTCGCCTGTTGGTGCCGCCGCGAAGCGCGCTACTGGATCATGCAGACGTCTCGCAATGGTTGGGTCCGCTGGATCAGGAGAATTTCACCTACCGGTGGCGCCATCCCGATCCGAGAATGGACGAGCTGCAACGAGAGGTGGCGGCTCTGGCGGAGGTCAAGGGCGGCGGCGACGCCTACGCCGGTTTTGCGGCTGTGGAGCGCGCGGCCTATGAAGTAGCGGGCCGCGAGGCGCCCACGTGGACGGCGCCGGCGATCCCGGATTTGCCCCCGCCGCGCCTGACTGAAGATTGGTTTTGCTGAGCGGAGCCCACGGCCGGTCAGGTTGACCGAATAGGTTAAATCGAGAAGGGGTAATGGACCAAGAGCGTAAAGAGCAGGTCATCGAGCGCATTCTGGACAACACGAAGACGATTGCTGTGGTAGGGTTGTCGTCGAAGCAGTCGCGGGCGGGCTACTATGTGCCGGCCTACCTGCAACGAGAGGGGTATCGCATTATTCCCGTCAATCCTCATCTGGATGAGGCGCTCGGCGAGAAGGCGTATGCAGAATTGACCGACGTGCCGCACGACGTCGATCTGGTGCTCTTGTTCCGCCGCAGCGAAGCGGTGCCGCCGTTTGTGGCGCAGGCCATTGAGATCGGCGCTGACGCGGTGTGGATGCAGGCGGGAATCGTAAATCATGGCGCGGCGGAACAGGCGCAGGCCGCGGGGTTGGACGTGGTGATGGACGCCTGCATGATGGTGGAACACCGCCGGCGGCAGTAGATGGGGAATGAACGTCAAAGAATTCTCCATCCCGGCCTTTTTGCAAGAGCAACCTTATTTTTCCTCTGTCGCTGCAGACAGATTGACGCCGCTGGCACAGCAGGCGGTGCAGCGCCGTTTGAGCGCGGATGAGGTGCTGTTTTTGGAAGGCGAGCCGTCGGCCGGTTTGTGGCTGATCGAGCAGGGGCGGGTGAAGGTCTATAAGATCACGGCGGAGGGGCGCGAGCACGTGTTGCACCTGTTGGGGCCGGGGGACACGTTTAATGATATCCCGGCGCTGGATGGGTCACCCAATGTCGCCAGCGCCATGACGCTGACAGATGCCTTGTTGTGGGTGGTGCCCACGGCCGTCCTCCAGGAAGCGTTGCAGGCGGACCATGAGCTGGCGCTGGCCGTCGTTCGCGGCCTGACGCGCCGCGTCCGGCGCCTGGTGGTGCAGATTGAAGATCTGGCGCTGCGCTCCGTGACGGGACGGCTGGCCCGCTTTTTGTTGGAGCAGGCGCAGAATCCCTCGCTCTCCGGCCCGGCCATTACGCGGGCACTGATTGCCACCCATCTGGCGACGTCGCCGGAGACGGTGAGCCGCGCGTTGCGCACGCTGGAGGAAGCGGGGGCCATTTCCTTTGACAGGCATCGCATCGTCATCCGCAAAGGCGATCTGTTGCGCGAGATTGCGATGCTGTGAGCGGAACTTGATCTAGATCAAGGCAAGTGGGCCGCCCGGCGTCTATAGTCTGGACGGTGCAGGCGCTTGCGTTTGGAGCCGACCCTGTTGGCCCGCCAACGCCTGAGCCGCGCACCGTTGTTCAGACGACGCCGGCGCTGAGGGTGGCGCCGCCCGCAGGCGCCCGGACGTCGAAGGAGCGTGTGATGACCTACATTATCACCAGACTGTGTTTGCGTGATACAGCTTGCATCGACGTATGTCCGGTCGAATGTATGGTCCTGGGCCATCCTGAAGAGGAGTGGCCCTGGCTTTATATCGATCCCGACACATGCATCGATTGTGGCGCCTGCGTTCCGGAGTGCCCGTACGAGGCTATCTTCCCTGAGGAAGAAGTGCCGTTTGAGTATGAAGCGCGATCGGGGCAATGGATCAACAACTCGAAAGAGTTGTTGCCCGACGGCCAGCCCTTTGAGGGCGAGGTCGACGGCCATCCTGTCAAGCTGTTGAACGCCAAGCAACTCGAAGGCGGCGAAGTGCTGGACCTGACCGAAGATATCATTCCCAACTACGATTTCTTCGCCATAGGGCCTGGTTATGACGCCCTGGACTACGAGGAATAACACGGTCATCAATTGTGGTCGCCCCCCGGGGCGACGTCTCCTATGCGGGACGCCGTCCAGAACGGGGGGCGTCCCGCTCATGAACAGCGGTGACAGTAACATAAGTGGTAAAGGTAAAGCGATATGAATGAAGAAATGTGGCTCCCTCAGATTGATCCGGACCTGTGCACAGGATGCGGTGACTGTGTTGTCGCCTGTCCCACACAGGCGCTGGCAATGGAGGGAGATCTGGCTGTCGTGGCCAACCCTCAGGCGTGCAATTATAGTGCGTATTGTGAGGCTGTTTGCCCGGTCGATGCTATCGCACTCCCTTACCAGATCGTGTGGGGAGACGACAGTACAGAAGCTTAGAAGTTAACCTTCGGCGGGCCCAGACCCTCTGGAGGTTAATCGAATGGAGGTTACAAGGGTAATGAGTGAGAAGCTGCAAGATTCAGTTATCGACGTGCGCAATATTGCGCCGCGGGAACGCCATCCGCTGATTTTCGATACTTTTGATGGCCTGGATCAGGGCGAGAGTTTTTTGCTGGTCAACGACCACGATCCGAAGCCCCTTTACTACCAGTTCCAGGCGGAACGGACGGGCCAGTTTAGCTGGGAGTATGAAGAACAAGGACCGTTGACCTGGCGTGTGCGCATCGGCCGTAACGGGCAATCCTGACACTCTGTCATAAGATCAGGAACCAACCTCCGGGAGGCTCGGCAGTAACGTCGCAGGTGAGAGGCCATGTGCAAGCCTCCCGGAGGTTTACGGACAGGAGATAGGAAGAATGGAAGGACAGTCGCCGGCAAAGGCGCGTTTTCCCCTGATGGCCCTGGCTGCCATTTCGTTGTTCGCTGCGCTGTGGGCCGGGCTGGTGCGTCTGGGCTGGCAACTGCCCTCCATCCCTTTTCTGCCGGCAGGCCATCATGGCGCGTTTATGGTCTCCGGTTTTCTGGGCGCGTTGATCAGCCTGGAACGGGCGGTGGCGTTGCGTCAGAATCGTCTGGCTGCCGCCGGCGCCGGGCGCGAACGAGGCACGCTGTTCTACTATCTGGCGCCCCTCTTCGCGGGCCTGGGCGGACTGGCCCTGCTCACGGCGCTGCCCTTGTTCGTGGGGCAGGGTCTGATCGTGTTGGGCGCTCTGGGCCTTTGCGTCCTGTTTATTGTTATCTATCGTATGCAACCGAACGCGGCGAACGCCACCATGGGCCTGGGCGCCGTTGCCTGGCTCGTGGGCAACCTGTTGTGGCTGGCGGGATGGTCCGTGGCGCAGGTGG
>JBMCFH010000130.1:0-9567 GCA_048620455.1 Chloroflexota bacterium | reverse complement strand
ATCTTGCCTAACCCGATCATTGCCATATCCATATCTGTTGTTTCCTCACTTGTTGCGTTATTCACCGTTCCTGTGCCGTTCCATAATCTGCGCAACCACCGCCGGTAGCGTCTCCGGGTCGTCCACGATTTCCACGCCTGGCAAGAAGCTTGCCTCATGGAGTCTGAGCCGGGTGAAAGGGGTGCTGACGGCCACAACCTGCATGCCGGCGTTAAGCGCCGCCTGCACACCGGCCGGCGTATCCTCAACCACCAGACAGTCCGCGGGCGAGACGCCCAATTCCTGCGCTGCCAGCAAATAGATTTCTGGGTCCGGCTTGCCATTTTCCACGTCGTCCCGCGTGGCCACGAAGTCAAACGCATCGTGAAGGCCGAGCGCGTCCAGGATGCGGTTCACCTGCTGGCAGCGGGACATCGTAGCCAGGGCTGTCTTGCAACCGGCGCGGCGCGCTTCTTCCAGCAACCGGCGATTGTGCGGCCACTGGTTGTTTCGCAACATATCTGCGTCGCCCAGCAATTCCTGGTAGTAGCATAATCGCACCTGAACATAGGCCTGCCAGGCGGTTTTTACGCCAAATTCGTCCATATGCCGGCGCGCTGCCTGTTCCAGGCCAAAACGCTCCACCAGCGCCGTTGCCACCTCGCGACGCGACTTGCCCACAACGTCCTTGAACGCTTCTACGACTTCTTCTTCGCTGATGTTGTCAGGACATAGTTGCACAGCAGCCCTGGCGTAGGAAAGCGCTTTTAGCTTCTCTGTCTGCACCAATGTGCCGTCCAGATCGAAAATCATGGCCTCGATCATGGTAGTTCCTTCAGGATTCCCGGAGGTCGCTCGGAAACCTCTACCGGGCTATGAAGTTCTTCAGCCATCTATGCCGGCGCCCCATCTGCAGCCCTGACAGGCTCAGGAGCGGCTTGCAAACGTTCGCATTTCTCGGCGATGGCCGCCAGTAACGAATTAAAGGAATCGGCAAACGCCTGTACGCCATCTTCCTGAAGCTCCGCCGTGATCTGATCGAGATCGATATCCAGCGTCTCCAGCTGGCGTAACTTTTCATGTGCTTCCGGCAGGTTTGCGTCCAGCGTCCGCGCCACAGTACCATGGTCGCGGAAAGCGTCTAACGTCGCGGGCGGCAGCGTATTGACAGTGTGTGGCCCGATCAGGGCATCGACGTAAAGCGTATCGGGAAAATCAGGATTCTTGGTGCTGGTGCTGGCCCACAGGACACGCTGCACGCTGGCGCCCTTTGCAGCCAGTCGTTGCCAGCGCCGGCCGCTGAAAATGCGGCCGAAGCGCTCGTAGGCCACCCGGGCATTGGCGATGGCCACTTTGCCCTGGATAGTGCGGTTATCGATCGCTGCCAACTTCTCATCCACCCGCACATCGATTCGGCTGACGAAGAATGAGGCCACGGACGCCACGTTGCTTACGTCGTCACCGCGGGCGGCCCGCGCCTCCAATCCCTGAATATAAGCGTTCGCCACCTGCTCATAATTGTCTACGGCGAAAAGCAGCGTCACGTTGACGTTGATGCCATCGGCGGTCAGCGTTCTTATCGCCGGTATCCCGGCCTCCGTTGCGGGTACCTTAATCATCACGTTGGGTCGGTCGAGACGGGCATATAGCCGGCGGGCCTCGGCAATGGTGGCCTCCGTGTCATGGGCCAGGGTCGGATTGACCTCTAGGCTCACGTACCCATCCAGTCCGTCACTTTCTTCATAAATCGGACGCGCCAGGTCGGCAGCGCGCTGAATGTCTTGTAGAACCAGCGCCTCGTAAATCTCCTGGACTGTCTTTCCCTCAGCGACGAGCTGCTGCAGGTGCTCGTCATAATCCGTGCTCCCGGTGATCGCTTTTTCGAAGATGCTGGGATTGGAAGTAACGCCGCGCACGCCGGCCTCGAAGAGTTCCTGCAGATCGCCGGATTCGATTAAGGCACGGCGGATGTTGTCGTACCAGATGGATTGTCCGAGTTGGGTCAAATCGTTTAGTTTTGTCATAATTAAAGTTCCTTCCTTTCTAACTGTTCCCGCGCGGCGCCTGCCACGCGGTCTGGGGTGAAACCAAATTTCTCTTGCAACGCCTGTAGCGGAGCCGATGCGCCGAATGTCTCCATGCCGATGCTACATCCCTTCAATCCCACGTAGCGCGCCCAGCCCAGCGTGGACGCCTGCTCGACTGAGACGCGGGCGCTCACCTCGGGGGGTAAAACGCTGTCTTTGTATGCCTGGTCTTGCTTCTCGAACAGTTGCCAGGAAGGCATGCTGATCACGCGGGCTTGAATGCCCTCGGCGGTTAACTGCTCATAGGCGGCGAGGCACAATTGCACTTCGCTGCCTGTGCCCATAAGAATGACCTCAGGCTGGCCATTTGCTGCGTCGGCCAGAACGTAGGCACCCTTCGCCACTCCCGCGGCTGAGGCGTATTTGCTGCGGTCCAGAGTAGGTAAATTCTGGCGGCTGAGAATGAGGGCCACCGGCTCGTGCCGCAACTGCATGATGACGCGCCACGCTTCTACCACCTCGTTGGCATCGGCCGGGCGCATGTCGATCAGGCCGGGAATTGCCCGCAGAGAGGCCAGATGTTCCACAGGCTGATGCGTCGGCCCGTCTTCGCCGACGCCGATAGAGTCGTGGGTGAAGATGTGGATGACGGGCAGTTCCATCAGCGCACTAAGGCGAATGGCGGCGCGGCTATAGTCACTGAAGATGAGGAAACCGGCGCCAAACGGCCGGATCTTGCTCAGCGATAGCCCGTTCAAAATCGCGCCCATGGCGTGCTCGCGGATGCCAAAATGGAAGTTGCGGCCACCCGGAGAAGTAGCCGTGAAATCCCCGGCGTCCTCAAACGTTAAGCGCGTCTTGGTCGATGGCGCCAGGTCGGCCGCGCCGCCAATCAGCCAGGGCACATTCTGCGCCAGGACATTGAGAACCTTCCCCGAACTGTTGCGGCTGGCCTCGCCCTGGGCATCGGGCGGGAAGCTGGGCAAATCCTTGTCCCAACCTGGCGGCAGCTGGCGATGCTGCATGCGGTAGAGGTGGTCGGCAACCTCAGGGTACTCAACCTTGTAGGCTTCAAATCTGTCAAACCAGGCGTCGCGCAGTGTCTTGCCCCGCGCCCCAATTCCCGCCGCGAAATGCTGCCGCACCTCGTCCGGGACGAGAAATGTTGCATCTTCCGGCCATCCATAGTTACGCTTTGTCAGCCGGATTTCCTCCTCGCCCAGAGGTTCTCCATGCGCGCCGTGTGTATCCTGCTTGTTGGGCGCGCCGTAGGCAATGTGGCTGTCAACGATGATCAGCGTGGGTCGATCCGGCGTGTCCTTGAACGTCTGAAAGGCGCGAGTCAGCGTCTCCTGGTCATTGGCATCACCCACACGCAGCACGTTCCAACCATAGCCCAGGAAACGGGTGGCGACATCCTCGCTGAATGTCCAGGCAGTGTGTCCTTCGATGGTGATTTTGTTGTTGTCGTATACCCAGGACAAGTTGGACAGGCGTAGATGTCCGGCCAGGGAGGCAGCTTCGCTGGCAACGCCCTCCATCATGTCGCCGTCGCCGGCGAGGGCGTAGACGTCGTAATCAAACATCTGAAAGCCGGGGCGGTTGAAGTAGGAGCCCATCCAGCGGCTGGCAATGGCCATGCCCACGCTGGTAGCCACGCCCTGCCCCAGCGGGCCGGTCGTCGTCTCTATGCCCGACGTCCAACGATATTCAGGATGGCCGGGCGTGCGGCTGTCAAGCTGCCGGAATTTCTTGATGTCGTCAAGAGTAACGGACAGCTCGCCCAAAGTTTCATACTTGGGGTTGACAGCTCGCACATCGGTCAGGTGCAACAACGCGTAGAGCAAGGTGGAGGCATGGCCGATGGATAGAACGAACCGGTCGCGATTGGGCCAGATGGGATCCTGGGGATCGAAGCGGAGGAATTCCTGCCAGATGTTATAGGCGACGGGAGCCATGGCCATGGGTGTGCCGGGATGGCCAGAATTGGCTGCCTGCACCGCGTCCATAGCCAGGGTGCGCAGCGTATTGATGGCCTGTTGTGTCAGGGATTGCTTGTCCATCAACCTATCTCCGGCGTCACGACGACACAATTGTCTGCGCCGAATTCATTAGGTGTGTATTGGTCTGCTTTCCAATCGTTACACCAATGCTGGCCATTGATCAGATAGCGGAACTGGTACTCGTGCCCGGGCTCCAGTTCTAGCGTGATACGGTAAGCCTTATCCTTTTTACGATAGGTCAGGGGATCAGCCGTTTCATCCCAATCGTTAAACTCGCCGACCAGGTTGAGCGTTTCCACCACGATGCCTTCCGGGAGTTCTTCCTTTTGAATGGCAAAGGTGACCTTGACCACGTTGCGTGTTTTCACAGCCTGTTTCTTTAACATAATCATTTCCTTCTTAAGTACGCTTACAGAAATTCATCGGGAATGAATCCACAGTGAAGCGTACTTATTAGGCAGTTGCACATCAGTTGTTGCCTGCTGAAGCCCAATGAAATTGTGCAACTGCACTTAGTGCTTATTGAACGAAGTCTTCGGCGCATGACCTGGTTGCAGAACCAGGCCGGTGTGGCTTAGCCAGCAACCGGCCTGGCCTGGGAGGGAGGAGGATAAAACAACCTTACACAAACAAACCGTAAACCAGGGCCACAACGAGGCCAAAAATAACGTGACCGATGAGACCACCCATAAAGGCCATCATGCCGCCGTTGTTCAGCATGAACATGCCGGGAGTCTCTATGGCGCCAGCTTTGACACCGGCGTGCATCATACCCATGCCCCCCATCATAGCTCCGGCGACCAACCAGTGGGCGGCGCCAAAGATGGCGCCCCACAGCAGGCCGACGTTGCCGACGCCGGCACCCCACAGCAATGCATAGATCAGGGCAAATACAACACCCATCATCAGGTGCATGGCCCAGCCGAGGGTACGGTTCCCTTCGGGACTAAACATCGAGCCCAACATGCCCACGATATCCATCTTGGGCATGCCCATCTGCGGCGCCATGCGCATGACTATCGTTATCACAATTGTGCCTACGACACCGGCAACGATTGCACCTAAAACACTCATGATTGTCTCCTTGTCTGTCTCAGACCTCTAAACGACCGATATAAAAGAACGATGTAATAAACAGTGTAGGCCAGAAGCGGACCCTCTGCGGAAACGATTCAGTTGCTGAACAGTTACGATGCGGCTGTGGGCCAATGAGACCATCCGGGCCGAGATCGCTTAATCAACCATCATTATCATTATCCCCGCACAGCCCTGTTGCTTCCGTAAGCTAACGTACGCCCTACAGAAAACAGGCGGGGCAGTTAGGGCTGCGCAGGCTCCGGTTTGTGAAACATGTGTAGGCCGGCTCACAGCATCCCTCGTCGCGCCTCTCTAAGCTGAAGACATGAAATTGACGCCTGAGGACATCACGTTCTGTATCCTTTCCTTCGAGGGCCCTGACCGCTATGCCTCGGCCGGCGGGCTCGGTGTGCGCGTCACTCATCTCTCCCGCGCCCTGGCGGCAGCCGGCGCCGACACTCATCTACTGTTCGTCGGCGACCCGGCAGCGCCTGGACGAGAAACACGGATGGAGGGACGCCTCACGCTTCACCGCTGGTGCCAGTGGATCAGCGCACACCATTCCGGCGGGGTGTACGCCGCAGAGGAAGCGAAGTTGTGGGACCTCAGCAGTTCCGCGCCGCCTTTCATTATGGAAGAGATCATTGGACCGGCGCTGGCAGCCGGTCGCCTGCCGGTGGTGCTTGCCGAAGAATGGCACACAGTGGAGGCTGTTGCGCGGTTGCACGATCACCTTAAGCAAGCGGAGTTGCGCGAGCAGGCGCTTTTGTTCTGGAACGCCAACAACACCATGTCCTTTCACCGTGTGGACTGGGCGCGGCTGAACGAGGCTGTCCAATTGACCACCGTTAGCCGCTATATGAAGCACCTGATGTGGCAGATGGGCCTCAATCCGCTGGTGATTCCCAATGGCATCCCTGAGGATTTGCTGGAGCCTGTAGACCTCGATGGCGTGGCGTCCCTGCGCCGGGCCTTGTGCTTCGACGAAAATAGCGTGATGCTCTTTAAAGTCGGGCGGTTCGACCCCGCCAAACGCTGGCTAATGGCCGTCGAAGCGGCGGCACAGCTCGAACGATCCGGTTTCCGGGTTATCTTTCCACTACGCGGCGGCGTGGAGCCGCACGGCGCCGAAGTGTTGGCCCGCGCTCGCGAGCATGGGCTGAGCGTCGTAGACCTGGACGGCAACCCAGAGACAGTAGAAGAGGTCATTGCCCTGCTGCATGATGCGCCACTGGCCGACATCTACAACCTTCGTTTCTTCATGTCGCAGGACATGCTGCGCCTCTTTTACCGCGCCGCCGATGCCGTACTGGCCAACAGCGGGCACGAACCGTTTGGCCTGGTGGGATTGGAAGCGATGGCCGCTGGCGGCCTGGCCTTCACCGGCAACACAGGCGAGGAGTACACGGGTCATAACCAGGGAGCGATTGCCCTGGATACCGACTCGCCTGCCGAAATCGTCACCCAGATTCTGGCGCTCAAAACGGACAGAGCACGCTCGCAAGCCATGCGTCGCCGGGCCCGGCAGCGGGCGAGCGCTTTCACCTGGGATCGTATCAAGGAGATACTCATGGACAAGATTCACTTTGTCGCCGAGCGCAGCAACGTCCGCGTCGCAGCAAACGTGAAAAGCAACCGCCACGAGCAGCGAAAGGTGCAGGATGTGCTCATCTACGCGGTCGTCCACCAGCCGCGGCGCCTGCGGCTTCCGGCCCGGTCCCTCGACGCAGGGGCCGACCCCAAGCAACTAGAGGCCGATCTCTTTGACGACCATCTCAATGATAAGTACTTCCGCCAGGTCGCTGACAGTTGTTACCGGCCGGCGACGGAGGAATTTGAGCGTCTCGTCGACCGCGGCTTGAAGCTGGCCATAGGCTTTTCACTCTCTTTCCTCGAACAGGCGCAACGTTGGGATGAAGCATTGCTGGACCGCTTCATCGATCTGGTGCAACATCCGCACGTAGAGCTGGTCGCTGTAGAACCGACACACAGTTTCTTGCTGCTGTGGGATATTCCCCGCTTCATTGCCCGCATGCGCTATGCAGCAGAGCGCCTGGAAGCCATTTTTGGCCAGCGCCCTCGGGTCGCCGACACCACCGAATTGATGATGTCCGACACCATTTACCACGCCCTGGAACAGGCCGGGTTCAAGGCTGCCTTCATGGATGGTCGCCCCTGGGTACTGGACTGGCGGCAGCCGACCTACCTCTACCACCACGGCGAAGGACAGATGTCCTTGTTCACACGCCACTACCAGCTCAGCGACGACGTGGGCTACCGCTTCTCGAACCGTGAGTGGGAGGGGTGGCCGCTCACGGCCGACCGCTATGCTTCCTGGTTGGCCCAGAGCAGCGGCGATATCGTCGTTTTGGGTTGGGATTTCGAGACGTTTGGCGAGCATCACCGCCCGGAAAGCGGTATCTTCGAATTTCTGGAAGCCCTGCCGGCAGAGGTACACAAGGCCGGCCTCTCCTTTGTCACGCCGCAAGAGGCGCTGCAAAAAGTTGAGCGTAGCTACGATCTGCCGCTGCCCGCTTTTGCCAGTACGTGGGCTGGCAGTGGCGGGCTGGAGTTCTTTTTGGGCAACGATGCTCAGCAAGCGGTCTTTCAACTCATGATCCAGGCTTACAACAAGGCACTGCTAACTGCTCAGCCCGCGCTCCTGGAGCTGGCGCTGTGGCTGGCCCAGTCCGACAATCTCCACCTGATTCAGTGGTACGGACGGTCCGGCGACGAAGCAGAAGTATCGGCATACTTTACGCCACAAGAGTGGTGGTCTCTGGGCGCCGATAATATCATCTGGGAGATCCAGCAAGTCTACAAGAATTTCATCGCGGCGCTGGACGCCCGTTTGCCCGCGCGACAGATAGAAGCGTTGAATGCCGTGGGTTTCGAACGAGAGGTAGGAGTCGAGCGGGAGCTTGAGGTAGTTGGTATCTAATGTCACTACAGACCACAAACGAACACGTGCGCCTGGCGCAACACGAGGCAGGAGACGCTGCCTGGAAAAAGTGGGGTCCCTATCTGAGCGAGCGCGCCTGGGGCACGGTGCGTGAAGATTACAGCGCGCACGGGGAGGCCTGGGATTACTTCCCGCACGATCATGCGCGCAGCCGCGCCTATCGCTGGAACGAAGATGGGCTGGCAGGCATCTGCGACGATCGCCAGTATCTTTGCTTCGGCCTGGCGCTGTGGAACGGGCATGATGCCATCCTCAAAGAGCGCCTCTTCGGCCTCAGCGGGCCACAAGGCAACCATGGCGAGGACGTCAAGGAAGTCTATTTCTACCTGGACAACACGCCCACTCACAGTTACATGAAAATGCTCTACAAGTATCCGCAAGCCCCCTTTCCCTACGAAGACCTCGTGCACGAAAACGGGCGGCGCGGCGGCGACGATTTTGAGTATGAGCTATGGGACACGGGCGTCTTCGACCACGATCGCTACTTCGACGTTCTCGTGGAATATGCCAAGGCCGCGCCCGACGACATTCTGATTCGCATCAGCGCAACAAACCGGGGACCTGATGCGGCCCCGCTGCACCTGCTGCCGACCCTGTGGTTCCGCAACACGTGGGGTTGGGGCTACGAGGCAGGGCCCATGGACGACGTGCCCCACAAACCGCAGCTTCGCGCCGCTGGGCCGCAGGTCGTGGAAGCGCAGCACCCTGTCCTGGGCACCTTTTTCCTGTATGCCGATCAAGAGGTGCCGGCCCTCTTCACGGAGAACGAGACCAACAACGCGCGCCTTTTCAACGCACCTAACCACGGCCCATACGTCAAGGACGCCTTGCACCGCGCCGTGATAGAGGGCGAAGCGGAGGCGGTGAACCCGGCGCAAAAAGGTACGAAGATGGCCTATCATCTCGCGCTCGACGTGCCCGCTGCCCAGACCACCGTCGTGCGCCTGCGCCTCTCCGCGGCGAGCCACGAGGCGCCTTTCGCCAACTTCCCGGCGCAGTTCAAGCGGCGGCGCGAGGAAGCGGATGAGTTTTACGCGGCCATCCACGCCGAGGGAGTCAGCCAGGAGCAAAAACAGGTGCAGCGCCAGGCCTGGGCCGGGTTGTTGTGGACCAAGCAACTGTACTACTTCGACGTGGCCCAATGGTTGCGCGGCGATCCAGGGCAACCGGCGCCGCCGCCAGAACGTCGCCACGGGCGCAACAGTGACTGGACCCACCTCAACAATTTCGACATTCTCTCCATGCCTGATAAGTGGGAATATCCCTGGTATGCGGCCTGGGATCTGGCCTTTCACTGCATTCCCCTGGTCCGAATTGACCCACAATTTGCCAAAGAGCAGCTCCTACTGCTGTGCCGCGTGTGGTACATGCATCCCAACGGCCAACTGCCGGCCTACGAGTGGGCCTTTGGCGACGTCAATCCCCCTGTACATGCCTGGGCCGCCTGGCGCGTGTATAAGATTGACGCCGAGCAACAGGGCGCGCCGGATCGTGACTTCCTGGAACGCATCTTCCACAA
>JBMCFH010000129.1:0-9745 GCA_048620455.1 Chloroflexota bacterium | reverse complement strand
GCTTCCACGATAATAGAATTCTTTAAGTCGTCTTCCTCGTCAATTTCCTCATAGACAGCCTGCATTTTGTCCAGGTGCCTGGCGACTACGTGCGGCGGGGCCATTTCGATGAACACTTTGGCGCCCACCAACAGCGCCGTCAGATCGTCGAGCTGACCCAGAACCGGATAGAAGTCGGGCGCAAAATCAAGAGGAAAGAGCACGTACAGAATGGCTGCCAGCGGCAGCAACTTCAAATACGCGGGCACCTCTGGATCACGCATGAGAGAAAATACAAGACGTATCTGCTGCCAGATTTCTTTCCAGAAACCCGGATCGCGGGCGCGCTCCGGCAGGCCGTCGTGCACGTTCGAGTCTTGGTTATGCGTGTCTGCCATTGAACCTCCAGTTCTCATCTGGGAAGTGTTTCACACCTTTGATTGTACTGCAAAAACCCGCTCACGGCAGATATGAATCTCCTTAAAAGTGGAATTTGTAGCATCGGCACGGCCACCGACCCACGCGGTGCAGGTCTGGCACACCGCTTTTGGCCATTAGAGAGTCGGGTGCTACAATCCCCAGGTCGAAAGGCGTTTACGCGATGCGCATCGTCTGTAGACGTGAAAGGATTGGCATGGCTCTCATATTTATCTTAAAACTCCTCGTCGTAATTTTCTTTCTGGTCATGTTCCTGCGTGGCTCGCGCCTCGTGTGGGGCATCGGCCTGCTGACGGTCAGCAGCGCTTTTCTGCTGGATACCGTGCTGGGCACTTTCGGTCGGGAAGAGATGCAGGCCGACCTGGGTTTCTTTTACTTCGTTCTCTCCGGCGCGCTGTTCGGCGGCGCAGCTCTCTGGCTATGGGGATTGCTGCGCCCGCAGATGGCCGGCGATGTGGCGCAGACCGCGCGCCTTGTGACGCCCCAGGATAAAAGCGTCACCGGAAAAAATGATTCACCCCATGGCGCAAAAACCGAGAGTAATGCCGTGGTCGACCGTGGCGAGCTCTACGAGCAGATACACCGGCGGCTGGGACCAGACGATGTTCGCGACCTGATCTTCGACCTGGAATTAAACGAAAACGACGTTCTGGCGCCGCAACAGGAGATGACCCAGACGATCCAGCGTGTGATGGCCCGGGCCGAGAGCGAGGGCAAAATGGGCGCGCTGGCGTTGGCCGTAGAACGTATACTGACTCCTGTGCCACAGGAGAGCCTTCCCCGCCGCGAGAAGCTGGGCGTAGAGTCGCCGCCCACCGTCCTACGCCACTATCTTCTGGCGCATTACTCGCAGCAAGAGATTAGCGACATGGCTACCGAGCTTGAGGTTGACTGGGAGCAACTGCCTCACCGCAACAAACGGGAGCTGGCGCGCACGTTTCTGCTTTATCTCAACCGCCGCAACCGCCTCGACGAACTGATCCGGCTGCTCAAGAACCCTCAGCCAGCGCCCGAATAGGGGCGGGAGGACCATAGTGCGCCAACTAATGATTCAGGCGCCGCAGGGAACAGGGCGCGAGGTTCTTGATCTCGCAGCGCAGTACGGGCCTAAGAACGTGGCCCGCCTGGAAACGCGCCGCGATGACCAGGTGTGGGAGTTAATCATTCTTCACCTGTCCAACAACCAGATCGGCCCATTTATCGACGACCTCGACGCGCTCGACGACCTGCATATTACACTGCAGCCCGCCGGCGTGTTCCCCATGTCGCCGCCCGATTCCCAGGTGTCAACGCAGATCAGGGACGTCAGCCCGCGCAGCCCCATGGAAGTGTGGTTCAATGGGTTGCAGAGCATCGGCTCCTGGAAAGGTTTCTTAGGCTACGCGCTGGCAGCAGCCATCGTCGTCTGGGTGGCCCTCTTTACCAACACGATCTTTCTGCTGGTGGCAGCGATGCTCATCGCGCCTTTCGCCGGCCCGGCCATGAATGCGGCCCTGGCCACCGCCGCCGGGGACCAGACGCTGTTGGGCCGCAGCCTTCTACGTTACTTCGTGTCCCTGGCCTTCGTCATCCTGGCTACCGCCGCTCTCAGCTTTATCTTGCAGCAACAGACGCCGACGTCCACCATGGTCTCCATCAGCCAGCTATCTTCCGTGGCGGTCTTTCTGCCGCTCATTGCCGGCGCGGCCGGCGCCCTAAACCTGGTGCAGGCTGACAACAGCAGCCTCGTTTCGGGCACGGCCGTGGGCCTGCTCATCGCCGCTTCGCTGGCGCCGCCGGCCGGGGTCGTGGGCATGGCCGCGGCCCTGGGGCGTTGGAACATAGCCTTCAACGGCGCATTCACCCTGTTGCTGCAATTGCTGGGCATCAATCTTGCAGGCTCGCTCGTCTTCCGCGCCTACGGTGTGCGACCATCCGGCTCCCGCTACCAGCGCGGCAAATCGCGCGTCTTTTATCTCTCGCTGGCTATTACCGCCGTCTGTCTGGCGCTGCTTCTCGCCTACCAGTTTTCTTCTTCTCCCGCCCTGCAACGCTCCACTCGGGCTCAACGCGCCGTCGAGGTCGTGCAGCAGGTGGTCGATGAAAGCGATGCCGCCGAGCTGGTCGAGACAAACATGCGCTTTACGCGCCCTTCGCGCCTTTCCCAGGAAACCCTGCTGGGCGTCATCTATGTTCAGCGCCGCGAAGACAGCGAGCGCTCTTCCGAGGAGATAAGAGCAACGCTCATAGACGCCATCCAGCAGCAGTTGCTGGCGGAAGGCTTTAACGTCGCGCCAGTGCTGGACGTTACTGTGTTGCAACCGCCGCCGGCGCCCGACCCGTAAGCACCGGTCCCCCGGCGCCGGCCCTCACCGGCGCCGCTGTCTCCCAACAAGGCGCTTGTACATGGAGACCAGCACGCTGCGTATCCAGTCGTAGATCTTGTAACCAAAAGCGATCACCGGATGGGTCCACTTGCCCACCGGCACCCCTCCTTCCAGCGCGTCCATCAACTGCTGCGGCGTGCCGATCGGTTGCGCGAGAACCTCCACCCAGGCGGCCCCCACATCGGCCAATGTGTGAGCGTCGCTCCCCGCGCTCATTAGTAAGTCGCGTTCGTCGGCCCAGCTGACCGCCGCCCGATTCCAACGCGGGCGCGAGATGCGAGCGTTGAACGTTTCTACGATGTCGATTTCATCGGCAATACGCGCACGCGCATCCGGTTTCAGGCGCAATCGCTTCAGCGGGTCGAAGCCGTGAGGGAGCAGCACCAGGCCACCCTGCTCGCGGATGCGCGCCACCGATTCCTCCGGCGTCAGCCCTGCTTCAATCCTTTCCTTCAGGAATAGCCCGATTATCTCCCCTTCCGTGGTCGTGATTTCCTCGCCCACAATCACCGTCAGGGGATACCCTTCGGCGGCGACCATCGCCTGCAGTTCCTGCGCGCCCCAGATCTCATTGTGGTCCGTGACCGCCTGCACCCGGATCTGGCGATCGTGACAGCGGTCGGGAAATAGCTCCAGAGGCGTGATACAGTCGGCGGACGCTTCGGTGTGACAGTGAAGGTCGATCTTCATGCGCCCTGGCGACGGCGCTTCCTCTTCAGTGATCACCGCGCCTACGCGCTCAACCTCTTGCGCTACCTCGGGCGGCGCTTTCTCCAGTTGTTCGTCAGCCACTCTGTCAGGTGCTTCCGGATCCACGTCGGTCACTCTCAAACTTCTCCCGTTTCGTGCTTGTACATTTCCGATCCCCGCCGCTGATTCGTTCAGACAGGTTCGTGGGGCAACCAGAATTTTAACGCCTGGGGCAGCACCTCCACAACCACCGTAGCTCCCCACGAGGCCGCGTTCCGCCGCCGCGCGCTGGGTCGCTCACGCACGTTGGGGTGCACCTCGCCGTCAATGTGCAGAGGAAACCCCTTCCAGACAAGTTCCAGGCGCTTGCCCTGGGAAACCTCGACGCTGGGCAATTCATCCAGCTCTTCGGCCACCATGCTCATCACGTAACTGAAAAAGTTGTCCCGTTCCTGCTCTCGAATGCGAATCACTTCGAACAGCCCATCGCCGGTATCGGCCCTGGGCGCCACCCGCAATCGCGGGCCAAAGGCGGTTGTATTCAGCACTTCAACCAGCAAGTAGTCGCCCGAAATATCCTCGTCGTCAAGCGTCAGTTCGAACGGTTTCGACTCATATTCCGGCAGCGTCTTGGTAAAGGCAGCGATGGCGCGCAGTACGCTCTTGGGCTGGTCTGGCCCGTACTCCGACAGCGTGTCCGCGTAGAAGCCAAAGCCCATCGCTTCCAGGAAGTAGTGCTCGCCCCACGGCGTCGTGACCTTGCCCACGTCGAAATCACACTCGAAGGGATCGGCCAGCGCGTGGATGATGTCGTGGGGATCCCCGTCGATGCCAAACGTGCGCGCGATGTTATTAGCCGTGCCAAGGGGTATCAGCGACAGTCTAACGTCGCGCTCCAGCAGCCTCGTAGCCACCGCCCGCACCGTTCCGTCCCCGCCGGCCGTGACCACCAACCCACCGTCGCACGAGGCCAGCGCGCCGTCCAGATCGCTCTCCGACTCCGTGGGCTGGTAGAACGGCTCGTAGCCGGCGTCCCGTAACGCGTCCTGCAGGCTGTCTTCGGACACCTTTTCCGTCGCCCGCGCATTCGTATTGTAAATAAGGGTCGCTTTCATCAACAAGAACTCCTCTCGTAGGACCGTTGCCACGGTAAAATCGGCTACTCCCGTTTCGCGGAGCAAGCCGTGACGCCATACTGCGCCAATAGACACAGGCGGATGCTAACCGCTTCTGCAGAGAGCGGCAAGGGTCAGGCATATGCTTGGAGGATATATTTTGGGTCACAATTTTCGACGCCTAACCAGGTTGCCCCCGCCCTCGAAACGTCTTATCATCCCCTCGACTGAGTGACGCCGGGCAGCTGCGCAAACGTGTCCCGGATGTGTCATCCTGAGGCGGCAGCCGAAGGATCTCACGCGCTATCGTCGGCAAACAGGACCGTGCACTCTCTCCGCTCAGGGTATCAAGCACATAATCAACCGTAACAGACCATAAATTCAAGTAGGACAAATGACCGAACACGCACCGAAACAGCAGGACGATTCCCTCTCCACCTTCGCCAGCGTCGTGGGCGTCATACTGGGAGTCTCCTATCCCGTACTGGCTATATCCACCGGAGCGCGCGCCCTGTACCAGTTGCTGCTCAAGGAAGGCGTCGTCAACTATACGGGGCCGGCTCTGACCGCCGTCGCCGCCACGCTCTACATCATCGCCGGCGTGGGCTTTGCCAAACGGGAGCGCTGGGCCTGGCGACTCTCGGTGACGGCCCTGGGCGTGGAAACGCTGCTCACGCTCATCGTAGGCACGCTGAGCCTGATCATCCCCGAAACGATCGGCGGCACCGTCTGGCGCCATTTCGGCGCGGACTACGGCTACTTCCCCCTCGTCCAGCCGCTATTGGGCCTGGCCTGGCTCCTGCACCCCCAGACGCTGCGCGCCTACGGCATCCGGCTGCCCTGGACGGCGACGGACGGAGCGCAGACCGCGGACGGCTGACCGCAGAATACTCGCTCCGGCGTGTCACTCTGAGCGAAGCGAAGAGTCTATTGCACGCCGACCCGCGTCGCGACAGTCCATCACATTTATCGACCATACTGCCGTGCGCCGTCATCTCACAATCTCAAACAACACCCGCCGGATCACCTCCAGCAACAACAACGCAATCAGCGGGCTGAAGTCCAGGCCGCTCATCGGGGGCAGGAAGCGGCGGATCGGCTCCAGAAAGGGCTCGGTCAGATCGTACACCGTGCGGCGAATGGGATGGTAGGGGCTCATCTGCGTAAAAGAAAGGATGACGCGGGCCAGAATCAGGATCCAGAAGATCCAGTAAATCAGATTGATAAGGGTAATAAGGATTCCCATGATGGTGCTGTTCCTTCTGCTCAGTATTGGCGCGGGCCAAAGATGGCGCGGCCCACGCGCACGTGAGTCGCCCCCTGTTCGATGGCCAGCTCAAAGTCGTCGGTCATACCCATGGACAGGTCCGTCCACTGCGCTTCTGGCGCGACCTGCTCCAGCCACGTGGCCAGCGCGTGCGTGCGGCGGAAGACGCCCTGCAGCACGTCCGGCTCCGCGTCCCAGGGGGCCATAGTCATCAGGCCGCGCAGATCCAGGCCGGGGCGACCGGCGACGTCCTGCGCCACCTCCTGCAAACGACGGCGCTGCTGTTCATCTTCTTCCCAGCGCGTGGCGTCAAAGCCGTGTTTGCTTTCCTCGCCGGAAACGTTGACCTCGATCAACACGGGCAGCGTGCGCCCCGTCTCCTGCAAACGGTCGGAAAGCCGGCGGGCGATCTTGATGCGGTCCAACGCGTGAAAGTAATCGGCGTTGTCCGCAGCCAGCGTCGTCTTGCGGCTCTGCAGCGGACCGATCAGGTGCCACGTGATGCCCGAGTTGGGCCCCAGTTCCGCCTCCACCTGCGACCGCTTTTCCGCCAGCTCCCCGGCGCGATTCTCGCCAAAATGGCGCATCCCCAGTTCGTAGGCGGCGATTACCACCTCGGCGGGAAACGTCTTGGTCACCGCCACCAGCGTGATCTCGCCCGGCGTGCGCTGCGCCCTCTCCGCCGCCCAGGCAATGCGCTTTTGTACGCTTTCATATCGTTCTGCTAACTGTTCAATCAATTCACTCATGGTTCCCTATTATAGCGGAGCCTGATTCTGGTTCGAAAAAGTGGTGTGGAGCCAGCACAATCATAGAAATGGTCCGGCGCAGATTCTTCGGCTGCCGCCTCAGAATGACACTTGCTACATGATAGGGGCACGGCCAACGGTGTCATCCTGAGTGAAACGAAGGATCCCCGGTAGGCTCCTGGCTTACCAAGAGGGTCCACCTGTTCCACTACACTGGTTACCCTTCATAGCGAATTTCAAAAATCACCCCCGTGGCCCAATCGGCCACAAACAGCGCGCCATCCGGCCCCACCGTCACGTCCACCGGCGCGGCAAAGCCGGTGGCGAAGTCGGTCATGCCCTCGCCGCCGGGGCCGAAGCGCACCACCTTTTGCGCGCCGGGGAAAGCGCTCCATAGTGTCAGGAAAAGGTTATTGTAGTAGCCCGGAAAGTGCTCGTGCAGATAGCTGGTCACGCCCGTCGGCGCGCTGCGCGCCAACATCTGCTGAACCGGCGCCACGATCTCCAGATCCGCCGGCGCCTCGGGGCAGCTCTCACACCCCTCATAGTAGGGGAAGCCGTGATGCCCACCGGGTTCGATCAGGTGAAACTCCTCCGGCGGGCCGTGGTCCGGGCCGTTGTCCGAGCCGAACAGCCGGCCCGCGCCGTCCCAGGTGATATCGAATGTGTTGCGCAAGCCGCTGGCAAAGACTTCTACCTCCTCGCCGCCGGGGTCAAAGCGCAGCACCGTGGCTTCCAGAGGGTGCAGCGGCTGGCTCTCGCCGTGGTCGCTCAGCGCGCCCAACCCCACGTAGCCGTAGCCGTCCGGCCCAAAAGCGATGCCGTTGGCCTGGTGCCAGCCGCCGTAACAGCAGGGCAGATCGTCGAACAACGGCGTGGCCTGGCCCTCCTCGACGACCCAGATGATCGCCGCGTCGTTGCCTTCGGCCCGGGAGGCAGCGAAAAGGCGCTCCGTGCCCGGCTGAAAGGCCAGAGACACCAGATGGTAAAAGCCGTCCAGGTACGGTTGCACGTTGCCCGCGTCGTCCACCGTCACAATCTCGCCCTCCTGCCGCGCCACGTACAGCAGGCCGTCGGGCCCGAACTGCAGGCTGGTGGGATGCGGTTCCACCTGCGCGTAGTAGCGCGCCACGAATCCCTCGGGCAGCCGGATGCGCGCCTCCCAGGCCTCGGCGTCGTCAAAGCAAGGATAGTCACCGCACTCGTACTCACCCGTCTGCGCCTGGGGCACCGGCTCGTTCAGCGGCGCGGCGGTCGGCGTGGGGCCCGGATAGGGCGTCATGGTCAGCAGCGGCGCGTCCACGACCGTGGGCGTGGCCTGCGCCTCGCCTGGCGGCGTCTCCGTCTCTGCGGGCGCGGCGCTGGCTGACGGCGTGGCGCTGGGCGTCGCCGCCGGCGTCTCCGTGGGCAGGGGCGTCGCCGTATCGTCCGCTGCTGCGCTGCCGGCAGTCGCCGTGGTGGTCGCCGGCGCGGGTTCAGTCGCGCACGCCGCAATCAGCAGGGTTAGCGCCAACAATAACGTAAAAATGGCAATCTTCTTCATAGGGGGAACCGCACAACTCAGGCGCTTTCTTTCTCAATCATCAAGGTAACCGGGCCGTCGTTATGAATTTCTACGTCCATGTAAGCGCCAAATACGCCCGTAGCCACGATCAGACCCCGCCGGCGCAGGTGTTCCACAAAGCGATCCACCAGCGGCTCGGCGACCTCCGGCGGCGCGGCGCCGGTGAAGGAGGGCCGGCGGCCTCTGCTGGCGTCGGCGTACAGGGTGAACTGGGAGATGGCCAGCACGCTGCCGCCCACCTGCTTCAGCGACAGGTTCATCTTGCCCTCGTCATCCTCAAACAGGCGCAGACCGGCCACTTTGTTGGCCATCCATTCCGCTTCCAGCTCCCCATCTTCGTGGGTCACGCCCAGGAGCACCACGAATCCCTGCTGGATCGTGCCCACCACCTCCCCATCGACGGTCACGCTGGCCCGGCTGACTCTTTGTATCAGAGCACGCATATCAGCTCTACAGGACGCCCAGCTTGCTGTGATCGCCCACCGTCAGCTTCAACGCCTTGGGCTTGATCGGCGAGCGCACAATCTGCACGTCGCGGCCGATGAGGCTGTCCTGGATGCGCGCGTCTATGTTCTCGATGCGGCTGTGCTCCAGCACCATCGAATGCTCGATTTCGCTGTTTTCCACCAGCACGTCGTGGTAAATGCTGGTAAAGGGTCCCACGTAACTGTTCACGATGCGCGTGTTCTCGCCGATAATCGACGGCCCGCGCACCACGCTGTTAATAATCTCCGCGCCGCGCTCCACTGTCACACGGCGGCCCACCTGGCTGTCGCGGTCCACATACCCCTCAATGTGGTAGTTCAGCTCCTCCAGCACCAGGTCGTTGGCCTCCAGCATGTCACCCGGCTGCCCGGTGTCGATCCACCAGCCGCGATGCACGTAAGGGTGTACCTGCCGCCCGTTGTCCACCAGCCACTGGATGGCGTCCGTGATTTCCAGCTCGCCGCGCCAACTGGGCTTGATCTTGGTCACCGCCTCGTGAATGGTGTGGTCGAACATATAGATGCCCACCAGAGCCAGGTCGCTGGGCGGCTCCTTGGGCTTCTCCACCAGGCGGCGAATGCGCCCGCTCTCGTCCAGCTCGGCCACGCCGTACTGCTCCGGGTGCTTGATGCGCGTGAGCACGATCTGGCTGTTCCAATCGCTGCCGGCAAACTCCGAGATAAGCGGGCTGATGCCGCCCTGGATGACGTTATCGCCCAGGAACATCACGAAACGGTCGTCGCCCAGAAAATCGCGCGATATCTTCACACAGTGGGCCAGCCCCAGCGGGTCCTCCTGGTGGATGTAGGTAATCTTCACATCCCAGCGCCCGCCGCGGCCCACGGCATCTTTCACCTCCGCCGCCGTATCGCCGACGACGATGCCGATCTCCTCGATGCCCGCGTCGCGAATGGACTCGATGACGCGGAACAGAATCGGCTTATTGGCCACGGGAATCAGTTGCTTGGCGCTGGTGTAAGTCAGCGGGTACAGGCGCGTGCCTTTGCCCCCGCTCAAAATAAGCCCTTTCATGTGCTCTCCTCTAAACTGCACTACGCTTCAATGCTCCCTGCGATTTTAGGGCAAGGGCG
>JBMCFH010000128.1:0-9807 GCA_048620455.1 Chloroflexota bacterium | reverse complement strand
TGCAATACAATGCTGACATTATAAACCCTATTTTTATGAGAAAAACTTCGAAACTCGTACTCGTGTTCGAAAGTATAGCAAAGGGACAGGTAATGTCAAGCGTGCTTTCGGCGCTCATACTCCTCTCTAACGTGGCGCGGCGCGTTGCGCAGAGGACCATCAACGGTTACTATTAGGTACCTATTCATAGTCTGAACAATTACCGGTTGAATAACGGTGCGACTGGCCTCTTCTCCTACTCTTGAACTTGCCTTGCTGGGCTTTTTGCGATCGCAGCCGCGGCACGGCTACGCCATCCACGGCTTGCTGTCTGATCCTGCCGGCCTGGGGCCGGTGTGGCGCTTGAAACGCAGCCAGCTCTACGCCCTGCTCAATAAGCTGGAGGACGCCGGCTACGTGACCACCAGTCTGGAACCCCAGGAAAGCCGCCCGCCGCGCAAGCTGTTTCATCTGACGCCGTCTGGCGAGGAAGCGTTTCTGGCGTGGGTGCAGAGCCCTGTGGAGCACGGCCGTTCGCTGCGGCTGGAGTTTCTGGTCAGGCTCTATTTCGCGCGGCGTGAAGGCGCTGGCGTCGTGGCCCGCCTGCTGGCAGCGCAACGCGAGCAGTGCCAGGCATGGCTGGACGAGGAAGAGGCGATGCTGAGCGCGGAAGTGCAGGAGGGCCATACGTACGGTCAACTGGTGCGCCAGTACCGGCTGGGCCAGATGGAAGCGATGTTGGCCTGGCTGGATCACTGCGAAGGGCAGGTCCGTGGCTCGTAACCTGGCGCTCCTTTCGCTGTCACTTGTGCTCTGCACCCTGGCTGCCTGCGGCCCGGCGAGTGCGCAATCCGGCGATGCGTCGGATCCGCTGCTGGTTGCCGCCGCTTCCGATTTACAGTTCGCCTTTGACGACATTGCCCGCCTTTATGAGGAAGAGACGGGCCGTCCTGTGAAGATCACGTTCGGATCCACCGGCAACCTGACGGCTCAGATCGAAAATGGCGCGCCGTACGACGTGCTGGCGGCGGCCAATGTGGCGTACGTGGAGCGCCTGGATGAGCAGGGGTTGATCGCGCCCGGCAGCCGGCAGCTCTACGCACAGGGACGGCTGGTGCTGGTTGTCAACCGGCAGTCTGGCGTGCAGGCGACGCGGCTAGACGATTTGCGCGATCCGGCCATCCGCCGCGTGGCCATCGCCAACCCGGAGCACGCGCCGTATGGCCTGGCGGCGCAGCAGGCGCTACAGAGCGCGGGTGTGTGGAACGCGGTACAGGACAGGCTGGTGTTGGGCGAGAACGTCTCGCAGACGTTGCAATTTGTGCAGACCGGGGATGCGCCGGTGGGCATCGTGGCCCTGTCTATCGCCGATGTGGCGGAGGTGCGGGGCACGTTGCTGGACGCTGAGCTGCACGAGCCTATCAACCAGGCGATGGCTGTGATTCAGGGGTCGCCGCGGGAGGATGGCGCGCGGGCCTTTATTCGTGTTGTGAACAGCCCTGCAGGACGCGAAATCATGGAGCGTTACGGGTTTGTAGCGCCGGGAGACGCTTGATGGCCGATCTGGATCTTGCGCCATTGTGGCTTTCTCTGCGCGTGTCGTTGCTGGCGACCCTGCTGGTGGCGGCGGCGGCCGTTCCCCTGGCCTGGCTGCTGGCCCGGCGCGATTTTTGGGGCAAGGAGTTGTTCAACGGCCTGACCTCGCTGCCTCTGGTGCTGCCGCCCACGGTGCTCGGTTACTATCTGCTGGTGGCCCTGGGCCAGCAGAGCCCGGTCGGTCGCTGGCTCAACGACGTCGGCTGGCCTCTGGTGTTTACGTGGCGCGGCGCGGTGGTCGCCGCCTCCGTGGCCTCTTTTCCGCTGATGGCGCTGACGGCGCGGGCCGGGTTCGAGGGCGTGGACCGCCGCCTGGAGGATATTGCCCGCACCCTGGGCCGTTCTGATCTGGAGATTTTCTGGCGCGTGACGCTGCCGCTGGCCTGGCCCAGCCTGCTCGCCGGCGCAGCGCTGACCTTTGCCCGCGCCCTGGGAGACTTTGGCGCGACGTTGATGGTCGCCGGCAATATTCCAGGGCGCACACAGACGGCGTCTATCTACATTTATGATTTGTTGCAGGCCAATCGCCGTGAAGAGGCCGGCCTCGTGGCTTTGATCGTCACTCTCCTGGCGCTGTGTCTCTTTGTGTTGTCCCAGGCGCTCTCGCGGCGCGTCCTGCGGCCCTGACCCTTCGTAATCGTTACACGCGGTATCGCACATGCTCGAGATCGACATTCAGAAGCAACTACGCGACTACGTCCTGGACCTGAGTCTGTCCGCGCCCGATGGGACGACTGTGTTATTCGGCCGGTCGGGATCAGGCAAGAGTATGACTCTGGCCTGCGTAGCCGGGCTGGCCCGGCCGGATGAGGGCCGCATCGTGATCGACGGTTGCACCTTCTTCGACAGTCACGCCGGCGTCAATCTGCGGCCCCAGGAGCGGCGCGTGGGTTACGTGACCCAGGATTATCTTCTTTTCCCGCACATGACCGTGTGGCAGAATGTGGCCTTTGGCCTGGTGAAACAGTCGCGACAGGAACAGGCGCGCATTGTGCAGGAAGCGCTGGCCTGGTTGGGACTGGAGCATCTGGCGCAGCAACGGCCCGGCGAGCTGAGCGGAGGCCAGCAACAGCGGGTGGCCCTGGCCCGCGCCCTGGTCATTCGCCCCCAGGTGCTGCTGCTCGACGAGCCCTTTTCCGCGCTGGACGGTCCGACGCGCATCCGGCTGCGACACGATCTGCAGCGGCTGCAGCAAGAACTTGATGTACCTCTCTTGTTTGTGACTCACGATCTGGCCGAAGCGTTGCTGCTGGGCGAGCAGATGGCGGTGATGGATAGGGGCCAACTCCTGCAGCTGGATGGGCCGCAGACGATCCGTCGCCAGCCGGCCAATGCGCTGGTCGCCGAACTGGTCGGCAGCGACGACCTCCTGTCCGCGTCTGGTGGGTCGATGCAAACGTCTGAGGCTATTTAACCAACGCTGCCCCCGGTTATCGCAACCAGATCTGAGAAATCTGTGCTAAACGGTGTCCCACCCTCCCCCACACAAAAATAGATTTTCAGGTAAACTTAAGCGCGTAACAAACGACTCAGCAACGGAGTTCTGGTTGTCTGAACAGCTTACCGACGCACTGATACGCCTTGGCGCCGCCTGGTGTCTGGTTGGCCTGTGGTTGCTCACTGTGGCCTATGTCTTCTGGGACGCGCGACGGCGTCGCCTGCCTGATCGCCAGGTGGCGCGCTGGATGTTGATCGCCGCGCTGCCCTTCCTGGGCTTCCTCTACTACCTCGTGGCCCGCCGCCGGCAGCGCGCCGAGCGGTCCGATCGGGTTACGTTGGTGCGCCGCTCGGAGGAGGAGTCACAGCGCGAAGGCCGCACGCTGTCAACCGTGCCCGCTGCGTTCTGGAAGACGCCCGGCGGCGCTTCTGCTGACAGCCCGCTTGCACTGGACGTGCTGGAAGGCCCCCACGCCGGCGCTCAGTTCCGGCTGAGCCGCTTTCCGGCGCGTGTGGGGCGCACCGGCGATTGCCAGGTCAACCTCAAGGAAGATCTTGCCGTCTCCCGCCAGCACGCGGAACTGTACCGCGAGTCCGGCGAGGTGCGCCTGCGCGATCTGGGCAGCACGCACGGGACTTTTCTCAACGGCTACCGCGTGGACGACCAGCCTTTGCTGGACGGCGATACGATTCAGATAGGCCATACGGTTTTCATCGTCAACGAGAGGAGTTGAGCCTGTTGAACTCACTACAGAGCGGCAGTGGCGACGTTTCCCAGAGTGTGCGCGACGTGGCCGAGACTCTGCTGGAACAGTTTCCCCAGGACGCGGCCCTGCTTACGGGGATCGCTTTGCCGGCGTCCGGCGGCGAGGGTGCGATGCTGCTTGATCTGGTGATCCTGACGGCGACGGCGGCTGTAGTAGGCATCGAGAGCCAACGACAGACGGCGGCGTCGTTGTCGCCGCGCCGGGCAGGGCAGCGGCTGATACGGCTGCAGCGAGAGGAGGGGTTGGAGCCCGCGCTGCCGGTGTACGTCTTCTGGCTGGGGAAAGCGCCTGCGGGCGCAGCCGGCGATGTGCCTGCGCTGCCCGACGCCGAGCGCATTCAGCGTTACGTGCTGCGGGCCAGCGCCCAGGAAACGACGCCCCGTTCGCAGACAGCGACAAGCCTTGCCGATTGTCTACTGCGCGCAGACGACCAGCGCGCAGCGCGCGATCCGCACACGCCGCCGCTGCGTCGCGTTCTGAAGGCCATCGCCGATCCGGGTCTGTTGGAGCACATCATGCCCATCCGGCTGGGCCGCGGCGACCGGCCCTTACTGCCTGCGGACGTCAACCGCCACCTGCGCGAGGCCATGCTGGACAAGGAGAATTGGCTGGAGGACGTCAATTACGGCAAGATCGTGCCCAACGTTTACGTGGTGGAAGTCGCCGAGGACAATTACCGGCGCAACTACGCGCCGATTGCACAGCAGGTGCGCCAGCAGTGGCGCGATCGGCTGCTGACGGCCCTCAATGTGGCCAACAGCCGCCATGGACGCCGCACGTACCGGTTTGGGGGCAGCGTGCGCCTCGAAATCCAGGCCGCTCCGGACCTGGGGCAGGACGAGGTGCGCGTGCGCAGCCGTATCGAACCAGACACGGACGAAGACCAGAGAAGCGCGACCCCCTGCCTGGAAGCCGTCGACGGCAGGCGGCGCTGGCCCCTGCGCGAGGACCTCATCGTCATCGGTCGCAGCTCGAAAAGCGATATTTACCTGGACGATGCGCAGGTGCAGGAGCACCGGCTCATCAGCAGCCGCCACGCCTATTTACGGCGGCGAAACGGCCGCTACCTGCTCTATGACGGCGCGCCTGACGGCAAGGCGTCGCTGAACGGCACGTACGTGAATGAACGCGAGATACACGACGAAGGCTACGAGTTGCAAGATGGCGACCTGATTGTGCTCGCCGCCGTGGACCCTGCCCATCCTCGCCCGGATACGCCCGGTGTGGCTGCTCTGCGCTTCCGGCGCAACTGTTGAGGCCAGCGCGCTGAGATGGACATTGCTCTGGGAACCCTGTTGCTGATCGGAAAATGGGCGCTGATCGCCCTGGTCTACGCCATCCTGTTTATCGTGCTCAGGACGGTGCGGCGCGAGATGGCCCAACGCCTGGATGCCCCGCCGCTGGGATCGGCCGTCGCCGGCTATCTGCGTGTTGTAGCCGGCGGCAGCGACCCGCGCCTGAACTCCGGGCGCATCATTCCCCTGCCCAACGTGATGCTGGTAGGAGCGGACGAGTCGCGATTGGAGGACAACGACCTGCTGATCAAGGACGATTTCGTCTCCGGCTTGCACGCCCGGCTCAGCTGGGACGGCGCGCATTGGTGGGTGGAAGACCTGGACAGCACCAACGGCACCTTCATCGACGAGCGCCGCCTGGCGCCTTACGAAAGAGTGGCGGCCCCGGCGGGCAGCACGGTGCAATTTGGCGACGCCACCTTTATCCTCACCGAGTGAGCCCTGACGATGAGTACGCGCGCCGTTCCAGGTAGCCGCCTGACCTCGCCTCGCCCGCGCCTCGCGCCCCGACCGGTGGAAAGCCGCTTGCTGGCGCTGGTCACCGTTCTGGCCTTCCTGGGATTTCTTCTGGCGGGCGCCGCCGAGCAGCTGCAGGAGGAAGCGTCGTTGCGCGCGCTGTTCCCCGACATTTTGTTTGCGCCTGCCGTTCTCGGGCTTTTTCTCTTCCTCCTCCATTTTCTGCTGCGCTGGCGCGGGCTGCGCCAGGAGGAGCTGGTGTTGCCGCTGGCGGGCCTGTTGATTGCCGTGGGCCTGACGGTTATCTGGCGCCTGCGAGGCGCAGACGCCGTGTGGCAGCAGTTGCTGCGCGGCGCACTGCCCGGCCTGCTGATCGCCGCGGTGCTCATCTGGCGACCGGCGCTGGTGGAGCAGGTGCGACATCGTTGGGTGCCGCTGGTCAGCGCCGCCGGCCTCCTGCTGCTACTGGCGACGGCCTTTGTGGGGAGGCCCGATGCGTCCGGGGCGCGCCTGGCGCTGCGCCTGGGACCGCTGCCCCCGATCCAGACCTCCGAAGTGGTCAAGCTGGCTCTGATCGTCTTCCTGGCCTGGTATATTGAACAGGTAGGCGAAGAGGCCGAGGGACGGGCCCGCGTGCTGGGCTGGTTCCGCCTGCCCGCTCCGCGGTACTTTGTGCCCGGTATTCTCTTCGTCTCTCTGGCTACCCTGGCTCTGGTGCGCATGTCCGATTTTGGGGCGATCCTGATTATCGGCGCCCTGTTTGTGGCCATCCTCTACGCCGGTTTCCAGCCGCGCGTGTTTCTGACGGTGGCGGCCATCGGCCTGCTGCTCTCGGTGCTCGTGGGGTTGGTGCTGGCCCTTGCCTGGGAGCCACCGGACGTGATCCGCCATCGCGTCATCGCCTTCCAGGATCCGTGGAGTGAGGAGCCGCTGCTGGTCAACGGCCAACCCTCGGGACTCACTATAGCCGAAGGGCCGGGTTACCAGATTCAGCAGGCGATTTACGCCGTGGTCGCCGGCGGTCTCACCGGCGCCGGCCTGGGCCAGGGCACGCCCTATTTCGTGCCGCTGGCGCACTCCGACTTCATCTTTGCCGCCATCGTGGAGGAGCTGGGAGGGCTGGTGGCGCTGGCCCTGCTGGTCTTCTTTGCCATCCTGTGGCTGCGCACCTTGCGCCTGGCGATCATGCTGCCGCCCGGCCAACTGTTCGAGCGACTGCTGCTGGTCGGCATCGGCGTGCACCTATTCACGCAGGTCTTCGTCATGGTAGGCGGTACGCTGAACCTGTTGCCCCTGACGGGCATTACCATTCCCTTTCTGAGCCAGGGTGGTGTGGCGCTGGCGGTCAACCTGACAGAGATCGGCCTGGTGCTGGCCCTGGCGCAACGCCTGGAGTTCCGCCCATGACCCTGCCGCGACGTATCTGGCACGTGGGCACGATGATGCTCCTGCTGCTGTTCCTGCTTTCGGCGCGCCTCGTCTACTGGCAACTGCTGCGCGAGGAGCTGAAGCCGCCGCTGTTCCGGCCCATTGTTTCCGCGGCGCCGGCCGAGGGGCGGCTGATTAAAAGGATTGATTCGGAGACGCTGGAACGCTTTTCGGACCTGCCGCAGCCGGCGCAACAGCGGGCGGCGGCCCTTCTGGCGCAGATCGACCGCGGCGCCATCCTCGATCGTTACGGGCAGCCTCTGGCCTTTGACGAGGTGGGAGAGCAGGACACAGTGGAGCGCCGCTATCCGCTGCCTGCCGCCGCGCCCGCCGTGGGCTACGTGTCCCGTTTCGGGCTGGGTCTCGCCGGGGCGGAGCTGGCCTTTAATGAGGAGCTGCTGGGCCTGGACCGGCTGGATAGCAACTTCCGGCGCATGATCAACCGCCCCATCGACGGCAGCGACGTTTACCTGACGCTGGACAGCCGCACGCAGGCGGCGGCGGTGGAAGCCATGGCCGGACGGCCGGGCGCGGTGGTGGTTATGGACGGCGTGGGCGGCGGGATTCTGGCTATGGTCAGCAATCCGGGCTATGACCCCAACCGCATCCTGGATCCTGAGTACGCCGAGGAGATTCTGAATTGCCCCGGCGGCGATTGCCCCGCGTTGCTCAACCGCACCACACAGGGACTGTACACGCCCGGTTCCACCTGGAAGACGGTCACGCTGATCGCAGCACTGGATAGCGGGCAGGTGACGCCGGACACGGTGTTCGACTTCGGCGAGCCGCGGCGCGGGCCGGACGGCATCTACTATGTTTATGAGGTGGACGGTGCAGAAGTGATCGATCCCAACCACGACGAGCGGCGGCTGAACCTGGTGCAATCGTATGCCGTCTCGGCCAACGCCGCTTTTGCCCGGCTGGGTGACGAGATGCCGCCACAGACGATGATCGATTACACCACGGACCTGGGCTTCGGCGAGGCCAGCGGCCCAACGCCGCTGGAGATCGGCGCCGGCGAGACGCAGATCGCGGCCGACCTGCAGGAGCTGATCGACAACAACGTGCTGCAGGCGGCGACCGGTTTTGGCCAGGGTGAGTTGCTGGTCACGCCGTTGAGCATGGCGGTGATGGTGACGGCGGTGATTAACCAGGGTGATATTCCGCAGCCGCACCTGATGTGGCGCGTGGAAGCGCCGTCGGGCCGCATACAGGAGCAGGCCGGGCGCCGGCTGTGGCGCGAGGATGTGATGCGTCCGGAGACGGCGCAGCTGGTCGCGGACATGATGGTGGAGGCCGCGCGCCGCAGCACCGGCGTGTCCGGCTCGATCCCCGGCGTGACCATCGGCGGCAAGACGGGCACGGCGCAGTTGGGCGGCGACCAGGCGCCGCACGCCTGGTTCATCGGGTTTGCTCACGATGGGCAGAATACGGTCGCCATTGCCGTCGTCGCCGAAAACGCCGGTTCCGGCTCACGCGTGGCGGCGCCTATCTTTGCCCAGGTGGCGCAGGCCGCGCTGCAACACCTGGCGCAACCGCCAGAGGAAAGCGCTCCCTGAGGCAGCACCCGCGCGTTGCCGCTTCTCATCCACACCTGGAAGCCGAGAGAAATCCCACAGAAGATGCGCCTGAGTCCCATTTTCAGGTATCATGGTGCGGCAACGCAAAGGTAATGTATCACGAAGGAAGCCACCGGAACCACGCATGGGACGAGACCCATTGATCGGCCGCCAATTGGGAAATTTCCGTATCGAGCGCCTTGTAGGCAGCGGCGGTATGGCTCAGGTTTACTACGGCTGGGACGTGGTTTTGCAGCGACCCGTCGCCGTAAAAGTAATCGCGCAGCGTTTCCGTCACCACACCTCCTACACGGAGCGCTTCTTGCGCGAGGCGCGCACGGTGGCTCGCTGGCGGCACGAACACATCGTACAGGTTTACCACGCGGCGGAGGAGGATGGCCTCTACTACCTGGTCATGGAGTACGTCGACGGTAGCGACCTGGCGCAGCTGTTGCGGTCGTATGAAAAGGCGGGCAAGCTGTTGCCCCACGACGAGGTGTTGCGCATCGCGCGCGATGTCGCCGGCGCCCTGGACTTCGCCCACCAGCGAGATGTGATCCACCGGGACGTGAAACCGTCGAACGTGCTGATCACGGCCGGCGGGCGGGTGTTGCTATCCGACTTTGGCCTGGTGCTGGATCGTCGCGAAGGGTCGTCGGGAGAGGTGCTGGGCAGCCCCAGTTACGTGGCTCCGGAACAGGCCCTACGCTCGGCGTCTGCGGTGCCCCAATCGGACCTCTACTCGCTGGCTGTGATTCTCTACGAAATGTTGGCGGGCAGACCGCCGTTTGACGATCCGTCGCCCACCAGCCTGGCTCTGCAACACATCACGGCCTCGCCGCCGGCGCCAACAGCGTTCAACCCCGATCTGAACGAAGAGGTGTCAGGCGTGTTGCTCAAGGCGCTGTCCAAAAAGCCGGAGGAACGGTATCAGAGCGGCGTGGCGTTGGTGCAGGCGCTTTCGGCGGCGCTGGGCGTGGCCCCGGCGACCGAACCGCTGCTGGCGCCGCAACCGCGGTACCAATCTCAACAGGAACAGGAGTGGCGTGCGGCTGACACCCATCCCACCGATCCGTCTCCGCCGCCGCGCCTGTCGGACATCCCCAGCGGCCTGGACACCGGCGGCGAAAGCAGCGGCGCGCCTCTGGTCGCATCTCCCAGGCCGTCGAGGCCCGCCCGCCGCCCCCCGTCGCTGCTGGGTCGCCTGTTGTGGATGGGTCTGGGCTTTACGCTGGTAATGCTTGCCGGCCTCCTCGTGGCCTTCTTGCTTCTGCGCGGTGACGGCGCGCT
>JBMCFH010000127.1:0-9844 GCA_048620455.1 Chloroflexota bacterium | reverse complement strand
GGCCGCCATGACCAACAACACACCGATTGACTTCCTCATCATAGACCACTCTCCTGTATCCTTGTACTACGTTGTCTCCGTCTTCAGAGTCGTCGCGTCCCCTGCTTTGGTTACGGTGTCAGCTGTCAGGTGTCAGGTTTCACGTTTCAGGTTGGCAGGTTGCAGGTTGGCTCGGTGACTCCGCCCACTGAATAACATATTGCCGGCAGCGGCGTCAACGGTTCTTGGAATTTGCTAAGGTTTGGCGCCCCGGTCAGGAGGGTGGCTGGTGGTCAGACGTGGTGGCGCGGAATCGTCGTGCTCCAGGTCTTGTTGAAGACGCGGGTGTTGCCCTCATAGGCGTCGACCACGTTGATCACGTGAAATTGCTCCTCGTCGGCCGACATCTCGCTGTAGGTCTCCACGCGCACGTGCCACTCCCCCCGGCGCAGCACCTGCTCTTGCTCGCAGACGACGCTGGCGGAGAGAGGATCATCCTCGCGGATCGTGAAGCGGTCTTCGCTCCTGCCCGTCATCTCCAGATCCCGGTCCAACAAATGGACGTGCCCATTATCGGCAACGTCCTGAATCTGCTGTTTGCCAGCGCCCACGTCGCGCCTGATGTGGCGCTCTCGCGTGGCGGGGCGAATCTGCCGGTAGGGGATCGGTTCAGACTGCTCCGGCCGGGGAAAGTCGGCCAGCGCGGCGTCCGCCGCTTTAGGCTCCCGCAGGGGCAACTGCAGCCGGCTGTGGGTCCCCGTGCGCAGACGCAGGGTCACCGGGCGGGGCGAGGGCCAGGCCATGGGCCAGTAGGTAGGCGAGAGCGCCAGCCGCCAACGATGGCCGGCCGGCAGGCGGTGCCCGGCCACGTCCATCGTGATCGTCACCTCGTAAAACGCTCCCGGCTGCAACGCCTGCGGCTGTTCGTGTGAGTCGCGGTGCGTCAGGTTGAGGAAGCCGCGGCTGACCAGCAGCGACTCCCCTGAAGGAGAGACGTCGCACAGGCGTACGACGACCAGGGCCTCGCGTTGGTCTGCCGCCAGCGTCAGCCTCACCGCGGGGTTTCCCAGAATGACGGTGTCGGCCTCCACCGGGGCGGACGTGAACAACAGTGAATGGCCATCCTCTTCCTGCTGGTCGAACGGCAAATCGATCTCCTGGCCGTAGGGACACCACAGGCCGGCCGCGGAACCGCTGAACTGCGACCCGCGGATCGTCACCTCCTTCGCCGCAGCCGCCTGCCCATTGGCGCTCAACGCGCCGCCTGCGTCCAGCCAGTATGACGCCGTTTGCAGATCGGGCGAAGGCCATTCGCCCTCCGCCACCCAGTAACCCGGCCTCTCGTCATAATGCGGCGCGGGCCGCACGCTCTCCTGGATCCAGGCGCGCAACATGGGCTCGTCCATGATGCCGTTATCCTCTCCTTTGAGCCAACAGTCCCACCAGCGCAGGCACTCCTGCAAGAACCCGATCTGCGGGCCGGGTTGCGAGACGTAGGGATAGCCGTGCGACCAGGGCCCGATCAGGCCTTTTTTGGGGGATTGAAGGCCGGCCAGCAGGCGCGGGATGGCGTTGGTATAGGCGTCGTTCCAGCCACCAACGGCATAGACGGCGCATTCGATATCCGCGTAATTTTCGCAAACCGAGCCGTGCTTCCAGAAGTCGTCGCGGGTCTGGTGCTGCAGCCAGGCCTCCACGTAAGGAGGCGTCTTCTCCAGGCGGTCAAACCACATCTTGCGCCAGCGCTCGCCGACGATGCGCGGATCGGGAGGCAGGGCGTTGAGCAGGAGCATGCGCGAGGCCCACGGCAGTTGATCGCTGGCCAGCAAGCACCCGCCGCGGTAGTGCACGTCGTCGGCGTAACGGTCGTCGGTCGAGGCCACGGTGATGATCGCCTTTAGCTGCGGCGGGCGGCGCGCGGCAATCTGCAGGCCGTTGAACCCGCCCCATGAAATGCCGATAATCCCCGCGTCGCCCGTACACCAGGGTTGGGCCGCGATCCACTGCAGGACCTCCAGGGCGTCGTCCTGCTCCTGCGGTAAATACTCGTCGTAGAGGATGCCGTCCGAGTTCCCGGTGCCGCGCATATCGACGCGCACGCAGGCGTAGCCGTGGCCGGCAAAATAGGGCAGGTAGGTTGAATCGCGCACGGCCCGCGAATCGTCTTTGCGATAGGGCAGGTACTCCAGGATGGCGGGCACGGGCGCGCTTTCGGCGTCCTGCGGGAGCCAGACGCTCGTGGCCAGGCGCGCGCCATCGGCCATCGTAATCCATGTGTTATCTATTTTGCGCACGGCGCAAGGATAGTCGCGGCGGATCATCGTGGTCATCTTTTCCTATTCTCCATCATGCTAGGCCAGCATCATGCTGGGCTAGGTTGCACCTTTTCCGGGAAGTGGCAGGCGACCCAGTGCGTGCTCCCGTTGTCCGCCGCCTCGTGCGGCTGCAATAGCGGCCGCTCCTGCTCGCAGCGCGCCTCGGCATACGGACAGCGAGGGTGGAAGGGACAGCCGGTGGGCGGGTTGCGCGGGCTGGGTATTTCGCCCGAGAGGATGATGCGATCCGCGGCCTCCTTGCGGCGCGGATCGGGCACGGGAATGGCCGAGAGCAGCGCTTCGGTGTAGGGGTGCCGGGGCCGGGCGAACAGCGCTTCCGTGCGCGCCAGCTCGACCACGCGGCCCAGATACATGACCGCCACACGGTCGGAGATGAACCCGATGACGTTAAGATTGTGGCTGATCACAATGTAGGTCAGGTCCAGACGTTCGCGCAGGTCCTTGAGCAGATTGAGGATGCCCGCGGCGACTGAGACGTCCAGGCCTGCCGTGGGCTCGTCCGCCAGCAGAATGTCCGGCTCCAGGGCCAGGGCGCGGGCGATGCCCAGGCGGCGCGCCTGCCCGCCGGATAACTGGTGCGGGTATTTATCCGCCTGTTCCGGCGCGAGGCCCACCATGGCCAGCAGCTCGTGCACCTTCTCCTCTGGGTTGACCGCCCGATCGTGGATGCGAAACGGCTCCAGCAGTAGCGAGGAAGCCTTCATGCGCGGGCTAAGGCTGGACAGGGGATCCTGGAAGATCATCTGCATCTGCGAGCGCAATGGACGCAACTCTCCTTCGGGCAGGCTGCTGATGTCCCTGTCGCCGACGATGATCGCACCGCGCGTGGGCTCTAGCAGGCGCAGGATGGTGCGCGCCAGCGTCGTTTTTCCGGAGCCCGACTCGCCGACCAGGCCCAGCGTCTCGCCGCGGCGGATGTCGAGGTCCACGCCGGCGACCGCTTTTACCGCGCCCGCCCGCTGGCCCAGAAGTTGGCCCAACAGCCCCACGCGATCCTGGAACTCTTTGTGCAGGTCGCGCGTCTGGATGATCAGCTCGCCGCCGCTCCAATCGCGGCGCCCGCCGCCCTGGCGCCCGCCGCCCTCGGCGGCAGACTCCGGCGGGGGCGTGCCGGGGACTGCCGGGGTCTCCACCAGCGAGTGTACCGGGGGGCCCTCCCACTCGGGCGCGTAGGCGTGGCACAGGACCGTTTGCCGGCCCTCGGGCCACAGCGCCGGCTCTTCCCTGTGGCAGATGTCACGGGCCAGGTCGCAGCGCGGGGCGAACTTGCAGCCGGCCGGCATGTCGCGCAGGCTGGGCACCAGGCCTGGAATGGTACGCAGACGCCGCTCGCGCCGGCGGTGCGAAGGGTGCGAGCGCAGCAACGCCTGCGTGTAGGGGTGTTTGGGCCGGTCGAAGAGGCTTAAAACGTCCCCGGTCTCCACGATGTTGCCGGCGTACATCACAATGACGCGGTCGCAGACCTGGGCCACCACGCCCAGGTCATGCGTAATGTAGAGGATGGCCGTGTCCAATTCGTCCCGCAGGCCGGTCACCAGCTCCAGGATCTGGGCTTCGAGCGTCACGTCCAGGGCCGAGGTGGGCTCGTCGGCCACCAGCAGGCTGGGGCTGGAGAGCAGCGCCATGGCGATCATGATGCGCTGGCGCATGCCGCCGGAAAACTGGTGCGGGAATTCTTTAATGCGCGCCGCCGCGTCGGGAATACCCACGCGCTCCAGCATCGCCACCGCCCGCGCGCGCAGCTTTTTTTTCGTCAACCGCGGGCCACGGGGAAGGTGCGCCAGTTGGGCGTCGAGCATCTGTTGCTCGATGCTGAACACCGGGTTGAGGCTGGTCATGGCGTCCTGGAAGATCATGGCCATGTCCTCGCCGCGCCGCCGGTGCAGCTCATTCGCGCGAAGCCGGGTCAGGTCCTGGCCGTCGAGCACGATCTGTCCCCGGCTGATTTCGCCGTTTGGGGGCAGCAGCCCCATCACGGCCGAGGCCACGGTGCTCTTGCCGCAACCGGACTCGCCGACCACACCCACGATCTCTCGTCGACGTATGTCAAAACTGGCGTCGCGAATGGCCGTCAGCACGCCCTCGCGCGTGTAGTAGCGCACTTCCAGATCGCGCACCTGCAACAGTGGGTCGCCCATCATATCCCCCGCGTGCCTGAGAGACTGGGGTCCAGGACGTCGCGCAAGGTCTCGCCAAACAACGTGAAGCCCAGCGTCGTCACGATCAACGTCAGCCCCGACCAGGTGATGGGCCACGGGGACTGGCGGATGAAGTTGAAGCCGTCGGCCAGGATGACGCCCCAGGAGGGGGTCGGCGGCCGCACGCCCAGCCCCAGAAAGGACAGGCCCGCTTCGAAGGTGATCACCACCGGCAAGTCCATGGCCGCCAGGATCAGCACAGGGGCGATGACGTTGGGCAGGATGTGCAGGCCCAGGATGCGCCCGCGGCTGGCCCCCAGCGACCGCTCGACTTCGACGTACTGATTTTGCTTGGCCGTCAGCACCTGGGCGCGCACCACGCGCGCGTAGCCCGGCGTCCAGGCCAGGCCGATGACCAACACTACGTTGACCAATGACGGCCCCAGCAGGGCCAGAATGGTCAGAGCCAGGATCACCGCCGGAAAGGCCTGGATGGAATCGAGCAGCACCAACGTGATGTTGTCCACGATGCCGCCGGCATAGCCCGCAATGAGGCCCACCAGGATGCCACCGGCCAGCGCCAGCGACACGGCGGGAAGGGCCACGCCCAGGGCGATGCGCGCCCCATAAATGAGGCGCGAAAGGAGATCGCGGCCCAGGTGATCCGTCCCCAACAGGTGCTCGGCGGACGGCCCCTGCATCATGTTGGGGATATCCTGCTGCTCATAGCCGTAAGGCGCCACCACCGGCGCCAGCAGCACCAGGAGCATAAAGATCAGGACGATCAGAAAGCCCAGGGTACCCAGTGGACGGCGCAGGATGTCGCCCAGGACCGGGATGCGGTTGAGAAAGAGCCGGTAACGGGTCGGAGATCGTAATTGGTACTCCATGCTAGGCTCGCACCTTATCGTACTGGATGCGCGGATCCAGGTACGTATACAAAATGTCTGCCAGCAGATTTGCAGCAACGAAGAAGAAAGCCACGGTCAGCACCCCCGCGCGGAGAAGCGGATAGTTGCGCGCCTGAATGGCGTTGAAGATCAGCGTGCCCATGCCCGGCCGGGCAAAGATCAGCTCCACGAACACGGCCCCCGCCATGAGGTTGCCCACGCCAAGACCCAGCACGGCCACCGTAGGAATGATGGCATTTTTCAGGGCGTATTTGTAGTAGATTTTGCGCATGGGCAGCCCGGCAGCCATTTCGGCCCGGATGTAGGTCTGGTTGAGCACCTCCAACAGGCTGGCGCGCACCAGCCGCGCCAGGTAGCCGATCCAGGGAATGGCCAGGGCGGCGGCGGGCAGGATCAGGTGCCGGATGTAATCCAGCAAGTCGCCCCGTTCCCCCAGCCCGATGGCTGGCATAAATTGCAGACGCACGGCGAAGAGCAGGAGCAGAAACAGCCCCGCTACGTAGGAGGGAACGGTGATAAAGGAGATGGAGAAGATGGCCGTGAAACGATCCAGCCAGGAATCGGGATGCGTGGAAGAGTAGACTCCCATGGGCACGCCGATGAGAACGGCCAGGCTCAGGCTGGTCCAGGCCAGTATCAGGGTGTGTGGCAACGCTGCGCCAACCAGCTGCCTGATGGGCCGGCCCGTGAAAATATCCTGGCCCAGATCCAGGCGCGCCAGGTTCCACAGAGCCAGGCCGATCTGCTCGGGCAGGGTCCTGTCCAGATACATGGCCGCGCGCACGCGGGCAATCAGGTCGGGGTTGGCCCGCGGCCCCAGCACGCTAACGGCCGGATCGCCGGGGACGATATACACCAGCAGCGTGAGAAAGATCGTGACCACTACCAGCACGACCAGGGTCATGAACAGTCGCTTGATCAGATAAGTGCGCACTCTCAGACACCTCCTTTGCTACCGGGACTGCAGACAGCAGACGGCAGACCGCGGGTGGCCGGGATGGCCCGGCCGTGGCGGCTGCTTCCCGGGACCCGCGCCCCCGCCACGGCGGGCCCCGGGGGGTGGATCAAAGGGTCAGGACTTAATCCGCCGGCAAGAAAAACTCGACTTGAGGCTTTCCGTTGGGCGTAGTAGCCGGCGCGATGTCCGGACTGTAAGCGTAAACTTTGGAGCCGTGCGTCGTAAAGAGCGCTTGCGCCGCTTCATCCCACAGTTGCTGCATCTCAATGTAGAGCTCGGCGCGCTCCTCGGAGTCCAGCGTGGTCATGGCCTCCTCGTGCAGCGCGTCATACTCCTCGTTGCACCAGGCCTGCGCGTTCCACACCCCGATCTGGTCGCACGTGAACCACATGGTGGCCCAGGCCGGGTCCGGCTGCATGGAGTAACTGCTGACCATCAGCTCGTTGTTTTCCACCGCCTGTTCGCCGAAGCTCGACGTCCAGTAGGTGCTGGAATCCATGGGGTTCAGTTCCACGTTGATGCCCACTTCCGCCAGGTTGGCCTGCACGATCTCGCCAATGATCCGCTCCTCAGCCGTATCCTGCAGGTCCAGACGCAGGTCCAGGGAATCCAGACCGGCGGCGGCCAGATGCTCCCGCGCCTTCTCCACGTCACGCTCGTAACAGGGAGCGTCTTCCCAGAAGCCCACCAGGCCCGGGGGAATCAGGGCGCACTCCCTTTCCACCTGCCCCTGATAGGCCGCCTGCAGAATGCTGGGCACGTCGATGCCATAAATGACGGCCCAGCGCACGTCGGGATCTTCCAGCTTCGGATGCTGGACGTTGAGCGCAATCCAATGGTAATTTAGCGACGGGTGCGAGACCACCTCGAAATTGGAGTTGCTTTCAAAGCGCTCTACCGAGGGCAGGCTGATCAGGCTAAAATCCAGGTCGCCGGACTCCAGCGCGACTTCCGCGGCCTTGTCATCCTCGATGGGAATCAGGCGAATTTCGTCCCAGTAGGGCTCTTCACCCCAGTAGTCGGGGTTCTTCTCAAGCACCACCATCTCTTGCGGACGCCACTCGGCAAACGTGTAGGGGCCGGTGCCGATGATGCTGGTACCAAACGTCTCCACGCCCACCTCTTCAACCCAGGCCTTGGACACGATGGTGCCGCTGCCCACGGGCAGCGTGGAGTTCCACAGCGGCGCGAACGGCTCTTTGAGGTGGATGATGCCGTTGTAGTCGTCGATCACTTCCACGTGGTCCAGCGTGGCCCAATCGTCGGCGTAGGCCGCATCAAGGTCGGGATCGATGAAGCGCTCGAAGGAGTACTTGACGTCCTCCGCCGTCAGTTCCCCATACCCGTCGTGCCACATGACCCCTTCGCGCAACTTGAAGCGGATCTGCAGGCCGTCTTCCGATTCCTCGAGTTCTTCGGCCAACTGGTCGCAGATGTCATAAGAGTTGGGGCAGTAGCGCACCAGCCCTTCCATCACGGCGTTGGCCACCACCGTGTCATTCTCCGAAATCTGGAAGGCGGGATCCAGGTTCTGGATATCCCCGTATAGCCGCACGCGCAAAATTCTGGGCTCCGCGGCTTCCGGCGCCTCCTCGGCCTCTTCGGCCGCCGATTCTTCGGCCGCCGACTCCTCGGCCACCGGCTCTTCCGCTTCCTCCGCGGCGGGCGCTTCCACTTCCTCCTGCTGCGGCGGATCCGCCGCGGGTTGCGACGTACAGCCGGCCACCAACAGGCCCAGGAGCAACAACAGACTCACCGTCAGAAAGGCACTCTTCTTCATAACCACATCTCCTTGCTACTTAACTCGGCCGCGACGGCCGGACTACATACCGGTCGAGATAAGTTCCATGGCCACCTCCTTTCCTGGGCCGGGCGCCGCGCTGCGGGCCGGCCTGCTAGCGAGTATGGGTGGTAAGGGTCGCCTGTGCCCGTCTGCGAGAGGCACTCCGCTGGTAAGTAAGATTCCGTTGTTATGTGCTCAGTTGTCGTCTGCTGTTATGGATAAGCGTTACACGAGATAAGCGGCTCTCTAACCATAGCCGGCATTATAGCACGTCTCCCACCTCGAGTCACCCCGTCCCTGAGCACTTCCTCCCTGACGCCCGGCAGGCCTCTCCCTAGGCCTCTTCGTTCAGAAAGAGCACGTGCCGCACCACAGATTGGTTATCTGCGCGGCCACCCAGCGAGCCGGTGAGCACGGCAAGGCTGCCCAGAAAGAGGCCCAGCTTCACGTGCTCCGTCAGGCGCACCGCCGGATCCACCGTGGGCCACGTCTCCTTCAGCTGCGCCGGAAAAAAAGTAACCGCACTGACCAGCACCAGCAGGAAGAACAGTAGGTAAATGAGCAAGACGGTCAGCAAAAGGCTAAATAGCGTCGTCGCCGCCGTCACCACCACCGATTCAGCCAGCAGATTTTGCCGGTTCTGGCTGGGACCCACCTCAAAAGCACGGTACAAAAGCGCCGTGGCCACGGCTATGGCAATCGCCGAAAAGACGAGCAGCGCACCCAGGCTCAGTGTGCTGGCCACGTCCCACGCTTCTGCAGAAAAGAAGATGACAATGACCACCGACAGCGCCGCCGTGAGCATTGTGGGCAACTTCAGGATCAGCCGCAAGGGGTGCGCGCGCGCCACGTGGCGCAAAATGCTGCCCAGATTGTCCGCAACCTGGCGCAGTGCGAAGCTCCACCTTCCCTGCAGCGCCACCGCTTCCCGCGCTTCGCGCGGCAGATTACGCTTTATCGTTTCCCGTTGCTGTGGCGTAATCTCCGTCATCTGCGCCAGATCTTCCATCGTTTCAAAGTCGTACATGATGTTGCGCGAAGAATCATGGTGCGACAGGTTCAGCAGATGGCCGAAGGTGTGCAGCAGCAGCCCCGTCAGCCGCTGTCGCGTGAGCTGCGAATCCGCCTCATGCCCCCAAAAAGCCGGCGATAACCGTTTGGTAGAAACAATGCCGATGTTCGTTAACTGGCTGGGCAGGGCCAACACGTAAGAGCGCGTCGAGGCCGCCAGGTCCACTTCGGTGACGATCAGCAGAAAGTGAATCTGCCGTTCCACCTTCTCGCTCATGCCCAGTTCCAAATAATCCATCGGCGCGTAGGCGCCGCGCGTTGGCGTCAGGTGCGGGCCCACGAAGTCAAACACGTTCACCGCCAGCTTCATCTCCTCCGCCAGCAGCTCCCTGATGCTGTCGGCAGCCTCGTCCACAATCTGACGGAATTCGGCCGGCGGCTTATCTTCCGCCACCGCGGTCATGATGCTCACCGTGTACTCTTCAGGCATCCCACTTCTCCTTGCTTAGGCGCCAGACCACCGTCCCTACCAAGTAGAAAGGCCCTCATTCCGTTCGCAAAGTACCGGGATACAAAGAGAGGTCACAAAACAGGGCACACTTCGGCCGCCCGCCACCCTTCACACCTGCAACCTGCCAACCTCATACCCCGCGCGCAGCGCCCCCACCGTGGAGCGCGGCGTCAGCACCGTCATCGTCTCCCCCCTCGGCAGCGGCAGCGGCTCGCCG
>JBMCFH010000126.1:0-9911 GCA_048620455.1 Chloroflexota bacterium | reverse complement strand
ATTCGGCCCCAATCTCCAATCTCTAATCAACCAAACTCCTGCTATAATATCTTCCATGATAATGCTGCGCCCCTTCCAATACAGCGACGACGACTACCGTCTCGCCACGTCAATCGACGCCGCCATCTTCGACGAGCCCGCCGAGCCCATCGAAGATTGGAAACATCAGGACCAGACCCGCGGCGAAAAATACCCTTACCACCGCGACATCATCCTGCGCGATGGGCAGCCCATCGGCTTCGTCGAAACCTACCAGAGCCGCTACACCTACCATCCCCAGAAATATCACTGCAACATCTACGTGCACCCGCAACACGACGCCCGCGACGTGCGCCCTGCGGTCTTCCGGCAAATCATGGAGCGCCTCGCGGATGAAGACCTCATCGCCATTCAGTCCGGCATGCTCGACGACAAACCGTATGCCCTACAATTCTTCGAAGAATACGGCTTCCGGCCCATCGCCGAAGAGAAACTGTCCAAGCTCGACGTCACCGCCTTCAATCCCGAC
Source organism: Chloroflexota bacterium (assembly GCA_048620455.1). Taxonomy (GTDB): domain Bacteria; phylum Chloroflexota; class Anaerolineae; order Promineifilales; family Promineifilaceae; genus JAAYYY01. The sequence continues at coordinate 9,403 of JBMCFH010000126.1, read as the reverse complement.
GACTACGGCGACGTCCTCCAGCGCGTGCGCCAGACCGGCATCAAAATCGAAACGCTGCGCCGGCTCATGGCAAGCGACCCCGGCTGGCAGCGCAAGCTATACGACCTCGACGTCACCGTCAACCGCGACATCCCCTCCACCGGCGAAAAACATTACCCAGAGTTCGAAGAATGGATCCCCTGGCGTCTCGAAGCCCCCACCTTCGATCCCGATGCCTGGTTCATCGCCCTCGACGGCGAGCACTACGTGGCCCAAAGCCAGGGCAACATCAACCGCGACAGCCAGCCCGTGCAATTCATCACCGGCGTCACCACCGTCCGCCGCCAATACCGCCGCCTGGGCATCGCCACCGCCCTCAAAATCCACGCCATCCGCTTCGCCAGGCAACAAGGCGTTCAGGAAATCTTCACCACCAACGACTCCCAAAACCCCATGTACCAGCTCAATCTCAAACTGGGCTTCCAACCCCTGCCCTCCTGGCTCCGCGTGGAAAAAGAACTGTAAACGACCGCAGACCGCGGCAATCTCCAATCTCTGATCTCCAATCTCCAATTCCCCCCAACCAACTCCTATTCGGCCGCCTCCCGCTCCACCCCCTCCCAATCCACAATCGCAATCCACTGCCGCCCGCTGCGAATCAACCCCTGCTTGCGAAAGTCGCTCAGCACGCGGCTCGTCGTCTCCGGCGTGGCCCCCGTCATATCCGCCACGTCCTGGCGCGACAGCGGCATCTGAATCAGCAGCCCTTCTTCGCGCTCCTCGCCCAGCTTCTCCGCCAGCTTCAGCAGCGTCGTGGCGATGCGCTGGCGCACCGTGTGCGCGCTGAGTTGGCGGATCGTCTCCTGCGCCTCGCGCAAGCGCGCCGCCGTCAGATCCAGCACGCGCAACGCGGCGGACGGATGTTCCTCCAGGATGCGCTGAAACTCACCGGCGGAAATAGCCAGGACGCAACACACCGTCTGCGCCTCCGCCGTGTCCGGGTACACGCTCTCCCCCAGCGTCGCCAGCGCGCCAAAGAACTCGCCCGGCATCAGAATATCCAGCAACACGTCCTGCCCCGCCATCGTGTGCCGCAGCAGTTTCACCTTGCCCGAAGCCACCACGTAGAGGTGCGTGGCCTCCTCTCCGGCCATATAGATCGGCTCGCCCGGCTGGTAGCCCCGGTCGCGAAAGCGGCGATTAATGGCCTCGATGGCCTGCGCCCCAAGCCCCTGGAAGAACGGCACCTGGCCCAGAATCTCCAGGCGCAGCTCCACGCTGCACATCTCCGGCTGAATCTCCTCCGATTCCAGCGGCGTCTCTCTGCTCATAGCCTCACACTTTTCTACCGGTTACACCTTGCACATCCACTGTACCCATCTCTGCGTGCGGGGCAAGCGCCATTCCCCAATCACCCCGGCCGACCGAAGGTCGGCCCCCCCATAACCAAACCACCCCCTGACGCGACTATATAACCACGCGCGCCCCCCACAACGCGCCAGACCGGAGGATAGCGGACAAGGAGGTGAGCCTAAAGAGAACAAACTACCAATCAGGAACGACGATCGTATCAACCACTGCTCAATCAGAAAGGAGATCCAGAATGAGTAAGACAAGACGAGTAGCACCCATACTCCTGACCGTTCTGTTATCCCTGCTGCTGGCCTCGGTCGTGGTCGCCGACGGTCACGCCCCCGTCAGCAACTACCGCGCCCATCTCACCGGCGCCGAAGAGACGCCCGCGCCCGTGGACACCGACGCCCAGGGCCAGGCCATCTTCCAGTTCGACCATCGTGAGGGCGCCCTGCACTATAGACTGATCGTGGCCAACATCGAGGACGTCTTCGCCGCGCACATCCACTGCGGCGCGCCCGGCGTCGGCGGCCCCGTCGGCGTGACCCTCTTCGTCGGCGGGCCCACCTCAGACTCCGGCGTGCTGGCCACCGGCTCGCCCACCGCGCCCGATGACGGCAACGCCTGCGGCTGGCAGACGCTGGCCGAGGTACAGGCCGCCATCGATGCCGGCGAGGCTTATGTCAACGTACACACCCTCGCCCACCCGCCCGGCGAGATCCGCGGACAGATCCACTAAGCAGGACAACTGTTCGCTACAGTGGGCAACGGCAGTGGGGTCGCCAGGCGTGGCGGCCCCGCTCCGCTTCAACTCACCTGCACACAGGCCTCGTGTATCCTGCGCGCCAGAGCGTGGGCCGCGCGCTCAACGGGAGGTGAGAGAGGCCGGCCCAGGGAGAAGTCCTCCCCTTCGATGGCGTAGACGGTCAGCTGCGCCGGCAGGCGTTGCAGACGGCGGGCCAGGTCGATGGCCCCGGCAACGCCAAAGGCGTGGCTGGAGAGGCTGCTGCTGAGGATGGCGGGCAGCGGACCGTCCGCCAGGTCGAAACGATGAATCGTGCCCGGTGCGTGGCTGCCGGCGGCGGCGTCAGAAGCGTAAGCGGCGTCAGAAGCGTACGCGGCGTCCACCACGATCACATTTGCGTACCCCTCCCAGGCGTCCATCAGCGCGCTGCCCTCGCCGCTGCGCTGCAGCACGTCCACGCCGGGCAACGACATCTCCTGTAGCAGGCGCGCAACGAGCAGCCCGGCCCCATCATCGCCGCGCATCTCGTTGCCCACGCCAATGATCAGTTGCGGCGCCATATACTCATTCACCGCCCTCCACAATCTCCAGCTTCAAGAAGTGCGTGGCGCAGGAGATGCAGGGATCGTAGCTGCGCACCAGTTGTTCGCAGCGCAGCGTCGCTTCCTCCAGGGGCAGCGAGAGCACGCCGGGCGCGTATTGCCACAGATCGTCCTCCATGCGCCTCAGGTTTTGCGCCGTGGGCGGCACGATGCGCGCGGCGGCGATCAGGCCCTTCGCGTCCACCTTGTAGCGGTGGTAGAGCAGGCCGCGTGGCGCTTCGGTGGCGTGCGCGCCTTCTCCCGCGGCTAATGGCGCCGGTTCCGGCGCGCGGCTGGGGCGCGGCTGGCGATAGGCCTCTACCAGCTCGATGGCCTCTTCAAAGCTATGCACCAGTTCCAGGCTGCGCGCAATAAGGCTCTTGAAGGGGTTCCTTACCGGCGGGGCGAAGTCGATTTCCTCGGCTACTTCGCGGGCGGCGGGCGATAACTGCTCGAAATTGAGGTTGGCGCGAGCCAGGGGACCCACGAAGTAGCTCCCGCCGGCCTTGCCGAAACGGGCGTGCAGGGCATTGGAATGCGCCACGTGTTCTTCCTGGAAATGCGCTTCAAAGTCCTCCATGGCAATGTTCAGGCCCGAGGAAGAAACGATGCGCCCCTCGTTGATGCCGTATTCGTCGGGGTGCGAGATGGCCACAAAGTCATAGTCGGGCTCGAAATCAGGATACTCAAGCGTCGCCGCCCAGCGCGCCGTGTCCAGCGCAGCCTGCAGCCCCCACTGCAAGTCGGGTAAGAAAGCCCGCAGGACGTCGGCCCGCGGGGCGCGGTAGAAGCCGCCGGCGCAGGCGGACACGGGATGGATCTCGCGCCCGCCAATGGCGATCATCAACTCGTTGCCGATGCGCTTCATGCGCAGCCCGCGTTCCACCAGCGGGCGCAGCTCCGCCTCGCCTGCCATGGAAATGGCCGACTCGAACCCCAGAAAGTCGGGCGCGTGCAACATGTAGACGTGCAGCCCGTGGCTCTCGATCCACTCGCCCAGATAAAGCAGGCGCCGCAGTTCGCGCACGCCGGGTGGCGGGGTCAGCCCCAACGCCTTCTCCAGCGCGTGCGCCGCGCTCATCTGGTAGGCCACGGGGCAGATGCCGCAGATGCGGGCGGTGATATCTATCGTCTCCTGGTATCCACGCCCGCGCAGGAACCCCTCGAAGAAGCGCGGCGGCTCGTAAATGTTCAGCTGCACGTCGCCGATGACGTCATCTTCGATCTTGATGCGTAAAGCGCCTTCCCCTTCCACGCGCGCCAGCGTGTCCACGTTAATCCGTCTGCTAGCCATCGCTTACTCCTCAACCTTCTCTAAAAAGCGCTCGCTGGCCTGGCGAAAAGCCGGCGCGTATCCGTTGAAACTGCGAAATGCGCGGGCCACGTCGGCCGCGCTGTGGCCCAGGGCCATAAACTGCTCTCCTAAAGCACTGGCGTTGGGCGCTTCGATGGGCCCAAAACAACCGTAGCAGCCGCGCCCGTAGGCGGGACAAATGGCGCCGCATCCCGCCTGCGTTGCCGGGCCCAGGCAGGGAATACCTTCGGCCACCATCACGCAGACCGTGCCCTGCTGCTTACAGGTGAGGCAGACGCTGTGCGCCGGGGTGCGCGGCTGGCGACCGATGAGCAGCGAGGTCACCAGCTCCAGCAACTGCTGCTTGCTGATGGGGCAACCGCGCAGCTCGAAATCGACGGGCACGATGTCGCTGATGGGCCGCGACTCGTCCAGGGTATCGATGTATTCGGGGTGTGCGTAGACCAGGTTGACGTAGTGCTCCACGTCGGTCCAGTTGCGCAGGGCCTGGATGCCGCCGGCAGTGGCGCAGGCGCCGATAGCCACCAGCAGGCCGCTCTGGCGTCGCACCTCCTTGATGCGCTGCACTTCTTCCTCCGTGGTCACCGACCCCTCCACCAGGGTCACGTCATAGGGGCCGTCCAGCATCTGCCGCCGCGCTTCGGGAAAATAGGCGATCTCTACGGCGCCGGCGACCGCTAACAACTCTTCTTCACAATCCAGCAGGCTGAGCTGGCAGCCGTCGCAGGAGGCGAATTTGAACACAGCCAGCCGTGGTTTCTTTTCTTGGCTCATCAGAAATCCTCTACGCTGAAGAATGGCTCGATGCGGTCGTAGCTCAATACCGGTCCCTCTTTGCACAGAAACACGGGGCCATACTGGCAGTGACCGCACAGACCGATGGCGCACTTCATGTTGCGCTCCAGAGAGACGAAGATGCGCTTCTTGGGGATGCGGCGCGCCAGCGCCTCGTAGACCACGAAACGCATCATGATTTCAGGCCCGCAGGTCAGGACCACCGTGCGCCCCGGGTCGGGGCGCAGCTTATAGAAGAGCATGGGCACCACGCCCACGTGTCCCCGCCACGCTTCGTCGGCGCGGTCGACGGTGACGATGACCTCGATGTCGTGCTCGCGCCAGCTATCGTACTCGTCGGGATACAACAGCTCGCTGGGAGCGCGGGAGCCGGTGAGAATCGTCACCTGCCCGTAATCCTCGCGGTGGCGCATGGCGTGGTAGATCGCCGGTCGCAGCGGAGCCAGGCCGATGCCGCCGCTGACGATGATCAGATCCTCGCCCACTACTTCGTTCATGGGCCAGGCGCTGCCATACGGTCCGCGCACGCCAAGAGTGTCCCCCACCTTGAGCCGTTCAATGGCCGAGGTGACGTTGCCCGCCTTGCGGATCGTGTGCTGGAAGGGGCCGCGCTTCTCGGCGTCGGAGCTCATGGAAATGGCCGCTTCGCCGATACCGGGCAGCGAGAGCATGTTGAACTGGCCCGGTAAGAATCGATACGCCTCCTGCCGTTGTGGGTCCGCGAAGGCCACGTCATAAGTAGTAACGCCCGGCGCCTCTTCGCGGATGCCTTCGATGAAGGCCGCGTGGGGCAGCATGGGATCGGCCTGACCGTTGACCAGCGGTGATTTCGCTCTGCGTTCGTCGATAATTGTGTCGATCATGATTGGGCCTCCACCGTGGCGCGAATGGCGGCTACTTCTGCAGTAAGATCGATGCCCACGGGACACCAGGTAATGCAGCGACCGCAGCCCACGCAGCCTGACGTGCCGAACTGGTCGATCCACGAGGCCAGCTTGTGCGTCAGCCACTGGCGATAGCGGGCGCAGATCGTGGGCCGCAGGTTGCCGCCAAAGACGTACGAGAAGTCGGGATTGAAACAAGAGTCCCACACCCGGACCCGCTCTGTCTGCTGCCCGCTGAGGTCGCTGACGTCCTGCACCGTGTGGCAGAAACAGGTGGGGCACACCATTGTGCAGTTGGTGCAGGAAAGGCAGCGCTCGCCCACCTCATCCCAGCGCGGGTGGTCCAGATTGTCGTAAAGCAAATCCGGTAGGTCGTCTGTTTGCAGTTCGCGACCCATGTTGGCCTCGGCCTCCGCCATCAGGCGGCGCGCCTGGTCCAATTCAAAGGCCCCTGCCGCGCGCCAGTCGCAACCTGCCAGCATCTCCGCGCCCAGCTCCGAGCCCACCGTCACCAGGAAGCTGTCCTCCAATTCGGTCAGCGACAGATCGCTGCCTGAGCGACAGGCCGGCCCCGTGCCCATGGAGGCGCAAAAACAGGTTGCGCCGGGCTCGGTGCAATCGACCCCCAGGATAAAGGCCCGCTCGCGCACGGCCTTGTAGTAAGGATCGACGTAGGGCCCTTCCAGGAAGACGCGATCCTGAACCGTGATCGCCGCCATCTCACAGCCGCGCACGCCGATGAACGCATAGCTGGGCGCCTCTTGCGCTGCCGGCGCATGCGACGCCACGTCAACGGCCCCGTTGCCGTTGCCTGTGGCGCTGAACAGCGTCAGCGACGGTGGATAGAGGTACTTTTTCCACGATTGGGGCCCAACCACAAAGCCAAAAAAGCGCCCGTCGTCGCGCGGCGCCAGCCGGTAGCGCCCCGCTTCTTGTTCGTCGCGCCAGCCCACAGGAAGATCGTCTACGTGCCCAAGTTCCTCATAGACGATGGCCTCCTGGTCCAAAGTGGGGCCCACGAGCGCATAGCCCGCGGCCTGCAGGGTCTCAAACAGATCCTGTAGGCCCGCTTTGGCCATGATCACCTGTTTACCAGGTACTGCCTTTCGATCTTCCATCTATGTCTGACCTCTCTCATGCGCATACATATCCAGTAATTGCAGACGCGTGGCGGAAAGCCGCCCGGCGATGACGTTTGTCAGCCGCCGGTAGACGTGAAAGCCCAGCTCGTGGTCTGCCTCGCAGGCCTCGCGCAACGCGCGGCTATCGAAGGCAATGGTCCGCGTGCTGCGCACGGCGCGCGCCGAAGCAGTTCGCGTGCCCACCAGCGGCAAGACCCCCGACCAGCCGAAAATATCGTCGGGCCCCAGCGTCAGCACCGTCACACGCCCCCGTCCCGGCACGTAAATTTCCAGGGCCACCTGTCCCTCCAGAATCAGGTGCAGGGTTTTACCCGGATCGCCCTCGCGAAAGATCATCGCATCCCCATCCCACTGCTCCTCTGTGGCAATCTCGACCAATTTCTGAAAATGGTCCGGCTTCAAAGCCTGGAACCATGGATTTGCCCGCAGCGTCGCTACAAGTGCTTCATTTACCATGTGAACCCCCTCCATTTGCGTAGTCTCGCGACACGCAGTCATAAGACACACAGTTACAAGACACGCTGCTTTCGTGACATATAGCCTACAAACTCATTGACACTATAGACTATTCCTGGCGCCTGGGATGTGACTTACAGCATGAAAAGTATGTGATATTTTTCACAATTGGGCAGGGTCATTCAGAGCCAACAGTCGCTTAGTCCCCAATCCGGGACACCCGTCCCACCACTCCCCGAAAATCAACCCGCGATTAGTGACGCGACGCCCATGACGGAGCGCCCCATCATACTGTAGACTGGTGCGCGCCTGGCCATGCGGCGGCAAAAGATGGCACCGCCGCCCGGGCGGCGGTACGTGGCTCGGCGGCTGGGACCAGGACCACGCCGACTACGTCAGCCGCAACGATGGCGAGTACTTCGCCGAGGGCACAGCGGGCTACTTCGACTACTCCTGGCCCTTCCGCCTGTAGGCATGGGCTCTACCGCGACGACCGGCCCAGCCCCGCCTCGCGCGCCAGGACTATGGCCTGCGCGCGGCGGTCCACCTCCAGCTTGTTGTAAATACGCGTGACGTAGTTACGGACCGTCTTGGGTGTGATCACCAACGCATCCGCAATCTCATTATTGCTGTACCCTTGAGCCATCAGCTCCAACACCTCGCGCTCGCGAGGGGTCAGTTCCGGGAAGGCATCGCCCCCATCCGCCGATACCCGCTCAGGCCCGACAATGCCCAAAAAGGCGCGCACCTCGGCAAGAAAACGGATCCAGGCCGGTTCGTCCGGCAGCAAAATGTGGTTCTTGCTCTGTAGAGGCACAAAGCGCGCCTCGGGAATCAACCCCGCCAGCAGCCGTCCCTCCTCGAAGGGAATAGCCGCATCGTCGCGCCCGTGCAAAACCAGGGTGGGCGCTGCCACCCGGCGGGCCATTTCCCTGACGTCGATGTGGTAGAAAGCACGCTCCATCGTCGCCGCGTTCTGTGGCGTGGTAGAAATGCGGGCGAGTTCGTTGAGCCACCGAATCTGCTCGTCCGCGCCTTCAGGTATGAGCATGGTGGTAAAAAGCTGGCGAAAGGCGGGGTTTTCCTGTCCCCAACCGACGCGAATGACGTTGATCAACGTTTCCGCCTCGACGACCTCCTCGCGGCTCAGGTCGCGGTGAAAGCGCCCGCGCGCGTAGCCCCCGTAGAGGATAAGGTGCGTGACCTTCTCCGGGTGGCGCACGGCGTAGGCCACGGCGACAGCTGCCCCCTGAGAAATACCCAGCAACGGAAAGCGTTCCAGGCCCACGGCGTCCACCACCGCTTCCAGATCCTGCACCCAGGCGTCGATGGAAAACTCCTCCACGTCCCAATCGGAGAGACCGCAGCCGCGCTCGTCATAGCGCACCAGCGTGTGGTCTCGCGCCAGCTCCGTCATCCAGTGTCGCCACACAGGACTGCGCCAGTCGTGCTCCAGGTGCGTCAGGTAGTTGGCAGCTTTGATCAGCGGCGGCCCCTGGCCCGCCGTGGCATAGGCGATGCGCGCCCCGTTGGCGGTTGCACAGAAGCGTATTTCCTGCTCCACTTACGCATCACCTCTACTTCGTCGGCTGTGTTGCTTGCTCGCCATTCTTCTCCTGCAGCAACTCCAGAAAGCGCGGCCCCCATCCACGTAAGACGTCTTCCAGCCGCTCCGTGCAGTCACAATTGCTGCAGGCCCACGGTTCTTCGCCATTCCAATCGCGACACTTGCGCCGATCGTGTGCGTCGAGAATCTTCGTCAACTCGAAATACTCCTCCCAATACGGCTTCTCTTCCATCAGCGGCGTGGCACAGTAGCACACCTCCACCCAGCGCACGCTGCCATCTTCGCACTGCCGGGCGTGGGCCATGTCGCGCAGATACTCACCCCCGGCGACGGAGCCCCGTCCCAACGTGCCATCCTCAATAGCTCGCAGGAGGTCGTGCGCTTTCTCTTCTTTTAACCGTGCATGAACCAGGTAACGCATACACTTACTATAGAAGAAGCTGGCCCCAGTTACAACGTGGGCCAAGGGCTTCGCGCTGCGCTGGCCCCTGCATGTGCGCGTCTGCCGGCTCCCCGCCTGAGCCGATCGCCGCCCGGCAGCAAAACTCAGCGACCGGGAGCGGCGGTGTGCGAAACAGGTCGCTGG
>JBMCFH010000125.1:0-9912 GCA_048620455.1 Chloroflexota bacterium | reverse complement strand
ACGCGCGCTGCTGGGCGCCGCTGCAACCGGCAAGAAACAGGAGGAGCAGAAAGAGGGGCCACAACCGCAATCGGCGGCGGCGCGCCTCTGAAAAGGGCCCTGGTTTTGAGGACGGCCTCGCTGGGGACGGCCTCGATATTGAGGGTCTCACTCTTGAAAGCAGTAACATCGCTCGTTGCTCGTTAATAAGGAAAAAGGGAGGCGACGTGTTTCTTTCGCCTCCCTGTCTGATTGTGGAGTCATAATGCGAACGCAATGCCGGCATGCCTACATGACGCGTCGGAACCGGATCTGACGCCAGGTTCGAAAACAGCCTGTCCGCCTAGGGCGCCTCGGCGGCAAGATTTTCGGCCGGGACCCACCCCTCGCCCGCAGCAGAATCGATGAGGTACCAGGTTTCTCCATTCGCCTGCGATACCTCGACAACGGTCACCTCGGCGCCGCGTTGTTGGCCGGAGATAATGCGCGCATCAGGGCTCGGCTGATCGTAATAATCGACGATGAAGCGAGTGCCGACGAGGTAGCCCGTATCGCCTACGGCAAAGTCTCCGGTTGCTTCCGCCGCGCCGTCATCATCCGTTTCCTCGCCTTCAACCGCCTCTCCACCCTCCAGCGGTTCCAGATTGTCCACCTGCACCCAGCCGCTGCCGCCGGGGGCGTCGACACGGTACCAGAGCACGTCGTTTTCCTCGACGATCTGCTCAATTGTCACCTGTACGCCGCGTTCCTGACCGGCGGTGATACGGCCGGCGGGGGCGTCCAACAGATTGACGAGAAAACTACGGCCGGTCAGCGTAGCCGTATCGCCCACACCGAAGTCGCCGCCGATACCTTCCGCCGTATCCTGGCTAGCTGCAGGCATACGCGCCCGCTCCGTTGCTTCTTCCGGTGTTAACACTTCTCCGGCCTGCGCACAGGCAAGACCGGCCAAAATCAGTAATCCGATCAGCCACAGAGCGGCAAACCGACCTCTCGTAGCAACAATGTTCATCCTCTTCCCCTCGGTCGCGTCGTTGTCGTTGATTTAGTGCCGTCCACGCAGGCGCGGGTCGAAGGCGTCGCGCAGGCCGTCGCCCATAAAGTTAAAGGCCAGCGTCAGCAGGGCCAGCGCCGCGCCGGGCACCAACACCAGATGCGGGTTGGAGCGTATTCCGGAGAACCCATCGTTGATCATCGCCCCCCAACTGGGCGTCGGAGGGTCGACCCCCAGGCCGATGAAACTCAATGTCGCTTCCAGGAAAATGTAGCCGGGTAGAGCCAGGCTCTCGGCAATCAGCAGAGGGCCAATGATATTGGGCATCAGGTGCTTAAAGATGATCTGGCTATCGCTGGCGCCTAACGCCTGGGCGGCCTCCACAAACTCCTTCTCCTTATAAGAAAGGACCTGACCACGCGCCAGACGCGCCATACCGATCCAGTTCAGAGCGCCAATGGCAATAAAGAGAAAGAGCAAACCGCCGGTGGTTTGATTGGCGCTGATTAAAAACCCCGTAAATCCTGATGGATCCCCCCGTCGCGACAGCGCCTTAAAGTAGACGGTCATGATAATGATGATAGGCAATAGCGGCACGGCGTATAGGAAATCTACGATACGCATCATAATGTCGTCTACTTTACCCCCCGCGTAGCCCGAGACGGTGCCGTAGATAAACCCGATGAGCAGGCTGACGGAGGACGCCGCCAGGGCCACGCTCAACGAAACGCGCGTGCCGTATATCACGCGACTAAACAGATCGCGCCCCAGCGAGTCGGACCCGGTCAGAAACAGGGTGCAGCCCCATTCGATGAACGTCCCCTCCCAGTGACAGCGCGGCAGCCGGTCGGTGGTCACCACGTAGCCCGTCATCGGCTTCTCTCGCGTGTAATTCAGGTTTTGTGACGAATAGTGATAGGGCGTGATCATCGGCGCGAACAGGGCGACGAGGACGACCACGACGACAAAAGCGGTGCCCATCACCGCAATCTTGTTACGGCGAAACTCGCGCCAGGCGTCCTGCATCGGGCTGCGGCCCTCTTTCGTTTCTGTTGGCACCTCTTCTATTGGTAATTCAGCAACCATAATCAATCTCCAACAAGCCATCGCCGGCCAGATAAAACAGGTTTTGTTTAATCGTAGCGAATGCGCGGATCCAGCCAGGCATACAGGATATCCACCAACAGGTTACCCAGAATGAGGAGCACACCGAATATCAGCGTCAGGCTGGTGAGCAAGAAGTACTCCCGTTCGCCCACGCTGGAAACAAAACGGCGGCCCATTCCGTTGAGCGCAAAAATCTCCTCTGTAATCAGGCTACCGGTAATAGCGCCGGCCATCAGGGGGCCCAGCAAAGTAACCACCGGAATCAAGGAGTTCTTCAGGGCGTGAACGACGATCACCGCGCGCTCGCGCAGACCTTTGGCGCGGGCGGTGCGAATGTAATCCTGGTCGAGCACGTCCAACAAGCCGGCGCGGGTCAGGCGCGCGACCAGGGCCGAAAACGCGGTGCCCAGCGTGAATACGGGCATTACCGCGTGATGCCAGAATTCCAGCGTCGGCCTGGGGAAAATACCCAGGACGAAGGGCGGATCCGCGCCCCAGAAAGCGATAGGGAACCAGCCCAGATAAACTCCGAATATTAGGATCAGTAGCGGCCCCAGCACCAGATTGGGAATAGAGACGCCCAGCACAGCCAGGAACGTGGCCCCATAATCGACGAACGTATTATGTTTGAGAGCAGCCACAACCCCGGCGGGAATGCCGATGACAAACGCCAGGAGTAGCGACAGACTACCCAACTGGAAGGAAACGGGGAATGTCTGGCCCACAATATCGTTGACCGTCTGGCTGCGCTGGCGCAACATCGGCCCCAGGTCGCCCTGCATCAGGCTGAAAACGTAGTTACCGAACTGCACGTATACTGGCTCGTCCAGACCGTACCGTCTTTCCATCAACTCGCGCATGTGCTCGGGCATGGCTCGCTCACCCACGGCATCAAAAGGGCCGCCGGGCGTGGCCTGTACCAGTAGGAAGGTGGCCAGAATCATGAAAAAAAGAACGGGAATGGAAATGAGCAGTCGGCGGATGATATAAGTAGTCATAAGTGCCTCGCTTCTTCTTGCGCAGGGGCCCTTTCAGATACTCAATGTACAAGCCTGCACAGGCACGGGAAACAACGCTGCCCGCATCAGCGATATGCGTCTCTTTACTATGCCCCAAGAAATCGGATGCGTTTACCTTTCATCGAGTTATTTACCGGTCTCTTAACCTGGTCAGCTCCTGCTCCGGTCACATTGTCGAAGGTATTGAGTATTGAGGGAGCAGCCACGGGGACCGCTCCCTCAATTCTATCACAGACCAGGCGTCAGCGGGCTACTCTTGTGCAGCCTGCTTGGCCTCCCAGTCAATGCTGGTATTGTACCACTGTTGGCCGCCGAAGAGGGCTTCCGTGTGGTCCACCCACTCGTGCATGGCCACATAGGCGATGCGCAGGTAGATGGGCGCGAAGGGCATCTCACCCTCAGAACCGAAGAAGTTCTCTTCGACCTGCGTGTACAGCTCAACGCGCGTATCGGGATCTTCTTCTTCGCGAGCCTCGACGATCATATCGTCCGTCTCGGTGCACTCGCGGCGCATGCGGTTGTCCTCATTGCCACACCAGAGCACGTCGCCGACCCAGTTGTTCTCGTCAGCGTAGTCCGGACCCCAGCCCAGCGTCCACATGTGCGGCGCTTCAGCCGCGGGCACGTCGGCCGCTGTCGCAGCCAGCAGCTCGGCGAATGGCTGCTGCTCGATCTGGATCAGGTCCGATGAGCAGCCGAGGTTCTCTTCCCACTGCGCCTGGGCATACTCAATCCAGTTCAGAGTGGCCTGGCCCGTGTAACCGAGCAGGGTCACCTGCGGCAAGCCCTCGCAGTCGGCGTAGCCAGCTTCGGCCAGCTGTTCGCGCGCGAATTCAGGATCGTAGCCGACACCGACCTCGTCGATGGGCGGCGCGCCGAAGATGCCCGGAGGGGCGAAGTGGCGCATGGGCAGACCCTGGCCCTGCTGGACCTCTTGCACGAACGTCTCGCGATCGAAGGCCGCGCTGAAGGCGCGACGGACCTCAACCTGGTCGAAGGGCGCTTTGGCGTGGTTGAAGGCGATGTAGAAGACGGCCAGATCCGGAACCTGGATCGTCTCATCGGCGAACTCTTCGAGGTGGGCCTGCAGTTCAGCATCGGGGATGCCGGAGCGGTCCACTTCGTTGTTCAGCCACAGAGCGTAGCCGGTGCTGGTGTCTGGCACGACGTTCACAACCAGGCGCTCGACGTTGCCCTCGCCCTGCATGTCTTCAGGCATGAGGGGGTTACGCAGAATCGTACGGCGCACGCCGTGCACCCACTCGTTCAGCACGAAGCGGCCGTTGGTCACGATGTTGCCGGCCTCGATCCAGTTCTCGCCGTGCTCGTCGATAGCCCACTCAGGCACCGCTGCCAGGGTCCACATAGGCGTCATGGATAGGAAGTAACTGGCAGGGAATTCCAGTTGGATTTCCAGCGTCGACTCGTCAGGCGCGCTGACGCCGATGGCGTCAACGAGGTCCTGCGGAATGTCGGCCGGATCTTCGTAGTTCAGTACGTCGGCGCAGCCCGCGATGAGCGGAGCAACGACGCCGCTGTAGTAGGAGCCGATATTGGGATCACAGGCGCGGCGGATGCCGTAGGCAAAGTCCTCGGCCGTCACAAAGGCCGGTTCTTCGTCCGTCACCTCGCCTTCCTCGTCAAGAATGGGGCGGTTCACCTGCTCCGTCTCGCCGGTGACCGGGTTGTGGTAGACCCAGGGGATGTCGGTGCGGATGTTGAAGGTGTAGGTCAGACCATCTTCGCTAACCTCCCAGTCGGTGGCAGCTTCCGGCACGATCTCCGTCGTTTCCAGATCGTAGTTGGTGAGGTGCACGAACAGGTTCTCGATGTAGTTAATCGAGGTCACGTCCTCGCCAATCTGGGGGTCCAACGTGGGAATATCGGACGTGTCATAGGCGTCGTAGGTGACGAGATCTTCGCCTTCTTCTTCTTCTTCTTCAGGCTCAGCCTCTACCTCGACCTCTTCCGTCACGATACGGGTGACTTCAACCGACTCGCCTTCCTCGACGACAGTCTCGGTAATAACGCGGGTGACTTCCTCCTCCACCACGCGCGTGACCTCGACGGTCTCCGGTTGGCAGGCAGCCAGCAGACCCAAAAGCACAAACAGGGTCAGAAACAGGCCTACTTTCTTATTAAACATGGCAAAATCTCCTCCGTTTCAGTGTGTCATTCACTAAGGGTAATGTTGGATTTACCTCCAGCTTACAAATCTCTTCTCCGGGCATCACCTCCTTAATGTGCCGTAATGTACCGTCTAAACCGATGACGCAACTGTCGACAAAAGCTGTTAGAGAAACTTCTCCGCGTGGTGACAGGCTACCCAGTGCGGCCTGTCATCCGTGCCCAGATTGCGGAACTCCGGATCGACCTCTGTACATATCTCGGTGGCGTACGCGCACCGCGGATGGAAGCGACATGCCTTGGGTGGATTGGCTGGACTGGGCACGTCTCCCTCCAGAATCACCCGCTGTCGCTTTTTCTCTTTTTCAGGATCGGGGATAGGAATGGCCGAAAGCAAGGCCTGTGTATAGGGGTGCAGAGGATGCTCGTATACTTCATCCCGATCGCTCAATTCTACAATACGGCCCAGGTACATCACAGCCACACGGTCGCTGATGTAGCGCACCATGGACAGATCGTGGGCGATGAAGAGGTAAGTAAGGCCTAACTCCGCTTTTAGGTCATCCAGCAGGTTCACGACCTGCGCCTGGATAGAAACGTCCAGGGCCGAGATAGGCTCGTCGGCTACGATGAAGGACGGATTGCTGGCCAATGCGCGGGCCACGCCAATACGCTGGCGCTGCCCGCCGGAAAACTCGTGCGGATAACGATTGACAAAGTAGGGGTTCAGGCCCACCAGGCGCAGCAACTCCTGCACGCGTTCCTTGCGGCTCTTCTTGTCGCCGATATTGTGAATTTCCAGCGATTCGGCGACGATGTTGCCCACCGTCAGACGGGGGTTGAGAGACGCGTAGGGATCCTGGAAGATCATCTGCATATCACGGCGCGCGCGCCGCAACTCATTCTTTCCCAACACCGTCAGATCTTTATCCTGGAAGATGACCGAGCCGTCGGTGGGTTCCAACAATTGTAGGATGGTGCGCCCCGTCGTCGATTTCCCGCAACCGCTCTCGCCCACGAGCCCCAACGTTTCGCCCTTATAGATGTTAAACGTGATGCCGTCGACTGCCTGTACGGCGCCCACCTGTCGACGCAAGACGCCGCGGTAGATGGGGAAATATTTCTTCAGGTTCTTGACTTCGACGAGGACTTCTTTCCCGTTTTCCCGGCTCATACTTCAACTCCAAAGCGCGACTTTTCTTCAAGCACCGTCTCCCAGCGCCAGCAGGCGGACAACTGGTCGCGCCCTGTGGGCATCAACGGCGGATTCTCTTCCCAACATTTGTCGATGACGTAGGGGCACCGCGGTGCAAAGGGGCAGTGATTGAATTCCTGTCGCAGATCGGGCGGCAGGCCCTTGATTGAGGCCAGCCGCTGCTGTTCTTTGGCGTCCACTTTGGGAATTGACTGCAACAAACCGAGGGTGTAGGGATGGGCGGGCTCCCTGTAAATTTCCCGTACCGCTCCCTGTTCCACGATGTAGCCGGCGTACATGACGGCGACCTGCTCCACCATGCCGGCCACAACGCCCAGATCGTGGGTGATCCAGATGATGGCCATGCCCAGCTTGTCCTGCAGTTGCCTGACGAGCTCCACAATCTGCGCCTGGATGGTAACGTCCAGGGCCGTCGTAGGTTCGTCGGCGATGAGCAGGGCGGGGTTGGTGGAGAGGGCCATGGCGATCATGATGCGCTGCCGCTGACCGCCGGAGAATTGGTGCGGATAATCGGACAGGCGGTCATCCGCGTTGGGGATGCCCACCAGGTTCAACATCTCGATGGCCCGCTGCCGCGCCTGGCTGTCGTTCATGCCCAGGTGCAGCTTCAATCCCTCCGTCATCTGCCGGCCAATGCTCAGAACCGGATTGAGCGACGTCATCGGATCCTGGAATATCATGGCGATCTCACGACCACGCACGCGGCGAAATTCCGCCTGTGACAGTTTGAGGAGATCACGACCGTTAAAGATGACTTCACCGGCTTCTACACGACCCGGCGGGGAGGGAATGAGTCCCATAACAGATAACACACTGACTGATTTGCCGGATCCGCTCTCCCCCACAATGCCCAGCGCTTCCCCCTCTTCTAACGTGTAGGAAATGCCGTTAACGGCATGTACCACTCCCTGCTCAGTATAAAAACGGGTTACCAGATTTTGTACGTCTAGTAATGGAGCCATAGAATACCCTTCTTCGATGACATAAAAACAGATCGTACTTGGCCTGATGCGTCAGGATTGGCCCCTGAGACACCTACCCGCACCAGTGGAGGTACTGCCATTGTATTATATCGAGAGTAAAATGGCAAGATAGTGGCATGGCGGTGGCAAAAGGGAGACGATCACGGCAACAAGCGTAAACAGTTTAACAAAGGCCGCCAGGAACGAGCGCGACGGTGATATTACGGTGACGAACTTAGTGTTTGCGTCCGCTTTTCCTGCAACTCGCTGAACATTATAACTCGCTCGCGGCGGCCCGACAAAACAGAATGCAAAGGCCTCCGGAGCAACGCCACAAGCACGACATAGGCACTGCGACGGTTCTGGCGACAGGTGAAACTTGCACCACCACTGAAAGATGACCAAAATAAACGCTCGTAACAGAAGGAGCGTATGCATGATTGAATTTGGTCGGGAGGTCTGTAGTCGCCTGGAGGCGGCGGAAGCGCGTGAGTGGCTGGTGACCAACGGCACAGGCGGTTTTGCCATGGGCACCATTGCCGGCCTCCTGACGCGCCGTTATCACGGGTTACTGATCGCTGCCCTGGATCCGCCGTTGGGGCGCACGCTTCTGCTGGCAAAACTCGACGAGGACGCCAAGTACGACGGCCGGCAGTACGATCTGTCGGTGAATCGCTGGGCCGGCGGCGCGGTGGAGCAAGAGGGCCTTCGCTATCTGGAACGCTTTCATCTGGAAGGCACTACCCCAGTCTGGACCTACGCATTAGCCGACGCGCTGCTGGAGAAGCGCGTGTGGATGGAGCCGGAGGCCAACACCACCTACGTCCAGTATCGCCTGCGCCGTGGCAGCCGGCCGCTGGAACTGTACGCCAAGGCGCTGGTCAATTACCGCGATTACCACCAGACGACGATCCTCAACGATTGGCAGCCGCAGATTGAAGTGGTGGACAACGGCCTGCGTACCACGATGTTCGACGGGGCCAGCCCGCTCCATCTTCTGAGCGGCGCAGGCCAGGTGTGGCCTGACTATACGTGGTACGAAGATTACTTCCTGAGCCTCGAGGAGTACCGCGGGCAGAACGACGTCGTAGAAGACCACGTGCACGCCGGCGTATTCGGCCACATCTTGCAGCCGGGTGAGAGCTTTACCCTCGTCGCCAGCACAGAGCCCGCGCCAGACCTGGACGGCGTTTCGGCCTACCGGCGGCGCGCGAACCACGAGCGCCGCCTGTTGGCCCACGCGGCGCGCACGTCCACCCCGGCTCCGCCGCAACTGGTGCTTGCCGCCGACCAGTTTCTGGTGCGCCGGGACACGCCACAGAGCCCGGACGGTTGCACGGTGATCGCCGGCTACCCCTGGTTTAGCGACTGGGGCCGGGACACAATGATCGCCCTGCCCGGACTGACGCTGAGCACCGGAAGGCCGCAGATTGCAGCGCGCATCCTGCGAACGTATGCTCATTTCGTGGATGAAGGAATCCTTCCCAACCGCTTCCCCGACCAGGGCGAGACGCCGGAATATAATACGGTGGATGCCACATTGTGGTATTTCGAAGCGATACGCGCCTACCTGCGACAGACGGACGACGCGGCTCTGCTGGAGGCGCTCTTCCCCGTCCTGGAAAATATTATCGACTGGCATCGCCGGGGCACGCGCTACAATATACGGCTGGACGAGGCGGACGGCCTGCTCTATGCCGGCGCGGAGGGCGTGCAACTGACCTGGATGGATGCCAGGGTGGATGAGTGGGTGGTCACGCCACGCGCGGGCAAAGCCGTGGAGGTCAACGCCCTGTGGTACAATGCGCTGCGCACGATGGCCGATTTCGCGCGGCGTCTGGGCCGCGACGCCGAGAGCTACGAAGCGCTGGCGCAGGCGGCGCAGAATGGATTTCAACGTTTCTGGAGCGACGATCTGGGCTACTGCTATGACGTGCTGGACGGACCAGGGGGCAAGGACAGCGCCCTGCGCCCCAACCAGCTCTTTGCCGTTTCCTTGCCGCACAGCCCCCTGCGCCCGGCGCAGCAAAAGGCCGTCGTCGACGTTTGCGCGCGACGTCTGCTCACTTCATTTGGCCTGCGCACGCTGGCCCCGGACGACGAGGCCTACGTTGGAACCTACGGCGGCGATCAGAAGCAGCGCGACGCCGCCTATCACCAGGGCACCGTCTGGTCCTGGCTCATGGGCCCCTTCGTCACCGCGCACCTGCGCGTGTACGAGGACCGCGTCCTGGCCCGCTCCTTCCTCGCGCCGCTGATGCAACACCTGGTCGACGCCGGTGTAGGCAGCGTCAGCGAAATCTTCGACGGCGACGCTCCCTTTCACCCCCGCGGCTGCACCGCCCAGGCCTGGGGCGTCGCCGAACTGATCCGCGCCTGGCAATTGACAGCGAAGAAATGAACCGTGTGTCACGTATCACGTATCACGTTTCACGTATCACGTAACTACGGGCTGACACCTGACACTTGACACCTGACACCTGACACCTCAACCCATGACCCATCTGC
>JBMCFH010000124.1:0-9930 GCA_048620455.1 Chloroflexota bacterium | reverse complement strand
TAGGGTGGTTGCCGTGGGTAGCTGCGTCCTCTATACTCTATGGGAACTGTCGCTCACAATCTCGACCCTGTGTTCATCGACGCTTAACAGCTAACTCCCAGACAAACGATAAGAAGGTCGGCCCTTCCCAGTAAGAAGGCTTCGGCCTGGCCAAAAGCGTATTTCTTCCTCAATTCAGTGCGCCTTCGCGGCGCAGGGACGAGCGTGATGATACGTAATCGTCTGAAAGCTGCTACCCGAACAACCCTGCAAGAGCTTGGCTTCAACCACGGCCTCCTATTTCTCAGCGGTGATGAGGATGAAGGTGATGGGCCGGTGGTTACGGTCGGCTTTGCGCCGGACGAGCTGGACCACACAGTGTGGCGCTCATTGGCCTCCAGCGTGCCCCAGGAAGAGACGGTATTGTATCCTCTGGAGAGCGCGCCCGATGCCTTCCACCCGGCATTTGCCATCCCGCTGTGGCTGGAGGAGCAGTATGCGGGCGTGTTATTGGCGCTCAACGGGCAGGGGGCTCCTGAGCTATCCTCCGAACAGGTGGGGGACGCCTGCGAGGGGCTGGCCCTGGTGGCTTACAATCGCTACCTGAAGCAGCAGGCGGAGCGGCGCCTGCGACAGTTGCAACTCATTGCGCAGGTCAATCAACGAATTACGAGCGCCATCGGCAGCGACAGCAAGCTGGAGACGGTGGTGCAGATTGTGCGCGATACGTTCGATTTCTACCACACCTCTATTCTCCTGGTCGATCCACAAACCCAGGCGCTGCAGGTGCGCGTGGTGGCGGGGGAAGCCGCGGCCGAAATTGTCTTTGATGACCTGTCTTTTCTTCAGGAAGGGAAGGGGCTGACTTCCTGGGTGGTGGAGCACGGGGAGCCGGTGCTGGTGAATGATGTAACGCGGGAGGAGCGCTACCACGGCCTGGCTGTGCTGCCCGACACGCGGTCGGAGATGGTTGTGCCCATTCGCGCCGGGGAGAAGACGATTGGAGTGCTGGATGTACAGAGCGACCGTCGCGGCGCATTCGACTTTGTCGATCTGCTGGCCCTTCAGATTGTGGCTAACCAGGTCGCCGATGCGCTGGAAAATAGCCGCCTGCTGCAACAAGAGCGGACGCGGCGGCGCATGATCCAGACGCTGCAAGAAACGGCGCGGGTGATTTCTTCCAGCCTGGAGCTGGAGCGCGTGCTAGATTTGATTCTGCGCGAGCTGGGCCGTGTGGTTTCCTACGATAATGTGCGGCTAAAACGGATCGACAATGATCTGGCGCGGGTAATCGCCGCGCGCGGCTTCCCGGATCTGGAACGGGTGATGGGTACCACGTACGTCGTTTCGGAGAATACGCTGGCCTCGCTGATTGTGTACGAGCGACAGACGGTCAATATCGCCGATATTACCACCGACCCACGCTGGCTCTGGCTGCCCGGCACGCGCAAGATCCGCTCCTGGATCGGTGTCCCCTTGCTGATGAAGGACCGGGTGATCGGCCTGCTCAGCGTGAGCCGCGTGGAATTGCGCCCTTTTACTGAGGATGAAACGGAAATGGTCAGTTCATTTGCCAACCACGCTGCCATCGCCATTGAAAATGCCCGGCTTTACAATGAATTGAAGGAGTTTTCGGCGACATTGGAAGAACGAGTGCGCAAGCGCACCAGGGAGTTGGAGGAGGCGCAGCAAGAACTGGCGGCAGTGCTCAGCCGCGAGGTCGAAGTGCAGGAAATGGAGCGTATTCGCATTGCCAACGAGCTGCACGACAGCGTGATCCAGGCTTTGATTGCGGCCAATTTCCAGCTTCAGAGCGTGAAGATGGGGCTGGATGGCGCCGAAGACAGCTATCAGACCACGGTTGGGCAGTTGTCGCAGGTGCAGCAGATGCTGGATAAGCTGGTTTCGGAAATCAAGGCTGTGGTGCACGACCTGCGCCCGCCGGCCCTGGAGAGTCTGGGACTGGTCCTGGCTATTCGCCAGCTGGCGGCGCGCTATCACGATCCGCCCCGCTTTGCCGTGCGCACCGAGGTCGTAGGCAGCGTGCGCCCGCTGAGCCATAGCACGGAGCGCACCATTTACCGCGTCATCCAGGAGGGGCTTAGCAATGCACGAGTGCACAGCGAGGGAACGCAGTTTAAGTTAAATCTGTTATTCGAAGCGAAGCGGCTCAAGGTCATTATGCAGGACGATGGCGCCGGTTTCGATCCGCGCAGCCAGGAGGGCAAAGGGTTGGGCCTGCTGACGATGCACGATCGCGCTCGATCCAGTGGCGGTACTCTGTCGCTGAAATCGGCGCCGGGCGAGGGGACGCGCATCGAAATGGAATTGCCCATCAAGGCAGAGGAGGCAGCGCCGGCGCCCCCCTGCAAGGAAGGACAGGATGCCCATACGGGTCATGATCGTTGACGATCATCTGCTGGTGCGGCAGGGAGTGTCTACGCTGTTCGCCAACTGCGACGATATTGAAATCGTCGCCGAGGCGGAGCACGCCGTCGGGCTGACAAATAAGGTGCAGGCGGCTCAGCCGGACGTGGTTCTGATGGACATTCGCATGCCCGGTGTGGAGGGCATCCAGGCCACGCGCCAGCTGCTGAAGACGATGCCCGACGTGCGCGTGGTGATCCTCACCACTTACGATGACGACGAACACGTCTTTGGCGCATTGCGCGCCGGGGCGCACGCCATTCTGCTCAAGAACAGTTCGTACGAACAACTGGTGGATACGGTGCGCACCGTGTCCGACGGAAACTCTTATCTGGCGCCCGAACTGGTGGACCGAGTGCGCAACCAGTTCGCCGTGCTATCCAAGATCGCCGTGCGCGCCGAGCTGGGAATCACCGAGCTGGAACTGGAGATCATTGGACTGATGGCGGAAGGCGCTTCCAATCGCGAGATCGCCGAAGCGCTGCACTGGAGCGAGTCCACGGTGAAGCGCAAGATCGAGAATGTCTTCAGCAAGCTACAGGTGACGAACCGCATTCAGGCGGTGGCCGAAGCTATTCGGCTGGGTCTAATATGAGCCGGGCGAGTGACCGGGATGGCGCGCGCAACACGGCTTAAGCCTGGTGGTTGAGTGTGGCGTATGGTGCCATCCACCACCGGTGACGACACGTTCTGTGCCTGGTTTGACCCCAACTGGCTCAAAATCTGACCCCGCCCGGGTCTGATCTGGCCTTCCCCTTCCTTTATCATACGAGCATCGCGTTCAAATTACTGCACGATACACTCTGCATACACCTCATCTTTAGAACTGTTCAACTGCATACATAGCGACCTGTTTCCGTAGCAAGCGACCACGTCACGTTGTCATTATCTGAGCACAGGTTTGTGTAGGAGCACAACCGGCCGGGGGAGCGTAAACTGCGATGGATCTGGACGTCTTTGAAGAACTAAGCCGCAAACTCACGCTGGTCGAGGCGCGCCTGGCTTCCTATGAGCGACTGCACGCCGAGGAGATCTCCGAGCTGCGCAGCCTCTTGCAGGATTTGAAGATGCGCCAGATGGCTCTGGTGAGCCGGGCGGCGAACGACGCTGCGCGTCTGCAGAATAGAGATGGTCAGAGTTCCCCGTCGAATTCTCCAAGGCAAGAGCGACCCCCGACGGAATCGGATAGTGCCGAGTGAGCTGAGTAGGGAGAGGAGGTGACGCTGGATATCAAAAGAGAGAGTGCAAAATGGGTGACCGTGTGTAAGGAAATGCAATTTGTTAAGGAGGAAGGTTAAAATGGCACAAGTCGCTTTAAGAGAACAGCCTCGTCTCAAGTTAGGCCCGCTGCTGCCCCTGGATACCAAGTCAATCGTAGGCTCTGTGTTGCTGGCGGTCTGCTTCTCTATCAATATGCAGATCACCGAGCGCCTGGACAACCTGACCGGCGTGGCCCTGGCGCCCATCACGGGCGTACCGCTGGCCAACTGGTTGGGCTACACTTTCCTGAACCTGTGGTTCCCCGTCGCCGTAATCTTCTTCGGGCTCACGGGCGCCTTAATCATCGCTAACTTCAATCCGATCATTGCCGTGCTCACGGCAACGCATCCGCTGGCCTGGGCGTTCTTCTTCTTCAACATGTCCTGGTCGATTCCCAATACCTTCGTGTTCCGCCACTGGATCCGGAGTGGAAAGGAGCTGACGCTGTGGCGTTTCGTTCTCTCCTGCGGGGTAGGCCAGTTCTTTGCGGCGGTGATGTTTGCCGTGCTGATGCTGGTGGTGGCGCCCGGCGCGCAACCGTGGGTCTACTTCGCCATCCCGTTCTGGAACTGGATCATGTTCATTCCGGGCGGAATCATGGGCTACTACTTCTTTAACGCCGTTCGTAATTCCGGTGTATTGGAGTAGGCCGGGAGCGCGTATGCTGTCCCGTGAAGTTAGAGAACTGCTTGTGAGCAAAGGAGGCCTTTAATGTCAGAACACGATCGAGGTGGAGAGGACCGTGGTTTTCCCTACGTGGCCGTCATCGTTTCGGCCATCATCTTGATGGTCATTGGTACCGTACTACTGAACATGGCGAACGCCGGCGCTTTGCCGACCGGTCTGGGCATAGGGGCGGAGATGCCCGATCTGCTGCGCGGCGTCGTCATCTCCGTGATCTTGCTGGTGATTGCCGTCGTGGCTTATGGCGTGTTGAAGCGAGAGAGTTGAGTGTTGGAGCCCAGTGCTGTTCCGTTGCCGGCGGTGGTTTCGCCGCCGGCAATGAACCCTGGCTGGTGCGTGAAATAACACAAGTTTGAAAAAGGAGCCTGGCTGATGCAAGGCGAAATTCCTCTGGAGCTGCGGAACGTTACCTTTTCGTACCCATCCTCTCCAGAGCCGGTGCTAAAGAACATTAACCTCAAGATTCACCGCGGTGAGTTTGTGGGCATTGTGGCGCGAACCGGTTCGGGCAAGTCTACGCTGCTGTCCCTGATGGCCGGGGTCATTCCTCACCATTTTCAGGGAGAGTTAGAGGGAGAAGTACTGCTCTATGGCGAGGAGACGCGCGCGCTTTCCCTGGCCAAGTTCGGCGTGCACACGGGCATGGTGATGCAGGATCCGGATTCGCAGCTGTTTAACCTGCTTGTGAAAGACGAAGTGGTGTGGGGTCTGGAGAATCGGGGCGTGCCGCGCGAGGAAATGGGCCGTCGCCTGGATGAGGTGCTGCACTTCTTCCACATCGAGGATTTCAAAGACCGCATTACTTATGATCTTTCCGGCGGCGAAAAACAGCGCGTGGTTCTCTCTTCGGTCTATGTCAGCCGCCCGTCCATTTTGTTGTTGGACAATCCCACATCGCAACTGGACCCATTGGGGGCGGAGTACGTGATCCAGTCGATCAAGCAGGTGCTGGAGACAAATGAGACGGTGGTGATGGTGGAGGACAAGATCGACGAGTTACTGGGCCACGCCGATCGCCTGGTGCTGTTACACGAGGGTGCGATATTACTGGACTGTCCGCCAGAGGAATTCGTCACGCACCGCGAGTTGTTGGAGTCGGTGGGCATTACGCCTCCCGAGATTTTTGACCTGGGCACCCGGTTGCGCGGGGCGGGCCTACAGTTACAGTCGGTGCCCACTACGCTGGAGGAGGCCCTGCCGGTGTATCAGGGATTGTTGAACGGCAGCGGTCCCCATGAGGTGGCTTTGGGAGCCACAACGGCAACGGCGCGCGACGGCAGGGGAGCACAAGGCGAGGCGCGAGCGGTGGTAAGCGAGCCTGGGGTCAGGAAACGAGCGGGTGAGAAGCCGCACAAAGCGGTGGCGGTGAACAACGTCGATTTTGTGTATCCGCCGCCGCGCCCCATCCAGGCGTTGCGCAACATTAACCTGGCGTTCGAACAGGGATCTTTTGTAGCCATCATCGGCCAGAACGGAAGCGGCAAGACGACGCTGGCTCGTTGCATGGCCGGTTATCTGAAGCCGACGACCGGCGAGATCATTATCGGCGGGCGGAACGTGCACGCCATCGACATCTACGAGCGAGCGCGCCGCGTGGGTTACGTGTTCCAGAACCCGGAGACGCAGTTGTTCCGTGGCTCGGTCTACGACGAGGTGCTCTTTACGCTGCGTTACCAGGGCATCAAAGGGCCGGAGGCCGAACAGCGGGTGAAGGATATTCTGGAGTTCCTGGACCTGTGGGACCAGGCGCACCTGCACCCCTTCCGGCTGTCGATAGGGGACAAACAACGGCTGGCGATCGCCTGTATAGCGGTACTGCGCCCTGACGCGCTGATCATTGACGAGCCGACGACGGGCCAGGATCCGGCCCACGCCTGGGCCATCATGACGCTATTGCAGCAACTGCGCGAGGAGTTTGGGATTACGGTGGTAGTAATTACGCACGCCATGACCCTTGTGGCCAATTTCTGTGACCGGGTGATTGCCCTCTGCCAGGGCGAGGTGCTGCTGGACGCGCCGCCGCGCGAGGTCTTTGCGCGGATGGATGAGCTGGCCAAAACGTTTGTTAAGCCGCCGACCGTCACCCAGTTAGCGCTGCAACTGGGAATTGATCCGCCACCGCTCAACGTCAACGAAGCGGAAGCGATATTCAGGGAGAGGTTGCTGTCATGAGTTCGGCCATTTACTCCTACTCTGCCTACCAGACCTGGTTCCACAAGCTGGACGCGCGGAGCAAGCTGACATTTGTAGTCAGTTACCTGCTACTGACGTTCTTGATGCCCACGCCCATTGTCATCGGCGGGGTTCCGTGGCCCACACCGTTTGTGATGTTTGTGCTCATGGTCTTTCTGGTGTGGCTGGGGGCGCGCGTCAGCCCGCGCACGTACCTGCCCTTCCTCGTTTACCTGACGCCCATCATCGTGGGCCTGACGTTTGCGCACACCTTTCTGCTCAACGAATGTCCCTGTTTCAGTGAGACAACGCCGGTGCTGCGCGCGGCGTCGATAGAGGGGTTGTTGTTTGGGTCGGCGGTGGCCTTTCGCCTGGGGGCCATGGCCATTTGTTTCCTTTTCTTTTCCTATACTACTGATCCCTTTGACTGGGGGCTATCCATGTACAAGGCGGGCATCCCCTACAAGGGCGCCTTCATGTTTGCATCGGCCATGCGCTTCTATCCCATGTTGCAGGATGAGTTCGTAACGATTCAGGATGCGCTGAAGGCGCGGGGGTCCGACCTGCTGGTGAAATGGTACAACCCGGTGCGCATGATGATAGGCGTGCTGACGACGGCGATTCCGCTGGGGCTGGGCGGCCTGCGCCGCAGCCGCAATATTGCCCTGAGCATGGAGTTGCGCGGATTCAGCTTTCCGGAGGAAACGGGGGTCAAGCGGCAACTGTTCCGCGATATCAAGTTGCGCACCGCGGACTGGATTGTGATCGTCTTCTGGATCGCAATGGTGTTGCTGGTGGTTGGGTTGCGCCTCACAGGTGTGTGGTCCGGCGGCCCACTGGTCCTCTCGTAGGTAATGAGAATGGGACAGATGCGATGCTTTCGGTGTCCTTAGCCATGTCGCTCGTAGCAGCAGGCGTGCTGTGCGGTGTGTTGCTGGTGCTGGCCTTCGGTCGCTGGGTGCTGGCGCCCGCCAGCGCCCAGATGCGACGTGGTTACTTTAACGCCTTCGTCGCCGGTTTGTTGCTGGCGGCGGCGATCGAGGTGTTGCCCAATGCTCTGGAGGGCGCGGGAATTGCCGGGCACCAGGCGCTGTCGTCGCTGCTCTTTCCCGACGGCAATCTGCCGCCTGACAGCGCCTGGCTCTTTGTGTTGGAGCCGGTGTATATGCAGGTGGCGGTGCGCGCGGTGGGGGCGGCGCTGGTCATGGTTATTTTCTTCCGCGCCAATGCCGCGCCGCGGGTGGAGGAGGGCGACGCGGAAGAGGGGGGAGGCCCGGTGGCAGGCGCCGGCAATGGCCTGGCCCTGCTCGCTGTGACTGCCGGTCTGGCGGCGCACAACCTGTGGTTAGGCCTGACGCGTGGTCTGTTTGCGCCGGGTGCTGGCTCCGCAGAGCTGGCTCTGCTGGCGCTAGGGGCGACGTTGCTCGGGGCTTCGGCCCTGGGCCTGGTGTCCAGCCTGCGCAGCCAGTGGTGGCAGGTCGTCGCGGTTTCGCTGGCGTTGGGGCTGGCAGGCGGTGTAGGCGCGCTGTGGCGCGGAAGCGATCCGGCGCTGCAGGTGACGCTACTGCCGTTGCTGATTGGCGCCGGTTGTCTGGTCTACGGCATTGGTCGTCTGTTGCGCCTGTTGCAGGGCGAGATTGGCCTGGGCTGGCGCACGACGGCGGCGGTTGCGGTCGGCGTTTTGGTTTTGTATCAGAGCCGGTTGTTTCTTTAGTGGTTGCAAATTGTCAGAAACCTCCGGGAGATCCAGCGGTTTGCCCAGAGGTGTGAGATAGATGAAGGACCTCCCGGAGGTTTAGCAGATACACGTTGGCGAAGGGAAGACATCCGATTTTTTTACAGCTCTGGTTGGTGTCGGTGTGTTCGGAATCGGTTTCACATAGAGGATGTGAGCGGTTTGGTGAAAAATCGGATGTCTCACGGTGATTCAGCTGGAGAGACTATGTTTGACACTTTAGTGCGCGGCGGGACAGTGGTCAACGCCTTCGGCCAGACGCGGGCCGACGTGGCTATCGAGGACGGATGTGTCGTCGGCGTGGGGACCCATTACAGCGATGACGACGCGCGGGAGGTTATCGACGCCGGCGGCTTGCTGGTCCTGCCCGGGCTGGTTGACCCTCACGTTCATTTCGATATGCCCTTCATGGGCACCGTTACGCGGCACAGCTTCTTCACGGGCAGTGTGGCTGCGGCGGCGGGTGGGGTCACTACCTTCATCGACTTTGCTTTTCAGGAAAAGGGCCGGCCGGCGATGGAGGCCATCGAGGCCAGGATGGAGGAGGCGAAGGGTCAGCCAACGGTGGATTACGGCTTCCACGCCATCTTTACCGACGTGCGCCCGGGTGTGGGCCAGGAGCTTCGCCAGCTTGTGAGCGCGGGCATTGCCAGCTGGAAGGTGTTCATGGCCTACCGCAGCCTGGGCATCATGGTAGACGATGGCGGCCTGCTGACGTTGCTTAACGCCAGCCGCGACCTGCCGTGCGTGGGTATCGTGCACGCAGAAAATGCCGCGCTGATCGAGTACATGGTGGCGCAGTTCCTGGACGACGATAAGCGCTCGGCCCGTTACCACGCGCTGAGCCGGCCGCCGCTGGCAGAAGCAGAGGCCGTGGCCCGCGCGGCGCGGTTGGCCGGGCAGACGGACGCGCCGCTGTACTTTTTTCATGTGTCCTCGGCGGCGGCGGTGGCCGAAATTCAGAAGGCGCAGGGACAAGGATGGCCCGTCTACGCCGAAACGTGCCCGCACTACCTGATGCTGGATGAGACGATTTACGACCAGGACGATGGCTACAACTGGTGCATGAGCCCTCCATTGCGTACCGAGGCGGACCGCGACGCGCTGTGGCAGGCACTGGCAAGCGGCGCGCTCGGGTCCATTTCTTCCGACGACGGCGCGTTCGACGCTGAGTCTAAGGCGCAGGGGCGCGACTCGTTCGACCTGGTGCCTAACGGCGTGCCGGGCGTGGAAACCCGGCTTTCCCTGCTGTTTTCAGAGGGGGTGCACAAGGAACGCATCACGGTGGAGCGCCTGGTGGCATTGTGTAGCACGAACCCGGCGCGCCTTTTCGGTCTGTACCCGCGCAAGGGGCTGATCGCCCCTGGATCTGACGCCGATCTGGTGCTGGTCGATCCACAGGTGGAACGCACGTTGGGGCTGGAGGGCAGTTATATGAAGGCCGGCTGGCACCCCTTTGAAGGATGGCGCGTGCGTGGCGCGCCGGTGCTGACGATGCTGCGGGGCCGGGTGATCATGAAGGAGGATGAATTCTGCGGCGAGGCAGGGCTGGGGCACTTTGTGGAGAGGCGATTTGATGGGAGGTTGAGGCGGCGGGCGGTGCTGTGATGGAGCGAGAGAGATTGGGGATTGGTTATTGCTGTGAGATCTGTGTCATCTGGGTCCCAAAGTTG
>JBMCFH010000123.1:0-9976 GCA_048620455.1 Chloroflexota bacterium | reverse complement strand
CCGGCTGCTTGTCGCCACGTCACAGGATGATAAAATCGCATTCTTATGATGTCGCCAGACAAAGCACATGCCGGCGGAGCAACTGCGGACAGGCACGATCTTAGCCTCGTTATCCCTGTTTATAACGAGGTAGAAAACCTGCGCCCACTGCTGGCGGAGATTAACGAGGCTCTTTCCAGGCAGGATCTGGATTACGAAGTCATCTTCGTCGACGACGGCAGCCACGACGGTAGCTTCGACGTGTTGCGGGAGTTGGCGCGAGACGATAGCCGCATCACGGCTATCCGTTTCCGGCGCAATTTCGGGCAAACGGCGGCCTTTGCCGCCGGATTTAATGCTGCCACAGGCGACATCATCGTGACGATGGACGCCGACCGCCAGAACGATCCGGCAGACATTCCGGCGCTGCTGGACAAGCTGGACGAAGGGTACGACGTCGTCAACGGCTGGCGGCAGAACCGGCAGGATGCTGTGCTCCTGCGCAAATTCCCTTCCTGGGTCGCCAACCGGCTGATCGCCCGCGCCAGCGGCGTGCAGCTGCACGACCGCGGGTGTTCGCTGCGCGCCTTTCGCGCCTCGGTGGTGCAGGAAATTCACCTCTACGGTGAAATGCATCGCTTCATTCCCGAGATGGTCAACTTCGCCGGGTTCAAAATGGCCGAAGTGCCGGTAAGCCACCGCCCTCGAATCGCCGGCAGCTCCAAGTACGGCATCTCGCGCACCTTTCGCGTCATCCTCGATCTGGCCACCGTCCTTTTCCTACGCCGCTACAGCGACCGACCCATGCACCTGCTGGGCGGCATCGGCGTCATCTCCGCCGCGCTGGGCACCCTGTTTGGCGCTTACCTCTCCTTCATCAAATTCTGGGGCCTGGTCACGGGCGGCGTCGCCGGCTTCCATGCCGTGCGCATCGGCGACCGGCCGCTGCTCATGCTCGCCGTCTTGCTCATATTTATCGGCATCCAGTTCCTGGTCATGGGCCTGCTGGCGGAGCTGGTCGTGCGTACCTACTATGAGAGCCAGGGCAAACTGGTCTATCATGTGCGCGAGATCGTCAGCGGCGGTCAGCCGGCCCCCCCGCCCCACGATGAACCGGCGCTGGTCCAGCAGCAAGAGAGCACCGTCTAAGACAATCGTGTCAGGAATCGCGTGTCCTTCCCCACCTTCCCCCGGCAGCACGTCCGGCTCCTTCTGCCGTCACTAATCTTTGTGGCGGCCCTGGCGCCGCGGCTGGCGGCGCTGGGACGCTACGTCACGCCAGATGAACTGATCTGGGTTCACCGCAGCCTGGGCCTGCGCCAGGCGCTGCTGCAGGGAGAGTGGGCCCATACGATCCAGAGCGGACACCCGGGCATCACCACCACCTGGATCGGCGCCGTGGCCATCCAGGTACAACTGTGGCTGGAACCGGCGCTGGCCTCCCAGGTGGCGTGGCTGGAGCAACTGTACTGGCTTTCCACGGAGAACGTAGAAGCATTCCGGCGCCTTTCTCTTTTCCTGGATGGGGCGCGCCTGGGCGTGGCCCTGCTTACCAGCGTGAGCCTGGTAGTTGTCTACCTGCTGGGCCGTTCCTTGTTGGGCGACGGGCCCGCCCTTCTTGCCGCCGGCCTGCTGGCCCTCGATCCCTTTTTCGCCGGCCTCTCGGGCCTCCTCCACGTAGACGCTCCGCTGGCTACCTTCATCCTGCTGGCTATACTGCTCGCTTTGCGCGCGGCGCAAACGGGCCACCCGCTGCCCGCAGCCCTGACCGGCGTGGCCACAGGGCTGGCCATCCTGACCAAGACGCCGGGCCTGATCTTGCTGGCCTTCGTGCCGGCCATTGTGGGCGGGTCCCTGTTGCACCGCGCTCGCCGCAGTTGGCGCCGAGCAGGCAAAGTGGTGGGCGCCTGGCTGGGCGCCACGCTGGTCACCGTCTTCATCCTTCTGCCCGCGCTGTGGGACGCGCCCGATTCCGTGCTGCAACATACGGCCGGGCTGACGGGCCAGTTCGTCGACGACGCTGCGCGCCAGACCTTTTTCCTGGGCCAGATGACGCCCGATCCCGGCCCCCTCTTTTACCCGGTAGCGCTGCTGCTGCGCCTCTCGCCGGCGGCGACCGTGGGGCTCCTGCTGGGCATGGCGGGCGTGGTTATCTATATCACCTCCCGGAGGTTCCCGGCGCCCGGTTACCGCCGAGAGGGTGTGGAGCCGCCTCGCGCCGCCCTCTGGTTGCTGTTGTTCGGCGTCGTCTATCTGCTGGCCATCAGCCAGGCATCCCTGAAGTACGACCGCTACGCGCTGCCGGCGCTGGTGGCCTTCACCGTCGTCGCCGCCCAGGGCCTGGTCTGGGCCGCGCGCCACCTGGGAAGCCACTCACGGCGCCTACTGGTGCTGGTGGCGCTGCTGCATCTGGCCTACCTCGCACGACACCTGCCCTATCCACTGCTGGCCTACAACTGGTTGGCCGGCGGACAGACCGTGGCGGCCCAGGCGCTTCCTGTGGGCTGGGGCGAGGGCGCGGGCGCGGCGGCGCAATGGCTGGCGCGCACGGCAGTCCCTGAACACAGCCGCCTGTACGCCACCAACCTGCCGGGCACGGCCCCCTTCTACACCGGGCCCATCACCCGTCTGCAGCCGGCGACGCTCACGCGCCTGCAACCGGCCGATCATCTACTGGTACTGGACGAGCCCGAGCCGTGGAGCGCCGCCACGTTGCAAAAGAAAGAAGCGCTGCACGCGGTCGACCTGGGCCCCGGGGAGCAAGCGCGCCTCTACACCGGGCTGCGGGCGGCCGATTTTGACGTACCGCAACTGCGGACGGAGGCGCGCACGTTGCGCTTTGGCCCGGCTATCGAAGTGACGAGCGCCGGCGCCGTTTTCTTGCCCTGGCCCGACGACGTCGCGCTCGCCGCCGGCTGGCGGCGACTGCCCAACGCCGCGCCCTCAGAGACGTACCGCCTGCAGCTGGCGCTGGTGGACGAGAACGGTCAGGAGCACGCGCAACAGGAGATACCCTTTCTGAACCAGGCCGACCACCCGCCCGCCGCCTGGCCCGCGGACGCCGTGCAGCCCGTAAACTACACGATAGCCACCCCGCCCGATTTGCCGCCGGGCGACTACCGCCTCGTGGCTCGTCTCTTTAACGCCGAGGGCGCGCAACTGGGCGTCTTTGACGGTCAGGGCCGGTTTTTGGGCACGCAAGGGACCCTGGACACGGTAACGGCTCAGGCGCCGCGCATGCAGCCGTCCCTGGATATTGCGCAACGCGTAACAGACGCCGCGCCGCTGCTGGGTCACGGAGCACTGCCTCAACAGACGCACAGCG
This sequence comes from Chloroflexota bacterium, assembly GCA_048620455.1. Classification (GTDB taxonomy): domain Bacteria; phylum Chloroflexota; class Anaerolineae; order Promineifilales; family Promineifilaceae; genus JAAYYY01. The sequence goes on along the minus strand of JBMCFH010000123.1, from coordinate 6,672 downwards.
GTCAGACGGTGAGCCTGGACCTGTGGTGGCAGGCCGGCGAGGCGTCTGGCGGGCGGCTGGCGCTGGAGATAGGCGGCGTGAAGACGGAAAGCGTCGCCGTGGATACGAGCGGCTGGGCGGACGGTCAGGCCTATCGCCTGCGGCCGACCTGGCGCGTGCCTCTGGATGCGCCGGCAGGCGTGCAACCTTTGCGCCTGATATGGCAGGACGAGGAGGGACGGGAGCAGTGGGCGCAACCGCTTGCCCTGGGACAAATAGAAATCCTGGCGCGCCAGCGCCGTTTCGACCTGCCATCGGATCTGGAGCCGCTGGGGGTGCGGGTAGGCTCCGTAGCCACCTTGCAGGCAGCAGACGTGGAATTAGCGCAAGAAGCGGTGCGCCTCACTATCGTGTGGCAGGCGGCCGAGCAGCCACAGAGCAGTTACACTACCTTTGTCCACCTGCGCGACGCGCAGGGAGCCATCGTGGCCCAGGGGGACCGCCGGCCGCAACCGCCCACCGACAGCTGGGCCCCGGGCGAGGTAATCATCGAAACCTACGAGCTGGCGCGCCCGCCGTCCGGCGCTTACACCGTGGCCCTGGGCCTTTACGACGCCACGAACGGCGTGCGCCTGCCGCTGTATGACGCTGCCGGCGCGCCGCTGCCGGGCGAGCAGTACGTGCTGGAGGTGGACATTCCGTGAGCGAGCCCACAGGCCGCCGCCATACGTGGTGGCACCTCCTGCTGACGACCTTGTTGGGTCTGCCGCTGATCACCCCCCTGCTGCGCTGGAGCAGCGTGCCCTGCACGCACGACGGGCACCTGCACTACCACCGCGTCGCCGCCATCCGCCACGCCTGGGAAGACGGGATTCTGTTCAGCCGTTGGCTGCCCGACCTGGCCTTTGGCTATGGCTACCCCTTCTTTCTCTACCGCGAGCCGCTGCCCCTGTACCTGACCCATTTTCTGCACCTGGCGGGCCTGCCCCTGCCGGCAGCCACCAACCTTTTTTATGCCGCGACGATTCTGGCGGCGGGCGCCTTCACCTATCTGTGGGTGCGCGACATATTCGGCGCGCCGGCGGGGATCGTCGCCGCCGTGGCCTATATGGCGGCTCCCTACCAACTGGTAGATGCCCTGGTACGCGGCAATCAGGTGGAGTCGTTGGCCCTGGCCCTCTTCCCCCTGTTACTGTGGGCCGGGCGGCGCTTTCTGCTCGGCGGCGCGGCGCGCTGGTTCCTCGTGGGCTGCCTGGGCCTGGCAGCGCTCGCTCTCAGCCACAACATCTCCTTGTTGTTGTTCACGCCGGCGCTGGGCCTCTATTTGCTGGCCCTGGTCTGGATACACCGGTTGCCGTGGCCTCGCGGGCTGGGACGGGCGGCGCTGCTGATGGGCATTGGGCTGGGCCTGACCGCTTTTTACACCGGCCCTGCCGTGCTGGAGATGGACGAGGTCACGCTGAGCCTGTCCACCACGACGCGCAACAACGACTTCCGCTACAATTTCGCCAGCCTGGGCGAGATTTTCAGCGCCGTCTCGCACGAGGACCCCACGCTGATTAACCCCCCGCTGCCCTTCCGCCTGGGTTGGACACAGACGGCGCTGGGCCTGTTAGGCCTGCTCAGTTTGTTTGGCATTCGCCGGCGCGAGCAGCGGGCGCACCTCCTGCTGATGGCGGGCGCGGCGGCTATCTTCCTGGCCTTCGCCCTGCCGCTCAGCCGGCCTTTGTGGGAAGCGCTGCCCCTTATCGAGTTCGTACAGTTCCCCTGGCGCTTCGTAGGCCGCGCGGCGCTGCCGCTGGCTGTGCTGGCAGCGGCGCCCGTGGCGCTGATAGATACACTGTGGGCGCGGCGGGGCGCGGAACAGAACCGGCTGTTGCTTGTGGCGGCGACCGCGCTGCCCATCGTCCTGCTGGCGCTGGAGGCGTATCCTCTGCTCTACCCCACGTATTGCCCCGAGGCGCCCTTCCCCGATATCGCCGACGTACACCGCTATGAACGGGAGACCGGGCTGGTAGGCGTGGACCCTGAAGGCAGCTACTTCCCCACCACCGTGCGCAGCCGCCCGCAGGGCTCGCCGCTGGAGGCCGACTACCTTGCCGGGCGTCCGCCGCAACGCTTCGACGAGAGCGCGTTGCCTCAGGGCGCCCGTCTGCTGAGCGCCACGTACGGGCCAAATCGCGCGCGCATCGAAATCGAAAGCCCCGCCCCGTTCCGGGCCCGCTATCTGTCATTCGCCTTCCCCGGCTGGCGCGCGCAGGTGGACGGCGAGACGGTACCGATCAGCGCCGCCGGCGAAGAAGGCTTAATCGCTTTTCCGGTGCCCGCGGGACGGCACACCGTCGCTATAGAGTGGTCCCTGACCCCGCTGCGCGCCGCCTTTGGCGCAGCCAGCGCGCTCTCTCTCCTGCTACTCGTCGCGGCTGTGATCTATCTGCGCCGCAGACCCGGCGCGCCTCTTCCCGTTATAGAGCCGCCGCGGGGTGTGGGCGCGCACCGAGCGCTCGCGCTGACCCTGCTGGCCCTGGCGCTGGTTCTGCTGGGGGCCAAAATTGTCGTGGACAGGGTGGAGACGCCCCTGCGGCGGGCAAGCGGGCCCGCACTTTCCGCAGGCGGTGGGCTGCAGGCCGGGGAGCTGCAGCTGGCAGGTTTCACCCTCAGCCGCGAGCGCGTGCCGTCCGGCGAGACGGTGGACGTGCACCTGGCGTGGCAGGTGCAGGCCGCACCGCAGGCCGCCTACCAGTCCAACGTCTGGCTGCGCGGCCCGCAGGGCCTGACCTGGAGCGACCGTGAAACGCACCGACCGCGCCTCTATGAAGAAGCGCCGCCAACCACAGGCTGGCTGCCGGGACAGTGGGCCTGGGACAGCCGCGAGATCCAGGTGCTGCCGGGCACCCCCCCGGGGCAATATGACATCGTGCTCACCCTGTTCCGTCTGGACGACCTGCAGCCGCTCACCCTGTCGCGCAATGGCGCGCCGGTGGGTCCCACAGCCGTGATCGGACAGGTAGAAGTGCACCGGGCCGAGGACCCTGCCCGCTTCAGTCCGCAGCACGAGACGCGGGCCAGCATCGAAGGGCTGCAACTGTCAGGTTTTAGCCAGGATCGCGCCACCGCCGCGCCGGGCGACCCGCTGTTACTGACCCTGTTCTGGGAAGCGCCCGCCTCAGCAGCCGAAGATGTCCCCTCAGAGCTGATTCTCGCGCTGGAAAACGAGGCCGGCGAAACGGTGCAGCGCTGGGGGATCCCCCCTGTGCGCGCCGATTACGGTCCGCAACAGTGGCGGGCGGGTGAACGGCTGCGTGGCCAACATCTGCTGCGCCTGCCGGCAACGCTGGAGAGCGGCGAGTACCGCTTCAGATTGGGAGACGTGGCGCTGGAAACGGTGACGGTAGACGCGCCAGACCGCAGCTTCCAACCGCCGCCCGTGGAGAACACCGTTGAGGCGGTTTTTGCCGAGCAGGCCGCCTTACACGGTTACACCGTTTCACAGGAAGCGGCGCAACTCACGGTGACCCTGGTTTGGCAGGGCCTGGCTGAAATGGAAACAGGCTATCAGGTTTTCGTGCACCTGGTAGACGACGCGGGCCAGATCGTGGCCCAGTCGGACGCAGAGCCGGCGCAGTGGGCGCGACCGACGACGGGTTGGGCGCCGGGCGAATACGTCGTGGACGAACACCGCCTCTCCCTGCCGGATGGCGCCTCCCTTGACGGCCTGCATCTGCGCGTGGGTCTCTTCGATCCGCGCAGCGGGGAGCGGCTGGCGGTGGACGGGGAGGCGTTCCTGGTGATCGAGAACTGATTGTGGACTCTCACATTCGAGTCTGCTATAATTACAGGTCCGAACAAAAGTTCTAGTCGCTTATCCGGGCATCTTCCCGCAGGAGAGTGTTCCATGCTCGATCAGGCCCTTGCCCCTGCCCCGCGCAAACGAGAGTTCACCGTCGCCGACGAGTACGAATACAATCGCTCTGGTCCGCTGCGCTGGATATTGTCGCACCTGCTGCGGTATCCGCATCTGATCGTCAGTTTTGGCCTTGCCGCCATGCTCACCAACGTGCTCTTCTCGGCGGTTCCCCGGCTCACGGGCCTCGTCTTCGACGAAGTCCTGCAACCCGACCCCAACCCCCAACGCGTGCTCTCCATCGCCCTGGCCATTCTGGGGCTGGCGCTGGTGCGCGGCCTCATCGATCTGACCAATTCATGGTCTGTGGAAACGCTGGGACAACGCCTGGAGCGTGACGCGCGCGAAGAACTGTATATCAGCCTGTTGAGCAAGAGCCAGACGTTCCACAACCGGCAACGGGTAGGCGATATCATGGCCCGGGCCACCAATGACGTGCGCCAGTTGAACCCCATGATGAACCCCGGCGTGGCCTTGATCATCGAGTCGATTATGGCCATCCTCGCGCCGCTGACGTTTATCGCCTTCATCCGCCTGGAACTGCTGCTGGCGCCCATGCTCTTCGTGCTGGTCTACATCGTGGCCCTGCGTCGCTACGTGCGACAGCTCAATCCGGTAGCCAGCGCGCAACGGCACCACTTCGGCCAGCTGAACGCGGGGCTCACAGAGACGATTACGGGCATCGAAGTGGTCAAATCGGCGGCGCAAGAGGCGCAGGAACGGCGCAAATTCATGGAAAACGCGCGCCTCGTCCGCGACCTGTTTGTGAAACAGGGAGAGATTGAAGCGCGCTACCTGCCCCTGCTCTTGCTGGGCATTGCCCTGGCGGGCGGCTTCGCCCACGGCGTGTGGCTCGTGTCGCAAGGAGCGCTGACCCTCGGCGAGCTTGTGGCTTTCATGGGATTGATGGGCGTGCTGCGCTTTCCGGCCTTCATTTCCATCTTCACCTTTTCGCTGGTGCAGATGGGACTTGCCGGCGCCCGCCGCATTCTGGAGCTGATCGAGGAAGAGACCGAGCTGGACGAAAATAAAGAGGGCTACGCGGCGCCGATACGGGGCGAGATCGTTTTTGAGAACGTCACCTTTCGCCTGAGCAACGATGCGAGCGGCCCGCCGGTGCTGAAGAACGTCTCCTTCCGCGCCGCGCCCGGCGAGACGATTGCCATTGTGGGCCAGACCGGGTCGGGCAAGACGACCCTGACGCGCCTGGTCAACCGCACCTACGACGTGGACGAGGGCCGTATCCTGATCGACGGCGTAGACGTGCGCGACTGGAACCTGGACTCACTGCGCTCGCAGATTTCGACGATTGAACAGGACATCTTCCTTTTCTCGCGCGCCATCGACGAAAACATCGGCTTCGGCATGGGATCAGACGTAGACCGGGCAGCGATTGAAGGTGCAGCCAGGGCGGCGCAGGCGCACGAGTTCATCAGCGGCTTCCGTGATGGATACCGCACCGTGATCGGCGAACGCGGCGTGACCCTGTCGGGAGGCCAACGGCAACGGCTGGCCATTGCCCGCGCCCTGCTGACCGATCCGCGCATCCTGATGATCGACGACTCCACCAGCGCCATCGACAGCGCCACCGAAGATCGCATCCAGCGCGCCATCGACCGCGTGCTGCAGGGACGCACCACGCTGCTGATTACACACCGCCTCTCGCAGATCCGGCGCGCCGATCGCATTCTCGTGCTGCACCGCAGCGAAATCCTCGACCAGGGCACGCACGAAGAGCTTATGGAGCGCTGCGACCTTTACCGGCGCATTTTCGCTCGTGTTGATTGAAACATAGGAGTCGACGATGGGCTTCATCATGGATGGTCTGGACGCCGAGGCGTACGACCGGCAATATCCGGACCGCGAACTTCTCAGACGAATCCTGCGCTATTTCCGCCGCCACAGGCAGGCGATGGTCATCGTGGCGCTGATGATCGGGTTGAACTCGTTGATGGACGCTGCGTTTCCCTTCCTCATTGCCCGCAGTCTGGACCGTCTGCAAGGCGCGGCGAACCTGGACGATACCATCTGGCAACGCACGGCGTGGCTGATCCTGGCCATTTTACTCTCCGGCGTCCTCTCCTGGACCTTCAATTACGTGCGGCGGCGCTATACGGCGCGCACCGTGGGCGACGTCGTGCTGGACCTGCGCGAGGACGCCTTCGACGCGGTGCTGGCGCGCGATATGTCGTTCTACGACGAGTTCTCGACGGGCAAAATTGTGAGCCGCGTGACGTCGGACACCCAGGATTTCTCCAATGTGGTGACGCTTACGCTGGATCTGATGAGCCAGGTGCTGATCGTGGTCATTGTGGTCACGCTGCTGCTGTTCATCAACTTCCGCCTGGCCCTGATTGCGCTGGCGATGGCGCCAATCGTCATCGTCGTAGCCCTTTCCTTCCGCCGCATCGCGCGGCGCATGTCCACCCAGGCGCGGCGCGTACTGGCGGAGGTCAACGCCAACGTGCAGGAGTCGATCACGGGCATTGCTGTAGCCAAGAGCTTTCGCCAGGAGCAACGCATTTACGATGAGTTCAAGCCGGTCAACGCCAGAACCTACCATTGGAGCCTGCGCCAGGGGCTGACGTTCAGCAGCATCTTTCCCGTGCTGGGCACCATCTCCGGCATTGGGACGGCGCTGATCGTCTACTATGGCGGCATGAGCGTGATCGCGGGCGCGGTGTCCGCCGGCAACTTCTATCTGTTCATCGAAGGCATCGCCCTGTTCTGGTTTCCGCTGACCAGCATCGCCTCTTTCTGGAGCCAGTTCCAGCTGGGCCTGGCAGCCA